>JBHJOJ010000155.1:0-2174 GCA_050329835.1 Kineosporiaceae bacterium | reverse complement strand
CCTAACCCACCCCCCCCCTGCTTGGCCCGGGATGTGGCGGAGAACCTGCCGATGGATCCCGTGCCGGACAGCACAATCCCGGGCCAAGCGGGGGAGGAGGGGGTCAGGAGACCTTCGAGGCGGCGTGGAGGGCGAAGGCCGAGAGGGCAGGGACCTGGACGCGGGCGGTGCCGTCGGCGTTCACGGTGACCCGGTTGCCGGTGCAGGCCCGGGTCGCCAGGTCGAAATCGCCGGAGAGCACGTCGCAGTAGACGCCGGCGGGCAGCCCGGTCTGCAGGACGCGGTCCATGGCGACGCCCTCCCGGTTGATCGCGACGAAGCCGAGGTTCCCGCGGCTGAAGGCGATCTGCTGGAAGCCGTTGTCCCACACGTTGTCGACCCGCCACGCCCCGGCCGTGGCCGCCCGGAAGCCGATCATGTTCGCGATGTTGCCCCAGCGGTGCTCGCACACCCACGGCGAGGCGTTGGCGCACCCCGACGGAACCGTGGTGTCGCCGGCGCGGTAGGCGCCGACCGTGAACCCGCTGCCGTCCGACGGTGGCCCCTGGTCGGTGGACGACCACGCGAACTCGCTGGTGAGGACCGGGTTCCCGTACGGCCAGGCGAGCGTGTAGACCTGCGCCAGGTTGAACAGGGCGCCGTCCTTGTAGGTCAGGACCCCGCCGCCGGCGGTGCCCCGGGCGGTGTCGTGGTTGGCGACGAACGGCACGGCGTCCGAGGACGCGAGGACCCCTCACGTGTTCCACGACTGCTCGGGCCGGACCAGCGTCGAGATCCGCCCCGAGCGGAACGTCTCGGACACCCGCAGCCCGTACCGGAACTCCGTGACGTCGCCCAGGCCGGTGTACTCCCCGGCCCCGACCGCCTCGCCGCCGTAGTCGATGACCTCGGTGAAGACGTACGGGTCGCCGTTCACCGCCCCGAGGATCGCAGCCAGGTCGGAGGCGGGGATGTGCTTGGCGGCGTCCACCCGGAACCCCCCGACCCCAGCGACACCAGGTCGTTGAGGTAGGCCACCTGCTGGCCGCGGACGTACGACGACGCCGTGTTGAGGTCCGAGAGGCTCACCAGCTCGCAGAACTGGACGTTGTAGCGGTCGTTGTAGTTCGTCACCTGGCACGGCGGCTGGTGGAAGTCCTGCGGGGAGTAGATCGAGTACTGGTACTTCTGGTATTGGGTGCCGATGATGCTGACGCCGTCCGTGCCCGCCATGTGGTTGAGCACCACGTCGGCGATGATCGTGACGCCCGCGTCGCGGCACGTCGCGACCATCGCAGCGAACTCCGCGCGGTCCCCGGACCGGCTGTCCAGGCGGTAGCTGACCGGTTGGTACCGCTCCCACCAGGGGTCGCCCGAGACGCGCGCGTGCTCCTTGGGGGGCGAGGTCTGAACGGCCCAGTAGCCCTTGGGGCCCAGGTGGTTGGTGCACTCCCGGGCGATGTCCGGCCACGGCCAGTCGAACATCTGGACCATGCCGGCGCGCGGGCCGGTGTAGGCGGCCGCCGCGGCGGCCGGAGCGGTCGACGCGGGTGGGACGGCGGCGACGCCGAGGACGAGGGCGACGGTGGCGGCGAGGGCCAGGAGGGCGGTCGCGACGCTGCGACGGAGCATGAGCCCACGATCCACCCTCATGTGCGTCGTACACAAAGCCGATCGGGCAGATCTGCCTATTGCCTCGGGAGGGCGAGTCCGCTTTGATCACCCCGGCATCCGCATCCCGAGGGGGTTCCCGCCGTGGCCTGGTTCCTGTGGCAGTCGATCCTGGCGCTCGTCCTCGCCTTCCTGCTGGGACTGCTCATCGGTTGGTTGCTGTGGAGCCGGTGGGCCGGAACGGACAACGACCGCGGGCGCCACGCCCGCTCGCCCGCCGACCAGAGCGAGCTGGACAGGCTGCGGTCCGAGCTCGCCACCGCCCGGACGGACCTCGACACCCGGAGCCGGGAACTCGCCGAGTGCCGCGATCCCGCGGGCCGGGGGCCCGCCGCGCCCGAGCCGGTGGCCGCCGAGCCGGTGGCCGCCGAGCCGGTGGCCGCCGAGCCGTTGGCCGCCGAGCCGGCGGAAGCGGACCCGGTGCCCGAACGCGCTCCGTCACCTGCCCCGGCGGCCACCGTCTCCGAGCCCGCGACGGAACCCGTCCCGGTGGTTGCGGCGACGGCCCCCGAGCCGGCGGCGGG
>JBHJOJ010000154.1:0-53389 GCA_050329835.1 Kineosporiaceae bacterium | reverse complement strand
GGGCGGGGTGAGGGGGCGCAGGGCGCGGGCCGCCTCGGCGACGGCGAGGGAGTCCACGAGGTCGTTCATCTCGTCGCCGGAGTGGCCCTTGACCCAGCGGAACGTCACGTCGCCGCGGTCGTTGACCTCGGTGATGAGCGGTTCCCAGAGGTCCCGGTTGGCGACGGGCTTCTTCGCGGAGTTGACCCAGCCGCGGGCCAGCCAGCCCTGCCACCACCGGTCCCGGAAGCAGTTGACGACGTAGGTGGAGTCGCTGACCACCACGAGCGGGCCGTCCGCCAGGGACCGCACCGCCTCCAGGGCGGCGTGGATCTCCATCCGCTGGTTGGTGGTCCGGGGCTCGCCTCCGCTGTCGCGGCGGCCGTCGCGGGTGGCCCAGGCCCACCCCCCCGGGCCCGGATTCCCGGAACAAGCTCCGTCAGTCCACGCCTCCAGCGCCGTCACCCCGCGAGAGTAGGGGGGTGGCAGCCCCCACCCCCTCCCCCGCCGGGCCGGTCGTCGTGGTCGGCGGAGCGAACGTCGACGTCAAGGCCCGCAGCACCCGACCTCCCGTCCTCGGCAGCAGCAACCCCGGCACGACCCGCAGCTCTCCGGGCGGGGTCGGGCGCAACGTCGCCGAGAACCTGGCCCGGCTCACCACCCCCGTCACGCTCGTCGCCCACATCGGTGAGGACGAAGCCGGCGAGCGCCTCCTGCGGACGACCGCGGCGGCCGGGGTGGACGTCTCCGCCGTCGTCCGCGGGCCCTTCCCCACCGGCGCCTACACCGCCGTCCTCGACCACGCCGGCGAACTGGTCGTCGCCGTGTCCGAGATGACGGGCACCGACGCCCTCGGCGTCGCCGACGTCCGGGAGCGGGAGGCCGTCCTCGCCGGCGCCGCACTGGTCGTCGTCGACGGCAACCTCCCGGCGGCGGTCGCGGCGGCGGCGCTCGACATCGCGGCGGCCGCCGGGGTGCCGGCCGTCGTCGACCCGGTGAGCGCGCCGAAGGCCGCGCGCCTGCGGCCGGTGCTGCAGGGCAGGTCCCTGCGGGCCCTCACCCCGGACCGGGGCGAGCTGGCCGCCGTGACCGGGATCGACACCGCGACCGAGGCGGACCTGCACCGGGCGGTGGCCGCGGCGCACGCCCGGGGCTGCGAGCTGGTCTGGGTCCGGCTCGGCGCCGGTGGCAGCCTGCTGAGCACCGGTGACGGCCGGCCGGCCCGCTTCCCGGCCGCGCCCGGCCCGGTCCTCGACGTCACCGGAGCCGGCGACGCGATGCTGGCCGCGTTCGTCCACGCTCTGCTGGAGGGCCACGACCCGGTGACCGCGGTCCACCACGGCCACGCCGCCGCCGGGCTCACCGTCGCGACCGCCGACACGGTCCGCGCCGACCTCACCCCGGAGGTCCTGGCCGACGCGCTGGACGCCTACCTCGGGAGCCTCCCGTGACCGGCGCCCGGCCCGTCGACGTCTCACCGGAGGTCGCCGACGCCCTCGCCGCCCGCCACCCGGTGGTCGCGCTCGAGAGCACGATCATCAGCCACGGCATGCCGTACCCGGACAACATCGCGATGGCACGCGAGGTCGAGGCGATCGTCCGAGCGGGCGGCGCCGTCCCCGCGACCGTCGCCGTGCTCGCGGGCCGGCCCCGGGCCGGGCTGTCGGACGCCGACCTCGACCTGCTGGCGAGCGACCCGGCCGTCACCAAGGTCAGCACGCGCGACCTCGGGCACGTCGTCGCCCGGGGCGGGCACGGCGCCACCACCGTGGCCGCCACCATGCGACTGGCGGCCCTGGCCGGGATCCGGGTGTTCGTCACCGGTGGGCTCGGCGGGGTCCACCGCGGCGCGGGCCGGACCTTCGACGAGAGCGCCGACCTCGTCGAGCTCTCCCGCTCGCCGGTCGCCGTGGTGTGCGCGGGCGTCAAGAGCGTCCTCGACATCGGGCTGACGCTGGAGCGCCTGGAGACCCTCGGGGTGCCGGTGGTGGCCGTGGGCACCGACCGGTTCCCCGCCTTCTGGACCCGCGACAGCGGGTTCCGGGCCCCGCTGCGGTGCGACACCGCCGCCGAGGTCGCGGCGACCGTGCGCGCCGCCTGGTCGCTGGGCGTGCCGGGTGGGCTCGTCGTGGCGAACCCGGTCCCGGCGGCTGAGGAGGTACCCGCGGCCGAGATCGACGTCCTGGTGACGCAGGCCCTGGCCGACGCCGACGATCGCGGCGTCACCGGCCGGGACGTCACGCCCTACCTGCTGCGCCGCCTCGTCGAGCTGAGCGGCGGGGCGAGCCTGCGGGCCAACGTCGCGCTGGTCCGCCACAACGCCCGTCTCGGCGCCGCCGTCGCCGTCGCCTACGCCGAGTCGAGGGACACCCGTCCCTCGCAGCCGGGCGCCGTCCGGCGCAGACTGGTGGAGTGGTCCGGCCACGGCCGGCCGGGCCGGGCGGGAGGACCCTTCATGAGCGACCAGACCCCGACGCACACACCCACCGACCCCGTGAGCGGAACCCAGGTCGAACCGACCGGCGCTGCTGCGGACCGGCCCGCGGACGAGTCGTCCGAGCGACCGTCGGGACAGCGCAGCGGCGTGTCCGCGGTGCGCAGTCCCCGCGAGCTGTTCGAGCTGGTCCAGGCCGGGTGGCCGTTCGGCCAGGCCGGCTGGCCGTGGCGGGAGGCGGGGCCGTGGCGGGACCTCGCCGAGTCCGGGGGCCACCTCATCCGGGTCGAGGAGTCGACCGAGGACGGCACCCGGGTGGTCCGGGCCGAGCTGCCCGGGGTGGACCCCGGGAAGGACGTCTCGGTGACGATCGAGGACGACACCCTCGTCATCAGCGCTCGCCGCGAGGAGCGGTCGGAGTCCCGCGACTCCGAGGGCTACCGCAGCGAGTTCCGCTACGGGTCCTTCACCCGGCACGTCCGCCTCCCCCGCGGGACGACCCCCGAGGTGGTGTCCGCGACGTACCGGGACGGCGTGCTGGAGGTCCGCCTGCCGGTCGGCCCGACGGGCGAGGCCCCGCGGAGGATCCCGGTCAGCCGGGGGTGACACCGTTCGACAGGCGTGCCGGCCGGGGAGGAGGGCCGGCGGGTCCGAACGGTCATCGAGACGGCTGCCCTCGCCCGCCTGGACTGCGTGCCGACGAGCGCGCCGGGCTGCCCGCCTGAGGCTGCTGGTCATCGTTCCGTCACACCACGTCGCAGCACGTCGGAGGCGGTTCACCGATGCGTGGCGCGGCCCGCGACCCCGATGTGACCCCGGTGTCCCCGATGTGCCAGGGTCGGTCCGTGCTGGGGCTGCCCGACACCGTGAGCGCGGTGCTGTTCGACCTCGACGGCGTGCTGACCGATACCGCGAGCGTCCACACCCGGGCCTGGACCCGGATGTTCGACGCCTACCTGCGCGAGCGCGCGGAGCGGACCGGCGAGGCGTTCGTCCCGTTCGACCCGGTGGCGGACTACACCGCCCACGTCGACGGCAAGCCCCGCCAGGACGGGGTGCGCGACTTCCTCGCCTCCCGCGGGCTGGTGCTGCCGCTCGGCACGCCGGACGACCCGCCGTCCGCCGAGACGGTCCACGGCCTCGGCAACCGCAAGAACGCCATGTTCCACGAGGTGCTCCGGGACGAGGGCGTCGAGGTCTTCGAGACCTCCCGGACCTACCTCGAGCGGGCCCGCGACGCCGGCCTGCGGCGCGCCGTCGTCTCCTCCAGCGCGAACACGGCGACCATCCTCGACGTGACCGGCATGGCACCGCTCGTCGAGGAACGGGTGGACGGGATGACGATCCGCGAGGAGGGGGTGGCCGGCAAGCCGGCGCCCGACACCTTCCTGCTGGCCGCGTCCCGGCTCGGGGTCGCCCCCGAACGGGCGGCCGTGTTCGAGGACGCCCTGGCCGGGGTGGCCGCGGGCCGGGCCGGCGGGTTCGGGTTCGTCGTGGGCGTGGACCGGGTGCGGGGCACCTCCGGCCACGCCGAGGCACTGCGCGCGAACGGCGCGGACATGGTCGTCGAGGACCTCGGAGAGCTGCTGTGATCGACTCGTCCCTCTACCCCGTCGAGCCGTGGACGGTCCGCGAGACCCGGTTCGAGCCGGACCAGCTCGCCCACGCCGAGTCGATCTTCGCGTTGAGCAACGGCCACATCGGGCTGCGCGGCAACCTCGACGAGGGCGAGCCGCACGGGATCCCGGGCACCTACCTCAACTCGCTCTACGAGCTGCGGCCCCTGCCCTACGCGGAGGCCGGGTACGGCTACCCGGAATCCGGCCAGACCGTCGTCGACGTGACGAACGGCAAGATCATCCGACTGCTGGTGGACGATGAGCCGTTCGACATCCGCTACGGCGATCTGTGCGGCCACGAGCGCGTGCTCGACCTCCAGACCGGCACGCTGCGGCGGCGCACGGAGTGGGTCTCACCGGCCGACAAGCGGGTGCGGGTGACGTCGACGCGGCTGGTGTCCTTCACCCACCGCAGCATCGCCGCCATCGAGTTCGTCGTGGAGCCGCTGGACGGCCCGGCCCGGCTCATCGTCCAGTCCGAGCTGGTCGCGAACGAGGACCAGCCCGCCCGCTCCGGCGACCCGCGGGTCGCCGCCGTCCTCGAGCGGCCCCTCGACCTCGTGCACGGCGAGGCGAACCGGACCAGCGCCATGCTGGTCCACCGCACCAGGCGCAGCGGCCTGCTGATGGCGGCCGGGATGGACCACGTGGTCGAGGCGCCGGGCCGGGTCGAGGTGTCGACCGACACTCGCGACGACTGGGCCCGCACCACGGTGGTCTCCCTGCTGCAGCCCGGCCAGCGGCTGCGGATCGTCAAGTACGTCGGCTACGGCTGGTCCAGCCAGCGCTCGACCCCGTCGCTGCGCGACCAGGTGGCGGCGGCGCTCACCGGGGCCGGGTACACCGGCTGGGACGGCCTGGCCCGCGAGCAGCGGGAGTACCTCGACACGTTCTGGGACGCCGCCGACGTCGAGGTCGAGGGCGACCCGGACCTCCAGCAGGCGGTCCGGTTCGCCCTGTTCCACGTCCTGCAGGCCGGCGCCCGGGCGGAGCGGCGGGCGATCCCCGGCAAGGGGCTCACCGGACCCGGGTACGACGGGCACGCCTTCTGGGACACCGAGGGCTTCGTGCTGCCGGTGCTCACCTACACGATGCCGGCCGCGGCTGCGGACGCCCTGCACTGGCGGCACTCGACCCTCGACATGGCCCGGGAGCGGGCCCGCACCCTGGGTCTGGGCGGCGCCACCTTCCCGTGGCGCACCATCCGGGGGCAGGAGTGCTCCGGGTACTGGCCGGCCGGCACGGCCGCCTTCCACGTCAACGCCGACGTCGCCGACGCCTTCGAGCGGTACCGCGTCGTCACCGGCGACGACAGCGTGGAGCGCGACGCCGGCGTCGAGGTCCTCGTCGAGACGGCCCGGCTGTGGATGAGCCTCGGCCATCACGGCGCGGACGGCCGCTGGCACATCGCCGGTGTCACGGGACCGGACGAGTACAGCGCACTGGTCGACGACAACGTCTTCACCAACCTCATGGCGGCGCGCAACCTGCGGGTGGCCGCGGACGCCTGCGGGCGGCACCCCGCCGAGGCCGCCGCCTGCGAGGTGACCGCGGAGGAGGTCGCCGCCTGGCGGCGCGCCGCCGGGTCGGTGTTCGTCCCCTACGACGAGCGCCTCGGCGTCCACCCCCAGTCCGCCCGCTTCACCATGCTCGACGAGTGGCCGTTCGAGGAGACCCGGGACCAGTACCCCCTGCTGCTCAGCCAGCCGTACGTCCAGCTGTACCGCAAGCAGGTCATCAAGCAGGCGGACCTCGTCCTCGCCCTGCACTGGTGCGGCGAGAGCTTCACCGACGAGCAGAAGGCCCGCAACGTCGACTACTACGAGCGGCGCACGGTCCGCGACTCGTCGCTGTCCGCGTGCACCCAGGCGGTCATGGCGGCCGAGGTCGGCCACCTCGACCTCGCCTACGACTACGCCCACGAGGCCGCGCTCATCGACCTGCGGGACCTGCACCACAACACCAAGGACGGCCTGCACATGGCGTCCCTGGGCGGGGCCTGGCTGTCGCTGGTCGCCGGGTTCGGCGGGTTGCGGGACACCGAGGGCTGCCTGTGCCTGGCGCCGCAGCTGCCGGCGGGCATGTCGCGGCTGTCCTTCCGGATCATGTGGCGGGGCATGCGGCTGCAGGTCGAGGTCACGCCGGGCGGGGTGGTCTACCGGCTGCGGGACGGGGCCGACGCCTCGCTGACGTTGCGCCACGACGGCGAGGACGTCACCGTCCGGGCCGGCGAGCCGCTGGAGATGCCCCTGGTCAAGCGGTCGCCGCTGCTGCCCCAGCCCGAGCAGCCGCCCGGGTGCGGGCCCATCGACCGCCGGGCCTACGGCAACGGGGAACAGACCCTGCTGGCGGCCCGCAGTGGCGGCGGCCGGGCGCCGGTCTAGCGGCGCGCGAGCCGCCGGGCACCGCCCGCGGTGTGGCCCAGGTGGTAGTGGCCGAAGACCTCGAGTTCGTGCTCGGCGGGCAGCTCCCCGTCGAGCTCGATCGACGGGGCCTCCGTCACCTGCTTCCGCGGATGGGCGACGCGCAGGCGCCGCGGGCCGACCGTGGCCCCGGCCAGCAGCACGAACACCGGCCGAGAGTCCTGATCCGCTCACCACATGCGGGCCGACTCCGTCAGCCGCCGCCGGACCGGGTCCTCGTCCGGGTGGGGGGACGAGCGCTGCCGTGTGACGAACCAGATGGTGTTGATGACGCCGTCGGGGTGCCGGTGGAGTTCCACCAGACGGCCCTGCGCGAGGTCGTCCGCCACGAGGTAGGTGGGCAGGACCGTGGCTCCCGTCCCGGCCAGGCAGGCTCGTCGCAGCGCTCGGAGGTCCGGCACCACCAGGACGGGCGTCCCCTCCGGGCGCCGGCCGAACGCGACCCGCCAGTACCGCCGGAACAGCGGCAGCGAGTCGTCGAAGGCGAGCAGCGGGAGGGCGGCGAGGCGGCGCGCGTCGTCCCCCGGGCCCGCGCCCGCCGCAGCGAGGCCGGTAGGAGCCGGACCGGCCGGGCCGGGCCGCGCGACGAGAACGAGCTGCTCGTCCGTCAGCGTCACCGCGGCCAGGCCCCGCTCCCGCGGCCGCCGCAGGGCGACGACGGCGTCGACCGCACCGCGCGTCAGCCGCTCGACGAGGTCCTCCGTCAGCCCCGTCTCGAGATCCAGCCGTACCCCCTCGGCGACGAGCGGCGCCAGGTCGGCGACCACCCGTTCCGCGAGCAGGTCGGCCGGGCCTGCGAGGCGGAACGGGCGCGACGGCGGTCCTCCGTCCCGCAACCACCAGTCGGCGGCGGACCGGAGCCGGTCCAGGGACTCGCCGACGTCTCGGGCGAGGGCATCGGCGGCCGCGGTGGGGACGACGCCCGCAGCTCCGCGGTCGAACAAGGCGGTCCCGAGAGTCCGTTCGAGCGTGCGGACCTGCGCCGACGCAGCGGGCTGGGACAGGCCGGCGAGGCGTGCCCCGGCCCGGATCGACCCCTCGCGATAGACCGCCAGGAAGGTCGCGAGCACGTCGAGCACCGAACGATGCTACGCAGTTACGTGATCGGTTCGCCGATATCCTCGCCAGACTGGGTGATAGCCGCATCGGCGCCGCACCGAGGCATCCTCACGTCATGACGATCACCCGGCGCATCCTTCTCGTCCTCACCAGCCACGACCGGATCGGCGACACCGGCCGGCCCACCGGCTTCTACGTCTCCGAGGCCGCGCATCCGTGGCTGGCGCTCACCGAACGCGGGCACACCGTCGACGTGCTGTCCGTGGCGGGCGGCCGGCCCCCGATGGACGGCCTCGACCCGGCGGACCCGGTCCAGCGCCGCTTCCTCGACGACCCCGCCGTCCGCGAGGCCCTCGGCCGGACGCCGGCGGCCGCGGACGTCGACCCCGCCGGGTACGACGCGGTCATGTTCGCCGGCGGCCACGGCACCATGTGGGACTTCCCCGGCTCGACCCCCCTGCAGCTGATCACCCGGGACGTGTGGGAACGCGGCGGGGTGGTGGCCGCCGTCTGCCACGGACCGGCCGCCCTGGTGGATGTCCGGCTGTCCGACGGCTCGTTCCTCGTGGCGGGGCGCCGGATGGCCGCGTTCACCGACTCCGAGGAGCGAGCCGTCGGCCTGGACGCGGTGGTCCCCTTCCTGCTGTCGGGCACGCTCGCCGAACGCGGCGCCCGCCTCGAGGCCGCGGCTGACTTCCAGGCCCAGGTCGTCGTCGACGGCCGCCTCGTCACCGGTCAGAATCCCGCCTCGGCCCCCGGCGTGGCCGCGGCCCTCGCCGAGGCCCTGAGCCCCGTCCCCGCCTGATCCCACGTCAGAAAGGAGAACGATCATGGCCGTCACCGTGACCATCGAGCTGCGGACGCAGGGTGAGGAGACCTTGCGCGTCCTCTCCCGAGCCCTGCCCGCGACGCGGTCCTACGAGGGTTGCCGGTACGTCACGACGCACGTCGACCGCGACGACCCACACCGCGTCCTCCTCGTCCAGGGCTGGGACAGCCGGGAGCACCAGGAGCGCTACATCGCGTGGCGGCAGAGCACCGGCGACCTGGCCGCGCTCGTCAACACCCTGTCGCAGCCACCTGTCACCCACTACTGGGCCCTGGACCCGGCCTGACGGGCCCGACCACCCTCGCCGCCGCCGAACTTCACCGATCCCGGTGATGGCCGTGTCGGACCACCGGCCGACGTCGGCCACCTCGTCCGGATCGTCGACTCCGGGGCCACCGTCGTCGCGATCGAACACCACCTGGACGTCGTGAGGCGGGCGGACTGGGTCGTCGACCTCGGGCCGGGGGCGGGCCACGACGGCGGCCGGGTCGTACATCAGGGCATGCCGGCCGACGGGGACTCGCTGACCGGGCGGTACCTCCACGCCGCTCTGGTCCCCTGAGGCCGGCACCACCGTCGTGACGCCCCCGCGAGGCGCCGGGCCCGACCGACCCCGCCACCCGTACCCATCGCCCGACGGGCACTTCAGGCGGCGATCGCACGGCGTGTCGTCGCCGGAAGTGCCCGCCCGGCGATCCGGGGACGGCGTGTCGCCGCCCGAAGTGCCCTTTCGGCGGTCGAGGGGGGAGGCGTCAGGTGCGGAGGCCGGCCTCGGCGAGGACCGGGTGGAGGGTGGTGCGGTACTGGTCGATGCTGTGCTCGTAGTCGAGCCAGGAGAGGGCGATGCCGTCGACGCCTGCCGCCGACAGCGCCACCAACCGGGACGTGATGGTGTCGGGCGAGCCGACCAGGGAGAGAGCGAAGAAGCCCGCGACGGCGGCCGCGCGCGTCGACTCGCGGTCGAAGTCCGCCGACTGCGAGTTCGGGATCGGGAGCCGGATCGCGTTGGCGGCGGCCTCCATGTCGCCGAGCTCCTCGACCTGGCGGCGGCGGGTCGGAGTCGCTGTTCAGGGTCGAGTGGCTGAGCCTGCTGGGCGTCGCCGCAGCCGCCGCACCGTCCCCGCCGCCGACCGAGAGGGCCCACCATGACCGAGACCGTCGGCCGCCCCGACCCCCTCGCGTTCCGCCGGGCGCTCGGCCACTTCGCCACCGGCGTCGTCGTCGTCGCCGCCGTCGACGGCGACGGGCCGGTCGGGATGGCGGCCAACTCCTTCGCGTCGGTCTCGCTGGAGCCGCCGCTGGTCCTGTTCTGCGCCGCCGACACGTCGAGGACGTGGCCGCGGCTGCGGGGGATCGGGCGATTCACGCTGTCGGTGCTGGGCGCGGGCCAGGAGGACCTCTGCCGGGGGTTCGCCCGGCGGGGGGTGGACCGCTTCGCGGGCGTGGCCTGGCGACCTGGCCCCGGGGGCCACCCCGTCCTCGACGACGCCGTGGTCTGGCTGGACTGTACGCTCGATGCCGTCCATCAGGCCGGTGACCACGAGATCGCGGTGGCTCGGGTCACCGCCCTGTCCCCGGAGCCGGCCGCGGACGTCGAGCCGCTGGTCTTCTTCCGGGGTCGCTACACCGGCCTGCCGGCCGGGGACTGACGAGAGAGACCGAGGCCGTGTCGTCACCCGAGAGCGACCCGACACCCAACGGCGCCGGCGACCTCGACCTGGGTGAGACCCGGGTGGAGGGGCCGGCCCGCCGGCGCGGCCTCGACGTGTCCAGCCCCTTCATCGGGGTGCTGCTCGAGCGGCTGCACGGCGAGGACGTCGGCCCCCCGCCGGACGACGGCGACGTGTCGGACCCCTCGGGTGCCGTGGCCCGGGTGCAGCGGGCCCTGGCCGCCGTCGCGGCCGGGCGGATCGTGCTGGTCGTCGACGACACCGACCGCGAGAACGAGGGCGACCTCATCCAGGCGGCCGACGCCGCCAGCACCGAGTCCGTCGCCTTCCTGCTGCGCCACACCTCCGGCGTGGTCTGTGTGGCCCTGCCGGCCGACCGCTGCGACCAGCTGGGCCTGCCGGTGATGGTCCCGGACAACGACGAGCCCATGGGCACCGCCTTCACCGTCACCGTCGACCTCCGGCACGGGGTGACCACGGGCATCAGCGCGGCGGACCGGGCGGCCACGATCCGCGCCCTGGGCGATCCCGGCACCACGGCCGCCGACCTCAGCCGGCCGGGCCACGTCTTCCCGCTGCGCGCCCGCCGCCACGGCGTCCTGCAGCGGCGCGGTCACACCGAGGCGGCGGTCGACCTCGCCCGGCTCGCCGGCCGCCACCCGGCCGGGGTCATCTGCGAGGTCGTCACCGACGACCGGCTCGACATGGCCCGCCGGCCGGACCTGCGGCGCCTGGCCGCCCGGTTCGACCTGCCGTACCTGTCGGTGGGCGACATCGTCGACTACCGGCGCGCCACCGAGGGGCTCGTGACCCGGGGGGCGACGGCCGCCCTGCCGACCCGCTACGGCGGGTTCCGGGCGACCTCGTTCACCTCGACCGTCGACGGCGCCGAGCACCTCGCCCTCACCTACGGCGACGTCACCGGCGACGACGTCCTCGTGCGCCTGCACTCCGAATGCCTCACCGGCGACGCCCTCGGCTCGGCCCGGTGCGACTGCGGCGACCAGCTGCACGAGGCGATGTCCCGGATCGCCGCCGAGGGCCGCGGCGTCGTCGTCTACCTCAAGGGCCACGAGGGCCGCGGCATCGGCCTCGCCGCCAAGATCGCCGCGTACGAGCTGCAGGACCGGGGCCTCGACACGGTGGACGCCAACCGGGCGCTCGGCCACCCCATCGACGCCCGCGACTACACGGTGGGGGCCGCGATGCTGCGCAGCCTCGGGGTGGCGTCCGTCCGGCTGCTGACGAACAACCCCGGCAAGGTGGCGGCGCTGGAGGCCCAGGGCGTCGAGGTGTCCCGGGTCCCGATCGGCTCCCCGCTCACGGAGGTCAACGCGGGGTACCTCGCCACCAAGCGCGACCGCCTCGGTCACCTGCCACCGGCCTGACACCGTGACCGAGGGCGGACCGCCGCGGTGAGGGGCACGGAGTTCTGGTCCGGCGGAACCCCCTCCACGGCCGCCGGGCGGCCCGGATACCTGATCATGGACGTGTGCGGGGCGTACCTCCGCCCCCTGGGGGGATGGTGCCCGGTCTCGCGGCTCATCGTCCTCATGGGGCAGCTGGGGGTCGACGAGCAGGCGGTGCGCTCCGCCGTGTCGCGCATCGCCAGGCGGGGGCTGCTGGAGGCGGAGGCGCGCGACGGCGTGCGCGGGTACCGGCTCGCGGCGGCGGCGGTGCCGCTGCTGGACGGCGCGGACCGCCGCGTCGTCGCCGGCCCGAGCCGGGGCACGCTCGCGGACGGTTGGGTGCTGGTCGCCTTCTCGGTCCCGGAGGAGGACCGCGACAAGCGTCACCTGCTGCGGTCGCGGCTGTCGTGGCTGGGCTTCGGGATGCACTCCAACGGGCTGTGGCTGGCGCCGGCGTGGCTGACGGCCGAGCTGGAGGACAGCATCCGCCAGATGGGCTTCGAGCAGTACGTCACGGTGTTCCGGGCTCAGCACCGCGGCTTCGGCGATCCGCGCTCGCTGGTCGAGCGGTGCTGGGACCTGTCGGGGCTGCGGGCGATGTACACCGACTTCATCGCCCGGTGGCAGCCGGTGCGCCGGCGCTGGCAGCAGGCCCGCCGGGCCGACGGCCCGGAGGCGTTCGTCGACTACACGCTGCTGCTCAACCAGTGGCGGAAGTTCCCGTACCTGGACCCGGGGCTGCCGCTGGCGATCCTCCCGCCGGGGTGGGAGGGCCAGCGCGCCGCCGAGATCTTCTCCGACCTCCGGGACCGCCTGGAGGACGCCGCCATGGCCCACGTCGCAGCCACGGTGACCCCCGACGGATCGGCCTGACCCGACCGCCCGCCCGATCCCGCACCCGATGGGCACATCGGGCGCGGGATCGACGGCGTGTCGTCCCCCGATGTGCCCACCGGGCGTTCCGGGTCGGGAGGGTCGGGCGGGTCGGGGATCAGCCGGCGCCGGCGTCCGGCAGCTGCATCCGTTGCTCGGTCGGCAGCTCACCGCCCGGCAGGGCCGGCATCGCCGTGAGCCGCCCCAGCAGGAACGCCGCCGTCAGGGCCACCGCGATGGCGCACACGGCACCGGCGAACACCACCGTGCTGCGCCGTCGCGCGGGAGTCGATCGCGGCCGGCCGCCAGCGGGGGCCGGGGCGCCGGGCGGACGGCGGTCCGGGTCATCGGGCCACCCCCTCCGAGGTCGTCCCGGAGTCACCGGAGTTGGTCCCCGCGGCGACGAGCGCCCGGTCGTCCCCCGCCTGCGGCTCGTCCCGGCGATCGGTACCCGCCGCGTGACCGGGTCGCCGCCGGCCGCCGCGGGCCACCAGGCTGTACACGGCCGGGATGACGAACAGGGTGAGCAGCGTCGAGCTCACCAGCCCGCCGATCACCACGGTGGCGAGGCCGACCGACAGCAGCGCGCCCTCGCTGAGGCCGAGCGCCAGCGGGGACAGCGCCCCGATGGTGACCGCCGCCGTCATGATGATCGGCCGCAACCGGGCCTGGCCGCCCTCGATCAACGCCTCGCGGACGTCGACGCCGTCGCTGCGCCGCCGTTCGACGAAGTCCAGCAGGACGATGGCGTTGGTCACGACGATGCCGATGAGCATCAACAGCCCGATCATCGCCGACAGGTCGAGCGGCCACCCGCTGAGCAGCAGCGCGGGCAGGGCTCCGACGGCGGCCAGCGGCAGCGAGAGCAGGATGACGAGCGGCGTCACGAGGCTGCCGAAGGTCGCGACCAGCACGAGGTAGACGAGGATCACGGCGAAGCCCATGGCCTGCAGCAGGCCGCCGAAGCTCTCCGCCTGGTTCGCCGTCGCGCCGCCGATCGAGGCCTCGACGCCGTCGGGCAGGTCGAGCCCGTCGACGGCCGTCGTGATCTCGGCGTTGACCGCGCCGGTGTTCTCGCCCGTGATGGTGCCGGTGACGGTGGCCGTGCGCTGGCCGTCGGACGACGTCACCGTGCTGGGCGCCGTGGTCTCGATCACCGCGGCGACGTCGGAGAGGACGACCCCGTCGGCGACGGAGAGGCCGCCCAGCGCCTCGGCACCCGCGGTCTCCTCCGCCGGCAGGGCGATCGAGACGTCGGTGGCCTCGCCGTCGACGACGACACCCTCGACGGTCGCGCCGTTGACGGCGGAGCGGACCGCCGCGGTCACCGCGTCGGCCGACAGCCCGGCGTCGGCCAGGGCCGCCGCGTCCAGGTCGACGACCAGCTCGGTGCGCTCGGAGTCGACGCTGGACTCGACCTCCTCCAGGCCGTCGACGTCGCTCAGGGCCGCGACCACCTGGTCGGCGCCCTCGGCCACGGAGTCGAAGTCCGCACCCCGCACCTCGATCGACGCCCCCGAGCTGTCCGGGGAGGTGGTCCCCGTGGCCACCACGGTGCCCTCGAGGTCCCGCTCCACCAGCACCTCCTCCAGGTCGGCGGTCAACGCGTCGGCGTCGGCGTCGGCGTCCTCGTCCAGGGTCACCGTCACCCGGCCGGAGCCGGCGTCGTCCCCGGAGAAGGCCGCGAACCCGTCCGGCTGGGACCCGACGCTCGTGGTGTAGCGCTCCACCCCGTCCAGGGCGGCGATGTCCTCCTCCAGGCCGGCCACCTGCTCCGAGGTCGTCGCCAGCGCCTGCCCCGGCGGCGTCGTCACGCTGACCTCCAGCGCGGTGGGCTCCGTGGCCGGGAACAGGGTGGTGGGGATGCGCGCCAGGGTCCCCAGCGACGCGACGAGGAGGACGACGGCGGCGGCGACCGTGATCCAGCGGTGCCCCAGGACCCACCGCAGGGGGCGGGTGTAGGCGCGGACCAGCGGCCGGTCGGCGGGGAGCACGCGCCGCTCCGCCGGGCGGGGCCTGAGCAGCAGGTGGGCGAGCACCGGCACCACGGTGACGGCGACCACCAGGCTGGCCGTGAGCGCGTACACCACGGTGAGGGCGAAGCCCAGGAAGACCTGTCCGACCAGCCCTCCGACGAAGACCAGCGGGAGGAACACGCACGCCGTGGCCACCGTCGAGGACGTGATGGCGGGGATCACGCTGCGGGTGCCCCGGACCACCGCCTCGGTCCGGTCCATCCCCGACTCCAGCAGGCGGTACACGTTCTCCAGCACCACGATGGCGTCGTCGATGACCCGGGCGGCGGCGACCAGCAACGACCCGATGGTGATGATGTTGAGGCTGATCTCCTGCACGTACATGAGGCCCAGGGCCACCGCGATCGAGGTCGGGATCGAGACCCCGGCCACCAGGGTCGGCCCGATCCGCCGCAGGAACAGCAGGAGCAGCACGACGAGGATCCCGACGCCCAGCAGGGCATCGCGGACCAGGGCGTTGATGTTGGAGGTGATCTCGGGTTCCTGGTTGACGACCTCGGTGACGCTCGCGCCGGACGGCGGCGGGTTGGCCTCGACGGCCTCCACGGCGCCGTCGACGAGGTCGACGACGTCGGCGTCCTGCTCGGCGATCACCTCGAGCGTCACGGCGGGCTCGCCGTTGGTGCGGCTGATGGTCTGCCCGTCGCCGGCGTCGGTCAGGGTGACGGTGCCGAGCTCCCCGATGGTCGGGGGCTCAGCCGGCGCCGGCGCGCCGGCCGCGGGGTCGCCGGCCGCCGGGTCGGCGGCCGCCCCCGCGCCCCCACCCGCTGCGGCGCCGGACGGGCTGCTCGAGACCTCGACCGCCTCGATGTCGGCGACCGTCGCGGTGCCGTCCGTGACGGTGACCGGCAGGTCGGTCTGGTCCGCGACGACGGACCCCACGGCGAAGGACCGGTTCGCCGACTCCAGCGCCGAGGAGACGTCCGACACCCCGAGACCGTTGTCCGCGAGGGCGTCCGGGTCGAGCTCGACGACGACCTGCCGGGCGACGCCGCCGGTGACCTCCACGTCACCGACGCCGTCCACCGCCTCGAGGGCCGGGCGCAGGGTGTCGTCGACATAGGCGGTGATCTCCGCCTCGTCCCCGCCGAACACGGACACGCCGTAGGCGGCCTCGCCGCCCACGGCGAGCGCCTCCACCCGCAGGTCGGCCCCGTCGGGCAGCTGGACGTCGGCCAGGCTGTCCTGCACCTCCCGCAATCGCTGGTCGGTGTCGTCGCCGAAGTCGTACTCCAGCGCGAAGGTGGCGACGCCGTCCCGGGCGGTCGAGGTCAGGGACTGCAACCCGTCGGCACCCTCGAGGGCCTCCTCGACCGGGGTCACGAGGTCGTCGGCGACGGCGGACGCGCCGGCGCCGGGCTGCGTCGCCACGACGGAGAGGAACGGGGCGTCCAGCGGCGGGAACAGCTCCTGCTTGAGCCGGTCCGCCGAGATCCATCCCGCCGCCAGGAGGACCCCGACGAGGATGAGGGTGAGGGCACGGTTGCGCAGGCACAACCGGACGAACGCGGTCATGGCGATCTCCTGGGGCTCGGCGTGGTCCCGGGACCGCTGCCCCGGCCGGTGACGGCTCGACCGTAGGAAGCCGGCTGTGAGATCCCGGTGAGACAAGGGCGGGGCGTCCCCCGGCCGGCCGGCTTCACGGGAACCTCACAGGCCCGTGGCTACCCTCCGGGCAGTCGTGGAGGAGGTGCCGCGTGCGCGTGCTGGTCGTCGAGGACGAGGTGCTCCTGGCCGACGCGGTGGCGCGCGGCCTGCGCCGTGAGGGCGTGGCCGTCGATCTCGCGGGCGACGGTGCCGAGGCGCTCGACAAGATCGCGGTCACCGACTACGACGTCGTCGTGCTGGACCGCGACCTCCCGCGGGTGCACGGCGACGAGGTCTGCCGCCGGCTCGTGACGGAAGGGGTCCGGGCGCGGATCCTCATGCTCACGGCCTCCGGCACGGACCGCGACGTGGTGACGGGACTGACCATCGGCGCCGACGACTACCTCCCCAAGCCGTTCGCCTTCCCGGTGCTGGTGGCCCGGTTGCGGGCGCTGGCGCGCCGCTCCCAGCGGCCGCAGCCCCCGGTGCTGCGCCACGGCGACCTGGTGTGCGACCCCGCCCGGCGGGTCGCCACCCGCGGGGGGGAGGTGCTGGCGCTGACCCGCAAGGAGTTCGGGGTCCTCCAGGCCCTGCTCGAGGCCGACGGGGCGGTCGTCAGCAGCGAGGACCTGCTGGAGCAGGTGTGGGACGAGCACACCGACCCGTTCACGACCGTGGTCCGGGTGACGGTGCGCAGCCTGCGGGTGAAGCTCGGCGATCCGCCGGTGGTCGAGACCGTCATCGGGGCGGGCTACCGGATCGCTCCGGCCGGGCCGACGGCGCGGGCCTCGTGACGGCCGCCCCGCCCCGGCTGCGCCGGCGGCGCCAGCTCACGCTCCGGGGCCGGCTGGCTCTCCTCTTCGCGGGGTCGCTGGCGGTGTTCGGCACGGCGCTGCTCGCGTCGACCCAGGTCCTCGTGCAGCGCAGCCTGACGACGGAGCCGCGGCGCTTCCAGGACCTCGTCGAGGAGCGGCTGGGGCTCCCGGCGGGGACGCTGGACGGTCTCCGCTTCCCCCCGGCGGGGGAGGTCACCTTCCGTGCGGTGCAGGAGGAGCTCACCGGAGCCGTCCTCCGGGAGCTGCTGCTGCAGTCCGTGGTCACTCTCGTGGTGGCGATCGTCGTCGCCGGCGTCGTGGGCTGGTTCACCGCCGGACGGTTCGTGCGCCCGCTGCGGGAGATCACCGACACCACGCGTGGGCTGTCGGCCGCGACGCTGGACCGGCGGATCGCCCTCGACGGCGCCCGGGACGAGCTGCACGAACTGGCGTCGACCGTCGACGCCATGCTCGACCGGCTCCAGGGCGCCTTCGCCAGCCAGCGGCGGTTCGTCGCCGACGCCTCGCACGAGCTGCGGACCCCGCTCGCCGTCATGCGCACGGAGCTCGACGTCACGCTGGCCGACCCCGACGTCGGGGTCGACGACTTCCGGGTCATGGGGGCGACCCTGCAGCTCACCGTCGACCGGGTGGAACGCCTGCTCGACGCCCTGTTCGCGCTGGCCCTGGCCGACAGCGCCGTCGGGGTGCGCCGGGACGAGCAGGCGGACCTGGCCCTGGACGCCGCGGGCGCCGTGGACCGCCTCCGCGACGCCGCCGCCGAGCGGGACCTGACGGTCCGGACCGACCTCGGCCCGGCGAGCGTCGTGGGCGACGCCTCCCTGCTGGACCGCCTGGTGGCCAACCTCGTGGACAACGCGGTCCGGCACGCGGCGGCGGGCGGGCACGTCAGGGTCGTCACCCGCTCCACCGGGGGCGAGGCGCAGGTCGTGGTGACGAACCCGGTGCCGGAGGGGTCGGTGCCGGACACCGACGCGCTGTTCCGGCCGTTCCACCGCGGCGAGGCGCGCACCGGCCGCGGCTCCGGCCTGGGCCTCACCATCGCCCGCTCGATCGCGACGGCGCACGGGGGGTCGCTCGACGCCGAGGCGACGGGCACCGGGTTCACGGTGACGGCGCGCCTGCCGGTGGCCCCGGCCGGGCCCGGCGCGGCGCCGGACTGAGACCCGCGGGCGTCAGCCGCAGCGGCGGAGCAGGTGGCCGGGGTCCCCGGCCGGGACGAGGTCCCGGTCCCGCAGCAGGGCGCCCGGCGACAGCTCGCCGTCGCGGCAGGCGGCCCGGAACGCCCGCTCCGCACCGGGGGCGTCGGCGTACTCGACCTGGAGGACGCGGTCGCCGTACACGTCGCGGTAGTCGTCGCACTCGTCGTACCGGGCGCACTCCTCCACCACGGCGAAGTCGAAGGCGGCCCCCAGGTCCGCGCGTCCCAGCAGGTCGGATGCGTTCTTCTGGCCGACGGCGAGCCCGTGCCGACGGGCCTGCGCGGCGACCGCCACCGCGACGGTCATGGCCTCCTCCGGGCCGAAGGCGCCGCCGGACCGCGTCCACGAGTCGAGGTTGTCGAGCTCCACCGCCTCGTGGCCGCGGCGGGCGCACTCGTCGACGTCCTGCGACAGCAGGTCGACCAGCACGGCGCGGTTCTCGCGGCTGCCGAGGTCGAGGATCGCCTCGTCCGGCCACGCCGGGTCCCGGACCAGGTCTCCGGCCTCGTCCCGCAGCAGCAGCCCGGGGTGGTCCGAGCGCCAGGTCGCCAGCGCGCCCGGCTGGGTCTGGAAAGCGTTGAGGTAGCACACCCCGTACTGCTCGGGAGCGGGGGCGGAGACGTCGCGGACGACCACCTCGACGTCCGGGTCAGGCGGGTAGGCCCCGCCCAGCTGGTAGTCCCAGGCGGCACCGGTCGGCGGCAGCTCGACCGGCGTGCCGCAGCCCGCCGCCGGGACTGCGGCGAGCACGGCGATCACCGCGACCACGGCGGCGGGCAGCCGTCCGTGGACCCCCGCGGAGACCGCCCGCCACCGCCGGTTCACACCGGTGATTCTCCTCCGGCGCCGGTGGCCGGCGCACCGCCGCGCCGGTCCGGCCGGGCCGGTGCGGGCGCTCCGCGTCAGTCGAGCAGGCGAAGCGGACGTGCTCGGGCGTCTCGTCGAGGCCGAGGTGGTTGACGTCCGCCCGCCGGACGAGCGGCCCAGCACCGACTCCCAGGTCCGCGTCATCCGATCCCGGTGGGCGGCGACGTCCGGGTCGACGGGGCACCAGCCGGCGATCACCTTCGATGAGGAGGTCGGCGTGGCGGAACGAGAACGCCATGGCGTCTGCGGCCCGCTCGGCGATGACCCCGCCGAGCGGGGCGGAGGACGATCTCGAACAACGGGGAGCGGGCCTTCGGGCCGCCTGGACGAGGGCCCCGACCTCCGTGTCGCAGAGCGGCCGGAGCCACTCCGAGCGCACGTCCCAGCAGGCGCCCCACGGCGCGCTGGCGTCGGTGACCCGCTGGAGGGCGGCGGACGGGTGGGTCGTGACGGTGTCGGTGGTCGCCGGCTTCGGGAGCTCGATCACCTCCTGAGTAGTCAGGAATGACCTTCTAAAAGGATTAAGATGTCAACCGTGGTTAACAAGCCAACCGCGGCCATCGTGCGACGGACCCCGGCCCCGGTGGCCCGGGGTGTCCGGGCGATCGGCGAGGACCTGGCGACGTGGCGCAAGCTGCGACGTCTGACTGCCGCCGAGGTCGCGGACCGGGCCGGCATCGGCGTCAGCACCGTCCTCCGCCTGGAGTCCGGGGCCGGGGCGACCCTGGAGAACACGCTGCGGGTGGCCCGCGCCCTGGGCGTCCTCGACCTGCTGACGAAGGCGCTCGACCCCTACTCCACGGATGTCGGACGGCTGCGCGCCGACGAGGAGCTCCCGCGACGCGTCCGCCGGGCGGGGCGGCGATGACGACCGTCGACGTGTTCGTGTCGCGGGCGGGAACCGACGCGCCGGCTGGGACCCTGTACAGCCATCGCCGCCGTGGCCGGGAGTCCGCGACGTTCACCTACGCACCGGGGTACCTCTCGGACCCCGCGGCGCATGCCCTCGACCCCGCACTGCCGCTCACCGCCGGGGCGCACCAGACGCCGGTCGGGCGTGCCGTGTTCGGTGCACTCTCCGACTGCGCCCCCGATCGCTGGGGCCGCACGCTGGTCGACCGCCGGGAAGCCGCCCTGGCGCGCGCCGAGTCCCGGACGCCGCGCTCGCTGGGGGAGATCGACTACCTCCTGGGCGTGCGGGACGACCTGCGGCAGGGGGCGCTGCGCTTCCGGGTCGGCGACGGGCCGTTCCTGGCGAGGGACACGACGGGGGTCCCGGCGCTGACGGATCTGCCGTCGCTGCTGGACCTCGCCGCCCGGGCGGAGCGGGATGCCGCCGACCTTCCGGACCTCCAGCGGCTCGTCCACGTCGGCAGCTCGCTCGGCGGCGCCCGGCCGAAGGCTCACGTGCGGGACGCCGACGGCCGCATCGCGATCGCCAAGTTCCCCAGCGCGGACGACGGGGCCTGGAACGTCATGGCCTGGGAGAAGGTGGCGCTCGACCTGGCCGGGCGAGCCGGGGTCGAGGTCCCGGCGTCCCGGCTGCTCCGCCTCGCCGGCCGGAGTGTCCTCGTCGTCGACAGGTTCGACCGCACCGCCGAGGGGCGTCGGGTGGGATACGCGAGCGCGATGACGATGCTCGAGGCGGTCGACGGGGACCGCCGCAGCTACCCGGAGATCGCCGAGGTCGTCGAGGCCACCTCGGCGCGCGTCACCGCCGAGCTCGAGCAGCTGTGGCGACGGGTCGTGTTCTCGGTGCTCATCTCGAACACCGACGACCACCTGCGCAACCACGGTTCCTCCACGAGGGCGGCGACGTGTGGCGGCTGGCGCCCGCCTTCGACCTCAATCCGGATCCGCGGCCCGGGCCGACGTACCTCAGCACCGCCATCGACTCCGGCGACGACCGCGCGGGCGTGGCCACCGCGCTGGCCGTCGCCGGGCGATTCCGGCTCCGCGCCGAGCAGGCCCACCGGGTTCTGACCGAGATCGCCGACGCCGTGGCGGGGTGGCGGGACGTCGCCGCCTGGCACGGGCTCCCGGCGGCACAGATCCGACGGATGGAGCCGGCGTTCTCGGCACTCACGGACGTCCCGGCATGACGTACCCGGCGGGGTGCTCTCGTCCTGTTCGGACCAGCCGGTCCTCGTCCGGTCGCGACGCGACGTCCGGGGCATCGAGCCAGGCCGCGAGGGCCTCGACGATGACCTGCGTCCGCCGTCCGTCGCCCCGGGGGAAGCGGGCGGACTGACGCAGAGCAGGGAGGCGACCGCATCGCCGCGGTGGTACGCCCGCTGCGAGCGGGGGACGGAAGTCCTTGCTGTTCTCCGTCACGATCCGGCGCCCGGCGGCGGCCGCCCAGCGGAACAGGTGGGCGGCCGACTGCGACCGCAGGTGGGGCTCGGACATGACCGCGACGACGTCGTGGTCACGGGAGCGCAGGGCCTCCGCGATCTCGGTGGCGTAGTGCTCGTCCAGCAGGAGGGGGACGAACGATCTGGTCACGGCAGCAGCTGCTGCCGTGCCGCCACGCGACCAGGGCACACTCGGCCGCTCGATCGTTCTCGTCGACCTCGGAGTCGATCTCGTCCGGGTACTCGGAGTAGTCCAGGGCGGCACGCACCGCAGGTCGACCGTCCGCTCCGCAGCCGGCCCGGGTAGCGCGCGGGGGTCTCGACGGTGACCGTGACCGAGCTGCTGACCGCCCCCGTCCGCCGCAGTGGTCAGGCCGCCGAGGCGATCGTCCGGGTCTTCCTCGACCTGCTGCGCACGGTGGTGGCGCTGGACCACGCCCTCGCGGTCCGGGCAGCGCGCGTGAGGGCCGCCACCGGACTGCGGACGCCGGACGCGGTGATCTGCGCGACCGCGCTGCACCTCGGCACGGACGCCGTGGTGGGCAACGACGCCCGGTGGCGGCGGGTGGCCGGGCTGCCGTACCGGCACATCGACGACCTCGTCCCGCGGTGACCCGGGCCGGTCAGGCCTCGCGGCCGTCGACCAGGACCGCGATGCCCTCACCGGCGAAGGCCAGGTGGCCAGGCAGGACCGCCGCCTCGGCCAGCGGGTCCTCGTACCCCCACGCGACGTCCGCCGGGCCGTCGGCCAGGGACCGGTAGGTCGCGACGCCCTTGTACGGGCAGACCGTGAGGGTGTCGCTGTCCCGCAGCAGCTCGGTCCGGACGTCGGCGACCGGGACGTACCAGCGCGCCGGCAGCGACGTCTCGAAGACGCCGACCGGGCGGGTGGTGTCGGCCAGCGTGACCCGGGTCCCGTCCGGCCGCGTCCACACCACCTCGACGCGCCGGCTGCTGGAGCGGGTGTCGACCCGGTGGAAGGGGTCCCGCGGGTGGCCGAGCACCGGCTCGTCCTCCTCCAGCACGGCATCCAGCGGGTCCGGGCCCGGGCCGGTGTCGAGCTTCTCGAGGTAGAGCCCGGCCAGGCCCGCGAGGTCCGGCAGCTCGGGGTTCGGCGCCTCGTAGGTCCAGAGCAGGTCCTCGACGACCCGCTCGCCCACCCGCACCGAGCGGTAGGAGGCGTCGCCCTTGAAGGGGCAGTGCGTGGCGGTGCCGCTCGCGACCAGCAGGTCGTCGCGGACGTCGGCCCAGGGCACGTAGTACCGGGGCATGAGGTTGGTCTCGTGGAGGATCACCGCGGCCGTGGTGTCGAGCACGGTCTCGCGGGACCCGGAACCGTCACCGACGAGCAGGCGGATCCGCTTGGCCGTCGGCGTCAGCAGGATGCGGTGCGCCGGGCCCTCGATGACGTAGTTGGCCGCGCCGGGGGCCGCGGACAGCGGCCCCGGGGAGAAAGTCAGTGCCATGGGGTCGTCAACGGCCCGCCCCGGGTCCTCCTTCCACTGCTCGGCCGCGCGATCGGTCCGCGGTGTTTCTGCTGTGGGCGGAGAGTGCGGCGGTCCCGGGGCGGGCGGGTCACGCTGGAGCGGTGCTGCTGCGACACGTGATCGGGGACGTCCTGCGGCGGGTGCGCCGGGAGCGGGGCCGGACCCTGGAGTCCGTCGCCCGCGAGGCCGCGATGTCCATGCAGTACCTGTCGGAGCTGGAGCGGGGCCGCAAGGACGCCTCCTCCGAGATCCTCCGCAGCGTGTGCGGCGCCCTCGGCGTCCGTCTCGAGGACGTCCTCGACGAGGCGGTCGACCTGCTGCGTGCCACCCGGGCGGCCCGCGAGGCGGCGGCCGCCATCCGTCGAGGGCGCCCGGCCGTCGTGCTGCGCGCCCGGCTGGCCCGTCCCGCTGCGGCCGCTCGCCACCGCGGCCTCGGCGCCCACGATCTGGCGCTCGCCGCCTGACACCCGCCCCCACCCCTCGCCCAATGGGCACTTCGGGCGGCGATCACACGGCGTGTCAGCGCCGGAAGTGCCCATCGGGTGCTCCGCGCGCGGCGTGTCGGCGCCCGAAGTGCCCTTTCGGTGGGGAGGGGGAGGCGTCAGGCGCCTGCTACGTCACGCGTCGAGGTGACCACCCGGTCGACGAGCCCGTAGTCGCGGGCCTGGGTGGCCGTGAACCAGCGGTCGCGGTCGGAGTCGGCGACGACCGTCGCCACGTCCTGGCCGGAATGACGGGCGATCAAGCCCGCGACCTGCTGCTTCATGTGGGTGAGCTGCTGGGCCTGGATGGCGATGTCGGCAGCCGTGCCGCCCATCCCACCGGACGGCTGGTGCATCATGATCCGGGCGTGCGGCAGGGCGTAGCGCTTGCCGGGCGCCCCGGCGCAGGCCAGCACCTGGCCCATCGAGGCGGCCATCCCCATGACCACCGTCCCGACGTCGGGCTCGATGTACTGCATGGTGTCGTAGACGGCCATCCCGGCGTCGACGGAGCCTCCGGGTGAGTTGATGTAGAGGAAGATGTCGCGCACCGGGTCGTCGGCGGCGAGCAGCAGCAGCTGGGCCGCTATCGCGTTGGCGTTGTCCTCGCGGACCTCCGAGCCGAGTACCACGATCCGCTGCGCGAGCAGCCGCTGGTAGACGGAGTCGTCGAGGCCGGCCGGCTGGGCTGTCGTCATGCCGCCAGCCTGCGACGGAGACCCCGGACCCGGCCCCGGTCTCCGCCCGCGGCGGATAATCCGCGCCTGACCCGGGCACCGGCGCCGGGGTCCCCGGCCGGCGCGTCCTCGGTGACGAGCACGGACCAGCCGTGGGTGTACTGGTCGCCGTTGTCGTCCACCCGGTCGAAGGCCATCTCGGCCCGCTCGCCGCAGTCCTTGACGATGCTCTCGCCGCAGTCCTTGACGATGCTGCGGTAGGCCTCGGGCCCGACCCGCACGGGCGTGGTGACCCGCTCGACGGACCTCCACTCCGGGCCGCCGTCGTCGTGGAGCTGGATGCGCACGTCCTCGGGACCGGTGGCCTGCTCGATGATCTCGCCCGAGCCGGCCGGGGCCGGGGCCGGGGCCGGGGCCGGGGCCGGGGCCGGGGCCGATCCGACCGTGGCCGATCCGACCGTGTGCCGCCGGCCGCAGCCCCGGATGTCGTCCTTGTGATCGGGTCGCAGGGTCCGGCTCGTGGTGGATTGAGACGTTGCACACCTCACGTGTCTGGGCCAGGGTTCGGGGCCGCGGACCCTCGACATGTCACGAGCCCGACGCCAGGGTGTCGCCCTGTGATCACGAACTCCCGAGGCGACATCCCGCCGACCGCGGCGGGCAGGGTCGGGCCATGACGGCGGCGACGGCACCGCCGGCGGAGCCGCAGCCCCGCACGGCGTCGGTCCCTCGCGGTGAGCGATCGCTCGCCCCCGACCTGGCCCGCGGCTCCGTGCTGCTCTTCATCGCGCTGGCCAACGTCTCGACGTACTTCTACGGGCGCGAGGTGGGTCCCGGCCACCGGCCGGTCGACGCGTCGTCCCTCGACCGGGTGCTCGACTTCGCCGTCACGCTCCTGGTCGACCGCCGGTCCTGGCCCATGTTCGCCCTGCTCCTCGGGTACGGCCTGTGGCAGATCACCCACCGCCAGCAGGCCCGCGGCACGTCGTGGCCGGCGACCCGCGGCATCCTGGTCCGTCGCGGGCTGTGGCTCTTCGCGTTCGGGGGCGTCCATGCCCTGCTGCTCTTCGACGGCGACATCCTCGGCCCGTACGGGCTGTCGACGATCGTCATGCTGCTGTTCCTGCGCCGCAGTGCCCGCGCCCTCGTGGCCTGGGGGTTGGTCAGCCTCGTACTGCTCACCGCCGCCTTCGGGGTGCTGGGCGCCGTCGGCGTCGGCGAGGTGCCCTACGACGACCCCTCGTACCTCATCTCGGCGGTCAACCGGCTCATCGGCTGGACCGTGACGACCGTCGCGACCGCGCTCTTCATCGGGCTGCTGGCCCCGATGGCGGCCGGGCTGCTCATGGGGCGGGCCGGATGGCTCGACCGGCCGTGGGACCACGTCGGCGCGCTGCGGCGGGTCGCCGTGTGGGGGACCGCCGCCAGCGTCCTGGGCGGTCTGCCCTTCGCGCTGCAGGTCGCCGGGGTGCTGCCCGCAAGTCCCTTCGCGCTCCTGGCGTCGTCGCAGGCGCTGCACACCCTGACCGGCGTCGCGGGCGGTGCCGCGTACGTCGCGATCTTCGCGTTGATCGCGGTCCGGCTGCGCAACCGCCCGCGGCGGGGACTCATCCGGGCCTTCACCGCCACCGGCGAGCGGTCCCTCACGTGCTATCTGCTGCAGTCGGTGGCCTTCGCGCCGCTGCTGTCCGCCTGGGGCCTGGGCTGGGGCGGCATCGCACCGACGTCGGCGGGCTACGCGCTGGCGGTCGTGGTCTGGGCGGCCACGGTCGTCGTGGCGGTCCTCCTGGACCGGGCCGGACGGCGGGGCCCGTTCGAGGTGGCCCTGCGCCGGCTCACGTACCGCCCGGGCCGGACGGGCCGCGGCGGCGGGCCGGCGGCCGCGGCCTGAGGACCGGCGGCCGAGTCGCCCCGCCGCTCAGCCCTCGTGCTGCGGCGCGCCGGTGATCAGGGGGGTGTCGACGCCCACCCGGCCGACCTTCGCCGCCCCGCCCACTAGGCCGAGGGGCGCGTCCCGGCCGGGAAGGGTGGCGCGGATCGTCGTCGATCTCGACCGCACCCTCGAGGCGGCCCGCCGCTCGGCCGGGCGGGGCGGCCGCTCCGTCCGGCCGACACCGGTCGGCCGACGTTGAGCGTGCCGATCATCCGGCCGCCGTCGACGAGCGGGCCGGTGAGGATATGGCCGATGCCGAGCCGCGAGGACACGTTGCGGAACAGTTCGCTGGTCGCCCATGCCGGGCCCGGCTGGGCGTCGTGGGCGGGCAGGTGGCGCTGTTCGACCAGGCGGTGCACAGGATCGACCGGGCGCCCCTCGGCCTCGTAGGCCTCGACGAACGCGTCGGGCGCACCGCGGACCTCGCCCTCGACCGGGGTGCCGTCGGGTCCCAGCAGGTATCACCCGGCAGCGGGGGCCGCGAGCATCTCGGGCAGCAGGTCGAGCACCGCGCCCCGAAGGCGTGAGCGGTCGGCGGTGGCCGCGAGCCGGGCAGCGGCGGCGGACGGGGAGGGTCCGGTTCTGGCCACTGCGGCTCACCTCGCGTCGGTGGCGGCTTGCCCGGAGTGTCATCGCCGAACGGATCGAGGTCAACCGGCCGTTCCGCCGATCAGCCTGCTCGCCGCGACCGCGAAGGCCTCGGGATCCAGGTCCGGGAACCACCCACGCTGCAGGAGATAGCCGGGGAGCAGGGCCACGAGGACGTGCGCTGCGGCCGTCGCGTCGACATCGCCGTCCAGCTTCCCGGCCCCTTGCAGGGTCCTCAGCCGGTCGGCGAGAGCGGCGGCCACGCGACCCACGATGCCGGCGATCACCGCTCCTATCTCGGGGTCGTACTGGCTCTCGTTCCAGACGGCGACAGCCACCCGGCGCCGTGCCGGGTCGGCCTCGACGGCGTCGAACGCCCGGACCAGGCGGCGGACCTCGTCGGCAACGGACACCGGCTCGTCGTCGTCCTCGTCCACCAGCGCCGCGAGCTGGTCGCTCACGCCCTCGGCGATGGCGAGGACCAGCGACTGCTTGCTGGGGAAGTACCGGTAGACGGCACCGGCGGACAGGCCCGCCTCGGCGAACACCTCGTGCAGCGTCGTCGGATGTATCCCGGATCGCGCGAAGCACCGCGCGGCCGCCGTCACGATCTGACGCCGACGCTCGATCAGATGGTCCGGGCCGACGCGAGGCATGACCACCAGCCTACAAAAAGAACGGACGTCCGACTTGACGGCAGACCGCCCCGTGCTGCATCCTTAAGCGGACGGACATCCGCTTTACTAAGGAGGCAGTCAACATGACGACGACCCTGGGCGCCGCGGTCCCCACGACACTCATCACCCGCGACGCGCCGCACACGACAGCGATCAACTTCTTCCACGTCGACGAGAGCGACCAGGACCGGCTGGTCGACGACGCCGCCGAGGCCGCCGGCGTGCTCGCCGGTGCTCCCGGAGCCGTCGCGCTCAACGTGCTGCGGTCCCTGGACGGCAGCCGCGTCGCCACCTACGGGCAGTGGGCCGACGCCCAGGCGCTGACGGCCGCCGAACACCGACCCGGGTTCGGCGACCTCGTGGCTCACGCCCGGCGACTCGTGACCAACGACGCGAAGCCGCGCCTCTACGACGTGGTCTACACCGACGACCGCAGCGACGAGGGCGTGAGCGTCATCTCCCCCGCGTACGGCGGGGCGATCTTCCTCAACGAGATCACCACCGAGCCGGGAACCCAGCGCCGCCTGCTGGAGCTCGTCATCGCCAACAACGCCTACAACGAGGTCCAGTCCCAGAACACCCCCGGCTACCGGTCGGCGAACTTCCACCGCAGCCACGACGGCGAGCGCGCCGTCAACTACTCGTTGTGGGACACCCCCGAGCACTGCATCCAGGCGATCAGCGCCATGGCGGACATGGACGTGAACATCGCCGAGACCGTCGAGATCGCCTCGCCGGACTTCCGCTTCTACGCCCTCGCGCACGCCTGGCACCGCTGACCCGGCACCACCCGCCCCCCCGAGACACCACCCGACGAAAGGACACGACCATGACCACGACCGTCACCTACGACGCCGCCGTCGAGCGGCTGCGCACGGTGCTCACCCCCACGACCCTCGCCGAGGTGCGCGCCGTCTACGGCTTCCGGTTCCGGGACGGCACCGCGGCGACCCTCGACGGCAGCGGCCCCGACGGGCTGGGATTCGTCGAGGGCGAGCCGTCCGCCCACGGGCTGACCCCCGACTTCCAGGTCAGCCTCACCCGCGAGGACTTCGCCAGGCTCGTGTTCGGCGAGCTCCACCCGATGGCCGGCATGGCCACCGGGCGGATGAAGCTCACCGGCAACATCAAGCAGGCCATCAAGCTCGACCGGCTCCTCAAGGGCTGACCGCCGTGCTGCTCGCCCACGCCAGGCCCCACGTCGTCCGCCAGTACGAGACGCTGCCGGACGCGGCGCCGGGGGTCGCCACCGCCGCCGTCGGCCATGCCCGGGACCTCCAGGACCGCGACGTGGGGTGCCTGGCGTGGGCGGTGCACCTGTCCCACGACGGACGCCGGGTCGTCACGGTCGAGACATGGAAGGACGAGGCGACCTTCCGCCGCGCATCGCGGTCCGCTGCCTCGGACCGTTCGACACCGTCGCCGACGGACGTCCAGCTCTACCGGTGGGTCGGCGGCGACGGGGTCCAGCCGACCCCGGTGACCGATCCGGCCGCCGGGGTCGTCGTCATCGACGTGTTCCGGGTGTGGCGGCCGCTGCTCCGCCCGGTGAGCGCGTTCAACCTGCGCAACGGCCGGGACTTCGGGCGGCAGCCGGGGTGTGTCAGCACCACGGTCATGCGCAGCGTCACCGCGGGCCGCATCGCCACCTACGCCCGGTGGCGGACCGTCGAGGACTTCCTCGCGGCGTTCTCCACCCTGACCGGACGGCCGGTCGCGTCGACCGACGACGTCAACGAGGCCGCAGCCCGGATGACCCGCGGATTCCTGCGCACCGACTACCACGCCCACGACCTCGTGGACGCGTGGGAGGGCGCGACGGTGACCGGAGGCTGATTCAGTCCTCGTTCGGGGGGCGTCGGCGACCAGCGGGGTGTCGACGCCCACCCGGCCGACCTTGGCGGCCCCGCCGACCAGGCCCAGGGGGGCCTCCCGGCCGGGCAGCGGCTCGAAGAAGAAGTCGCGGTTGTCCTTGACGTGCTCGGCCCGGTCGCCGGTCGCCGTCACCTCGGGCGTGATGGCGTCCTGCGGGCACACCGGCTCGCAGGCGCCGCAGTCGATGCACTCGTCGGGGTGGATGTAGAGCTTGCGGTCGCCCTCGTAGATGCAGTCGACCGGGCACTCCTCGATGCAGGACCTGTCAATCACGTCGATTCAGCCGGCGGAGATGACGAAGGGCATCAGAGGACTCCGGTGGTCGCTGGGGTGGTGGCCGGCACGGTGTCGGGCCTCGGCTCGTAGGTCTCCGGGTGGTCGCTGGAGTGGCCCGGGAACAGGTGCAGGGAGGGGTCGACGACGACGGCGGCGTTGTTGACCGCGGTCGCGGCCTCCCCGAAGCCGACGGAGATCAGGCGGACCTTGCCCGGGTACTCGGTGACGTCCCCGGCCGCGAACACCCGGGGCACCGACGTCTGCATCCGGGTGTCGACCTCGATGTGGCGGCCCGTCATCCGCATCCCCCACTCGGTGAGGGGACCGAGGTCGCTGGTGAAGCCGAGCGCGGCGACGACCCGGGTGGCGGGCAGGACCATGCGCTCGCCGGTCTTCTTGTGGGCGATCTCCGCCTCGGCGACGCACGCCTCGCCCCGCAGGGCGGCGACCTCGCAGAAGGTGTGGATGGGGATCCCGAGGCCCGCCACCTTGTCGACCGTCGACCGGTGGGCCCGGAACCGGTCGGTGCGGTGCACGAGGGTGACGGAGCGCGCGAGCGGGTGCAGGTTCTCGGCCCAGTCGAAGGCCGAGTCGCCGCCTCCGACGACCACGACGTCCTCCCCGGCGTAGGAGGCCAGCGAGGGCACGAAGTACGCCAGCCCCCGCCCCTCCCAGCCGTCGCCCGCGGGCAGCGGTCGCGGGGTGAACGCGCCGATCCCGGCCGTGAGGACGACGGCGCCGGCGTGGACCTCGACCCCGGAGGCCGAGGTCACGACCGGCCGCTCCCCCGCCCTGCCGAGTTCCACCGCCTGCTGGCCGAGCAGGTACCGCGGGGAGAACGTCGCCGCCTGGTCCAGCAGTCCCTGGACGAGATCGCGGCCCTTGACGGCCGGGAAGCCGGCGACGTCGTAGATGGGCTTCTCGGGGTACATGGCCGAGACCTGACCGCCGGGCTCGGGCAGGGAGTCCATGACGGCGACCGACAGGCCGCGCGCTCCCGCGTAGTAGGCGCCGTACAACCCCACGGGCCCGGCCCCCACGATGAGGATGTCGCACGTCACCGGCTCGTCGGGGGCCTGTGGCATGTCGTGGGCTCCTTCCCGCGGGACGGCGTCGGGTGCGACCCCCGTCGGGCGAGCTGCGGGCTGTCGACGCTACCGGAGCCGCGACCGGGCGGGGCACCCCGGCGGACTCCGACGCCGGATGGTGCCCGGAGGCGGCGCCCGGCCTCGACGGCTTCGTGCCGGCCACCGGAACGGCGTGACGTCGCCGCTGGTCACACGGCCGGGACGATGGTCCCGGCGACGGACCCGAGATCGGCGACGGACCCGTCCGGCCCCGGCGCCGTCGCCGAGATCACGACCTCGTCGCCGTCCTCGAGGAACGTCCTCGTCGTCGTGTCCGACAGCGTGAGGGGCTCCCGCCCGCCCCGGGTGAGCTCGATGAACGAGCCCCACTGGCCGGGCTCGGGACCGCTGACGGTGCCGGAGGCGTACAGGTCGCCGGGCCGTACGCTCGCCCCGTTGACCGTCATGTGGGCGAGCATCTGCGCCCCGGTCCAGTACATCGAGGCCAGGGGCGGGCGGGACACGGGGTGGCCGTTGAGGTGCACCTCGAAGGCGACGTCGAGTCCCCACCGGCTGCCCGCGTCGTCCAGGTAGGGCTGCAGCGGCACGTCCCGCGGTGGCGGCGGCACCCGGGCCGCCTCCAGGGCCGCGAGCGGCACCACCCACGGCGAGACGCTGGTGGCGAAGGACTTGCCGAGGAACGGCCCGAGCGGCACGTACTCCCAGGCCTGGATGTCCCGGGCGGACCAGTCGTTGACCAGGCACACGCCGAAGACGTGGTCGCGGAAGGCGCCGTGCGGCACCGGCTCGCCGAGGCGGGACCCGGCGCCGACGACGAACCCGAACTCCACCTCGATGTCGAGCCGGGTGGACGGCCCGAACACGACCTCGCCGTCCGGCGTGCGGCGCTGGCCCCGGGGCCGCCGGATCGGCGTGCCCGAGACGACGACGGTGCCGGAACGGCCGTGGTAGCCGATCGGCAGGTGTTTCCAGTTCGGGGTCAGGGGGTCGGAGTCCGGTCGGAACAGCCGGCCGAGGTTCGAGGCGTGGTGCTCGCTGGCGTAGAAGTCGACGTAGTCGCCGACCGTCCACGGCAGGTGCAGCGTGAGAGCGTCGGCCGGGACCGTGAACCGCTCGTCCGCCGTGTCCCACGCCGCCAGCAGCGCCACGCGCACCTCGTGCCACACGGCCGGGCCGGCCGCGAGCAGCGGGTCGAGGGTGCCGCCGGCGAACAGCCCGGCGTGCGGGCCGAGGAGAGCGGGACCGGCCGCGGTGAGGTCGAGGACGCGCGCGGCACGGACGCCGTCCAGGCGGACCCCGACCCGGCGCCGCCCGGGCTCGTCGGGTGTCGTGAAGCTGCCGTACGGGAGGGTCGCCCAGGTCACGCCCGTCATCATCGTCGCCGCGACGGCGCCCGCTCGCCCGGCATTCCGGCGACCGGAAGGGGTCGACGTCAGACGGGAGGTTCCTCGAGGGCGAGAGCGACGCGGACGGCATCGTCCCCGTGCTCGACCAGCAGCTTCGATGCCGTGTGGTCGACGGCGGGGCGGGACGCCTCGGGGAAGCGGGCCCTCAGCAGCTCGGCCAGGGCGTGCAGCTCACCCTCCTGACGGCCCTCCTGACGGCCCTCCTGACGGCCCTCCTGACGGCCCCGCGCGATCAGGTCCTGGCCGAACTCCGTCCGACCCACCGCCTCGATGATGTCCGTCATCCCGACCCTCCTGATCGCTTCGACAAGTGTATCCGCCAGCTCGGGAACCAGGTAGAACGCAAGGACCGCCATGGCCGACCGGAGATCCGTGTCCGTGGTCCCCGCGATCACGCCGACCACCAGGTCGACGACCCGGTCGCCGCCGCTCACGAGCGCGAACGGGGCGAGCGGCGAGGACAGGGAATACCGGTCCCACGACATGGTCGGGACATGGACGAGATGCACCTGGTTCGAGAGCCGCCCCAGCCGGAGGTCCACCGGCATCGGTGGCCCCGTGACCTGCACGACGATCTGCACGAGATCGTTCAGAGGCCGGGCGAACCCCGTCCGCGCCATCCGGACGGCGTACTCGGCCATGCGGGCCGCCATGTCCGGGTCCGGCTCCTGCTGGACCTCCACGTGCACGGCCACCCCGGCCGGGGAGAGGAAGACCAGGTCGGGCCGGTGCGCACCGGCGGGCAGCTCGACGGAGCACGGCTCCCACTCGCGCCCGAGCTCCAGGTCGAGACCCGCCAGCAAGTCCGTCAGGCCGGCGGTGAGAGTCGCCTTGGAGTGAGCGTCCCACTGGCGGCGCCCATCGGCGACGGCTTCCGGCTGCGTCTTCCGCACGATGGCCCCCTGACGTCACGGGGGAACCTAGCGACGCCGGCGGGCCCGGCGCTCCGGCCGTCCACAGGGCCGCGCGCAGGGTCCGGAGTCGCAACCCGGCCGGCCGGGTGCGACAGATCCACGCGATCAGGACACGGCACCGACCGGCAGGTCGAGGACGCCGACGCGGGCGAGGCCGGCGACGCACTCGTCGATGCTGCAGGTCCCGACCGACAGGGCGTGCCGGCGGACCTCGCGCACGCGATCCTCCGGCAGCTCCCGGACGGCCGCTGCCAGGCCAGCCTCGTCGCGATCGGCCAGCACCGCGGAGACAGCCTCGACCTCGGCCCCGCGCAGCGCCGCATCGGTGGCCAGCAGCACGTTGAGCAGGCCGTGGTGCTCGAAGCCGGTCGCCGGATCGCGGTGCCGGGCGGGGTCGTGGAGCCCGGCCGTGAGCTTGAACGGCAACCCGAGCCGAACGGTGCCGACGACGCCGACGGCGAGCTGGGCGTCGGTGGGGAACGCCTCCGCGGTCGTCCCGCCGGTGCGGAACTTGGCGCGGGGCCGCGGCTCGCCGGCCGCCGCCGCGACGGCGTCGAGGTCCGCCAGGACGTCCTGCGGGCGCCGCTGCAGCCCGACCTCGGCGTACCCCTGCGGTGTCGGCGCACCCCCGACGCTGTCCCGGATCCCCGCCAGGAAGGCGAGGACGTCGGCCGCCGGCCCGGCCACCTCCAGCGACACCGCCCGGACGTGCGACGGGAGGGTCGCCATGGCCGCCGCGACGTCCGGGCGCCGCCCGCTGATGGCGACGTCCAGGTGAGCGACCCCGTGGCCCGCGGCCGCGTCGTCGACGGCGGCGAGGTGCGCCGGAGCCGCGATGAACGGGCCCACGACACCGGCGTGGTCCGATGCCCGGTGAGCCAGGTGACCGGGGATCGCCTCCTTGATCGGCAGCCGCGCCGGCGGGAAGAGCGCCGCGTCGTCGAAGAACCGGGCGAACCGGAGCCCGGCGCTCACGCCCGCCCGCCCGACCAGCTCCACGCGTACGCCCCGTCGTCGACCGCCGTGCCGCCCTCGCCGAGCTCCAGCGGACGGAAGGTGTCGACCATGACGGCGAGCTCGTCGAAGAACTCCGCACCCAGGCTGCGCTCGACCGCGCCGGGCTGCGGGCCGTGGCTGTGCCCGCCCGGATGGAGGCTGACCGAGCCCTGGCCGATGCCCGACCCCTTGCGCGCCTCATAGTCGCCGCCGCAGTAGAACATCACCTCGTCACTGTCGACGTTGGAGTGGTAGTACGGCACGGGGACCGCCAGCGGGTGGTAGTCGACCTTGCGGGGCACGAAGTTGCAGACCACGAAGTTGCCGCCCTCGAAGACCTGGTGCGCCGGCGGCGGCTGGTGGACGCGGCCGGTGATCGGCTCGTAGTCGTCGATGTTGAACACGTAGGGGTAGAGGCAGCCGTCCCAGCCGACGACGTCGAACGGGTGGCGCGGCACCACGTGGATCGAGCCGGCGATCCCGCCGGGGACGCTGCCGCGGTGCTTGAGGTAGACCTCCACCTCGCCCTGGGTCCCGTCCGGGTCGACGACATGCGGTTCGGTCGGCACCCGGAGGTCACGCTCGCAGTACGGGGCGTGCTCGAGGAACTGCCCGTATCTCGACAGGTACCGCCTGGGCGGGGCGATGTGGGAGTTCGCCTCGATGCAGTAGGCGCGCAGCGGCTCGTCGCCGCCGGTCGCAGCGGCCGCCGGCACCCAGCGGTGCGTCGTCGCCCGGGGCAGCAGGACGTAGTCGCCCTGGCCGACCGCCAGCGCACCGAACACCGTCTCGACGGTCGCCGAGCCCGACTCGACGTAGACCAGCTCGTCGCCGATGGCGTTGCGGTACAGCGGCGAGGTCTCCCCGGCGACGACATAGCTGATGCGGACGTCGGCGTTGCCGAGGACGAGGCGGCGACCGGTCACGGGGTCCGCGGCCTTCCAGTCGGCGCCGAACAGCTCGTGGAGCCTGAGGTGGCGCGGCACCAGCGGCATGTTGGGGGTCGTCACCTGGTGCGGCAGGTCCCACGGGCGGGCGTCGGAGATCGTCGACGGGATCCCGACGTGGTAGAGCAGCGAGGAGTCCGACGAGAAGCCCTCCTCGCCCATGAGTTCCTCGCGGTACAGGTCGCCGTCCGGGGCGCGGTGCTGGGTGTGGCGCTTGGGCGGGACGCTGCCCACCCGTTGGTAGTGGGCCATGGGTGCCTCCTCAGGGCCTGGCGGCGGTCACGGCGCCGAGCGTCCGCTGCGTCTCGACGAGGTCCGCCGACGAGGCGAAGGGTGTCCGTGCCTTGAGTCGCGCTCCGTCCCGGCCGCGCGGCGCCGCCCGGGCCGGCTTCCAGCGTCCACCTCACCCCCTTGATTGTCAACACATTAACAATCTGTGGAGACCTGGGGGATCGTCCACACCGGCGGCGACGGTCGGCGCCGCCGTCTCGTCCGTCCGACCACCGTGACGGCATGTGTCCGGCCGCGGGGGTGCCCGCTCCCCTGCGGGGGAGGGTCGTCACCCGGACCGAGGCCCAGGAGCACACCGGTGCCCGGACCCTGCGAGGCGTCCGCTACCAGCGCCTCGTGCGGGGCGTCTACGCAGCCGACCTCGAGATCACGCACGGTGTTCGGATCGAGGGGATCCGGAAGGCCATCGGTGGCGGACCGGTCCTGGTAGGTCCCAGCGCGGCCTGGGCGCTGGGCGCGCAGCTGGCCGGACCGCGGGCACCGGTCCACGTCAACGTGACCTCGGGAGTCCGGCCACAGGAGCACCTCGTTCCGCACCGGGGTCGCCTGTCGCCGGACGACGTCGTGGTCACACCGTACGGACGGGCGACCACACCGGCCCGGACCTGCCTCGACCTCGCCCGCGGACTCGGCAGCGACGGCTGGTCGGGTAACTGGCGGGTGGCCGCCGTCGACGCCGTCCTGCACGCGACGGGACTGCGGGCCGCCGAGCTGAGGTCGGCGCTGGCAGCGACGACGGACCTGCACGGGCTCGCGGCTGCGCGCCCGGTGATCCGCGCCGCTCGGGACGGCGCGGAGTCGGTCCGCGAGACGTTGCTGCGGCTGCTCGTCGTGAGGGCCGGCTTCGTGGAGCCGGAGCTGCAGATCGAGGTGGTCGACGCCGACGGCGCATTCATCGCGCGACTCGACCTGGGGTGGCGCGACGCTCGGGCCGCCGCCGAGTACGACGGCGCCGTGCACCGCGAGGACGACCGGTACACCCAGGACCTCCGGCGTCACAACAGCCTGCGCGTCGAGGGCTGGCGGGTGATGCAGGTCGACAAGAACGGTCTGGCCCGGCCCGGACGCTTCCTGCGTGAGCTGGCCCTGATCGCTCCTCGCCGCTCAGCGTGATCGGACCGGCGCCGCGCTGCGGTCACCATTCACCGCCATGATCGCGACTTCCACCGCGCTGTGGTCGCCATCCACCCTCATGATCGCGACTTCCACCGCGCTGTGGTCGCCATCCACCGGTGAAGCGACCACAACGCGGTGCAAGTCCCGATCATCCGGCCGGTTGACGACCACACCGCGGTGCAAGTCCCGATCACCGGACCGGCGACGTCCCCGTCAGCTGGTGGCGACGGGGCGGGAGGGGTCGGCGGCCCATTGGGAGTAGGAGCCGGGATAGAGGGCGACCCCCTCGACCCCGGCCAGCTCCAGGGCGGCGACGACGTGGGTGGCGGTGACACCCGAGCCGCAGTACACCGCGACGGGCCGGCCAGGGACGGCGCCCAGGGCGGCGAACTGCTCGGCCAGCTCGGACGGCGTCCGGAACCGACCGTCGGGACCGAGGTCGTCCGCGGCGGGGGCGCTCACCGAAGCGGGGATGTGACCGGGACGGGGGTCGTAGGGGTTGTCGGACCCGCGGTACCGCTCGGCCGGCCGGGCGTCGAGGAGCAGGCCGCCGTCCGCGACGAACGCCGCCACCTCGTCGGCCGTCACGGTCGGCATCCCACCTCCCGCACGATCGGGATCGACTCGGCCGGCCCCGTCAGCTTCTCCCGGCACCGACCCGGCCACCCCGCCCTGCCCGCCGGACCCGCTCGTCCCGGTCGCCCCGCCGCCATCGCCTCGCTCGGCCGCCTCGCCCGATCGCGTGCTCCCGTCCCCCGTGGCCAGCGGCAACTCGGCGTCCCGCCACGCTCCGAGCCCGCCGTCGAGGATCCGCACGTCGGCGAGCCCGGCCCACCGCAGCAGCCACCAGGCGCGGGCCGCCGAGAGCCCGCCGACGTCGTCGTACACGACCACGGGCTCCCCCCGGTCCACACCCCAGGACCGCAGCGCACCGTCGAGATCACCGGGGTGCGGCAGGGGGTGACGACCGGCTCCGGGCGACGACGGGGCGGACAGCTCGGTGTCGAGGTCGACGTACACCGCTCCCGGCAGATGCCCCGCCCGGTACTCCTCCCGCCCGGGCGGCCCGCCGAGTCGCCAGCGGACGTCGAGCAGGCGCACCCCGGGTGGCGGCACGCCCCGGCCGGCGAGCTCCGCCACCGTGACCAGCACGCTCACCGCCCCGACCCCAGCTTGTCCAGCAGCCGGACGAGCTCGGTCCGCTCCGCCGGGTCGAGCCGCTCGACCCAGTGCCGCTCGCGCCGGTTGTGCTCGGCGAAGGTCCGGGTCAGCCGCTCGCGTCCGGAGTCCGTCAGCGACAGGGTCACCCCGCGGGCGTCGGTCTCGGAGGGATCCCGGCGGACCAGGCCGTCGCGCTCCATCCGCTGGCTCAGGGTGGAGATCGCCGCCCGGCTGACCCCGGACAGCTCGGCCAGCCGGGACACCCCGAGCGGACCCGCCACCCAGAGCGCGAACAGCAGCCGGAACCCGGGGAAGCTCCAACCGGCCGGGCGGTGGACCCGGGCCTCGAGGTCGCCGACCACGGCGTTGCTCACCCGGTGCAGCAGCAGGACCGCCTGCATGGCCACGGGGTCGAGGTCGGGCAGCCGCTCCTCGGCGACGGCGACCGCCACCCGGGCGAAGCTCAGGTACTCCGCGCCCAGCTCGGCCCCGTCGACCGCCGCGTCCGCCACCGCGTCAGCGTAGGCCGCACCGCGGCGGCGGCCGCCCGCGTTCGGCACGGTCGGCCCGGGCGGCGGGACGGCGCGGTTCGGCTCAGGAGGCGGGCCGGGCTCGGGCCCGGTCAGGCCGCGGGGCGGCGGGCCCGGACGATCGCGCTGTGCAGGCCGTCGCCGACGGCGTGGGTGGGAACGACCTCGACATCGACCAGCCCCGCCGCCGCGAGCCCCGACCGGTACTCGGCGAACGACAGCGCCCCGGCGATGCACCCGGCGTGGTCACCCCGCTCCGCCCGGTCGGCCGGGGTCAGGTGGTCCTCGGCGACCACGTCGGTGATCCCGACCCGGCCACCCGGCCGCAGCACGCGCGCGATCTCGCGCATCACGGCGGGCTTGTCGACCGAGAGGTTGACGACGCAGTTCGAGATCACGACGTCGACCGACGCGTCCGGCAACGGGACCTCCTCGATCCGCCCCCGGAGGAACTCGACGTTGGTGGCGCCGGCCTCGGCGGCGTTGCGACGGGCCAGGTCGAGCATCTCCTCGGTCATGTCGAGGCCGTACGCCCGGCCGGTCGGGCCGACCCGGCGGGCCGACAGCAGGACGTCGATCCCGCCCCCGGACCCCAGGTCGAGCACGGTCTCGCCCTCGCGCAGCTCGGCGACGGCGGTGGGGTTGCCGCAGCCGAGGCTCGCCAGCCGGGCCGCCTCGGGCAGGGCCCCGGCGTCCTCGGTCCCGTACAGGCCGGCCCCGAAGCGACCGTCGTCGGCCTCGCCGGTGGCGAGTGCCTCCGGTCCGCAGCACCCGCCGGCGGCCTGGGTGGCGGCCTGGGTGGCGGCCTGGGCGTAGCGCCGGCGGACCTGCTCGACGAGCGGGTCGGTGGTGGTCATGTCGCCTCCTCGTTGGTATCGACGATTGTCGATGCGTTGACCCTCCCGAAAACATCGACGAGTGTCAATACCTGGTACCGTCCAGGGCGTGTCGACGGTCCGGGACGTCGTGGCCTGCTGCGTCCCCCTGACCGCGGCCCTGTCCGAGGACGACGCCGCCCGCCTCGCCGGGGTGCTCAAGGCCGTCGCCGACCCGGCGCGGCTGCGCCTGCTGTCCCTGGTCGCCGCCGGGCCCGCCGGCGGCGCGTGCGTATGCGATCTCACCGGCCCGCTCGGACTCAGCCAGCCGACCGTGAGCCATCACCTCAAGGTGCTGCTCCGGGCCGGGCTGGTGGAGCGGGAGAAGCGCGGGGTGTGGGCGTACTACCGGCCGGTGCCCGGTGCCTGGGAGGCGCTCGCCCGGGTCTTCTCGCCCTCCGCGTGACGGCGCGACGGCGGAACCGCGCCGGGATCAGCGCGCTCCCGAGCCGTCCGGGTGCTCCGGCAGCAGCTCGGCGACCAGCGCCGCGACCCGGCCCCGAATGTCGTCGCGGACCTCGCGGACCATCTCGATGCCCTGACCGGCCGGGTCGGCGAGGTCCCAGTCGAGGTACCGCGTCCCCGGGAAGACCGGGCAGGTGTCGCCGCAGCCCATGGTGATGACGACGTCGCTGGCCTGGACGGCCTCGGAGGTGAGGACCTTCGGGGTGGCGGAGGTGATGTCGATGCCGGCCTCGCGCATCGCCTCGACCGCGACCGGGTTCACCTGATCCGCGGGAGCGGTGCCCGCCGACCGGACCTCGATCCGGCCGCCGGCCAGACGCTGCAGCCACCCGGCCGCCATCTGGCTCCGGCCGGCGTTGTGGACGCAGACGAAGAGGACGGACGGGCGCTCGCTCACCGGGACTCCTGAGGGTCGAGGGTCGGCTCGGGCGGGACGACGGCGCGGCCGGCGGCCCGGGCGGCGTCGGGGTAGAGGGCTCGGGCGATCGCCAGCCCGACGAGGGCGCCCACGATCTGGACGGCGACGAACGCCACCGCGGACCCCGGGGCGATCCCGGCGAAGGTGTCGCTGACGGTCCGGCCGACCGTCACGGCCGGGTTGGCGAACGACGTCGACGACGTGAACCAGTAGGCGGCGCCGACGTACGCGCCGACGGCGGCCGCGGTGAGGGCGGACCGGCCGGACCGGGCCAGCCCGACGATCAGGGCCACGAGCCCGGCCGTCGCCACGACCTCGGCCACCAGCGCTCCGGCCCCGAGCCGGTCGCGGGCCGACAGCGTGACGGGCGCGAGGTCGAACATGACGTTCGCCAGCACGGCGCCGGCGACCCCCCCGGTGACCTGCGCCGCCACGTAGGCCCAGGCCTGCCCGCCGGACAGCCCGCCGCCGGAGCGCCGGCCGAGCAGCCAGTCGGCGAGGGTGACCGCGGGGTTGAGGTGCGCCCCGGACACCGGCCCGACCAGCAGGATGATCACAGGCAGCGCGAGCGCGGTCGCGAGGCTGTTCTGCAGCAGCTGCAGGCCGGTGTCGTCCGGGGAGAGCCGCTGGGCGGCGATGCCGGACCCCACGACCACGGCCACGAGGAGACCGGTGCCGAGCGCCTCGGCGAGGAGCCGGCGCAGCAGCGGTGGTCGTGGGCTCGTCACGCTGCCAGCCTAGAATGCTCAATGGACATTGAGTCAACTGCACGGAAGAGGGCCGCGGTGGCCGCCGGGAGGGGACGAGGATGAGCCGATCTGGCCGGACGGCAGGCCCGGGGACGCCGCGCGGCGACCTCGCCCGCCGGGCCCGGGTCCATGCCGCCCTGGGCGAGCCGACCCGGCTGGCCGTCACGGACCTCCTGGCCGTCGGTGACCTCTCCCCCGGCGAGATCGCGGCCGCCCTCGGCCTGCCCGGCAACCTGCTCGCCCACCACCTGCGGATCCTCGAGGCCGCCGGCGTCGTCCGCCGGCTGCGGTCGGAGGGCGACGGGCGGCGGGTGTACGTCAGCCTCGCCGTCGGCCCGCCCGACATCGCCATCCCGCACCTCGGCGAGGTCGGGCGCGTGGTGTTCGTCTGCACCCGAAACTCCGCCCGGTCCCCGTTGGCGGCCGCCAGCTGGCGAACGGTGAGCGCCGTCGAGGTCGCCTCGGCGGGCACTTCGCCCGCCGACGCCGTCCACCCCGGCGCGGTCGCGGCCGGGGCTGCGCACGGGCTCCGCCTCGCGGGGGTGCGTCCGGCCCACGTCCGCGACGTGCTGGCCGGCAACCCCGGTGACCTCGTCGTCACCGTGTGCGACGCCGCGCACGAGGCCGTCGACCCCACGTGCCCGGACACCGCCCGCCGGCTCCACTGGTCGGTGCCCGACCCGGTGCGCGGTGGCTCGCCGAGGGCGTTCGAGGACGCGCTCGGCGACATCCGCGGCCGGGTGGCCCGGCTGGCGCGCGCCCTCCCGGGCGCGACCGCGGGCCCGGGTCGCGACATTGGTCCTTGACCGTCCGGGTGCGGGAGCCTGGACCATGGACCCGGGCGACGGCGCCCGGACCGGAGGGTGAGATGGCCACCTACGTGCACGACTTCTCGTTCGGGGACCGGGACCAGAAGGCGCTGCTCGGCAGCAAGGGCGCCAACCTCGCCGAGATGACGCGCCTCGGCCTGCCGGTCCCGCCGGGCTTCACCATCACCACCGAGGCGTGCCGGTACTACCTCGCCCGCGGGCACGAGCCCCCCGAGATGCGGGTCCAGGTGACGACGGAACTGCGTCACCTCGAGGACCGGCTCGGCCGCCAGCTCGGCGACACCTTCGACCCCCTGCTGGTGTCGGTCCGCTCGGGAGCGCAGATGTCGATGCCGGGCATGATGGACACGATCCTCAACATCGGGCTCAACGACGCCTCGGTCCGCGCCCTCGCCGAGGCGTCCGGCAACGAGCGGTTCGCGTGGGACTCCTACCGCCGGCTCGTCCAGATGTTCGGCACCACGGTGCTCGGCATCGAGCGGGAGCGGTTCACGGCGGCCCTCGCCAAGGCCCTCGCCGAGACCGGGGCGGCGAACGAGTCCGCGTTGAACCCGGAGCGGCTGCGGGACCTGGTCGACGAGTACAAGGCGGTGATCCGCGAGCATGCCGGGCGGGACTTCCCACAGCACCCGCGGGAACAGCTGGACCTGGCGATCCGGTCGGTGTTCGAGTCGTGGAACACCGAGCGGGCCCGGCTGTACCGCCGTCGCGAGCGGATCCCCCACGACCTCGGGACCGCCGTCAACATCTGCACGATGGTCTTCGGCAACCTGGGCGAGGACTCCGGCACCGGGGTGTGCTTCACCCGGGACCCGGCGACCGGTGAACCGGGCGCCTACGGCGACTACCTGGCCAACGCGCAGGGCGAGGACGTCGTCGCCGGGACGCGGACCCCGGTGCCGCTCGAGCGCATGGCCGATCTGCAGCCCACGGCCTACCGCGAGCTGCGCCAGGTGATGCGCCGGCTCGAGACCCACTACCGCGACCTCTGCGACATCGAGTTCACGGTCGAGCGCGGAACCCTGTGGATGCTGCAGACCCGGGTCGGCAAGCGGACCGCCACGGCCGCCTTCCGGATCGCGACCCAGCTCGTCGACGAGCACCTCATCACCATGGACGAGGCCCTCTCCCGGGTGACCGGAGACCAGCTGGCCCAGCTGATGTTCCCGCACTTCGGCGACGGCGAGCGGACGGTACTGACCCGCGGCATGGCCGCCTCCCCCGGGGCGGCGAGCGGCACGGCGGTGTTCGACAGCGCCGAGGCCGTGCGGCGCGCGAACGCCGGAGAGCGGGTCGTGCTGGTCCGTCGGGAGACCAACCCCGACGATCTCCCGGGGATGATCGCGGCCGTGGGGATCCTCACCGCCCGCGGCGGGAAGACGTCCCACGCAGCCGTGGTCGCCCGCGGCATGGGCCGCACGGCCGTGGTGGGTGCCGAGGAGATCGACATCGACGTGGACGCGCGGCTGGCCCGGTTCGGTGACCACGTGGTCCGCGAGGGAGACATGGTCAGCATCGACGGATCCACCGGTGACGTGCTCGAGGGCGAGGTCGCCGTGGTGGCGAGCCCGGTCATGCGGTACTTCACCGACAGCCTGGAGGCAGCGCTCGCCGGCGCCGACGAGGACACCGCGGACACGCTGCGCAGCGTGGACCGCATCATCCGGCACGCCGACGCCGGACGCCGGCTGCGGGTGCGCGCCAACGCCGACACCGCCGACGACGCCGCCGCCGCCCGGCACATGGGGGCCGAGGGCATCGGCCTGTGCCGGACCGAGCACATGTTCCTCGGCGAGCGCCGGCCGCTCCTCGAGCGGCTGATCCTGGCCGCCACGCCGGAGCAGCGCGAGGCCGCCCTCGCCGAGCTGCTGCCGCTGCAGCGGGCGGACTTCGTCGCGATCCTCGCCGCGATGGACGGGCTGCCGGTGACGATCCGCCTGCTCGACCCGCCCCTGCACGAGTTCCTCACCGACCGCACGGAGCTGGCGGTCAAGGTCGCCGTGGCACGGGAACGGGGCGAGGCGGACCCGCACGACGAGGAGCTCCTCGCGGCGGTCGAGCGGCTCCACGAGTCGAACCCCATGCTGGGATTGCGAGGGGTGCGGCTGGGGCTGGTGGTGCCCGGGCTGTTCGCCATGCAGGTCCGCGCGATCGCGGAGGCGGCGGCCGAGCGCCGTCGGGCCGGCGGCGACCCCCACGTCGAGATCATGGTGCCCCTCGTCGGGTCCGTCATGGAGCTCCACCTGGTCCGCGACGAGGCCGACGGCATCCTCGCCGACGTCGCCGAGTCGTCCGGCGTCCCCCTGCGGGTCCCGATCGGCACGATGATCGAGCTGCCGCGGGCCGCCCTGACGTCCAAGCGCATCGCCACCGTGGCCGAGTTCTTCTCCTACGGCACCAACGACCTCACCCAGACCACCTGGGGGTTCAGCCGGGACGACGTCGAGTCCTCGTTCTTCGCGGCGTACCTCGACAAGGGCGTCTTCATGGTGTCGCCGTTCGAGAGTCTCGACGTCGACGGGGTCGGGTACCTCATCGCCAACTCCGCGGAACGGGCCCGGATGACCCGCCCCGACATCGGCCTCGGCGTCTGCGGCGAGCACGGCGGCGACCCGAAGAGCATCGAGTTCTTCCACCAGGTGGGCCTCGACTACGTCTCCTGCTCCCCCTTCCGCGTCCCCGTCGCCCGACTGGAGGCCGGCCGCGTCGCCGTCCTGGCCGCTCACGCGGGGGCGGAGCGTCAGGACCGCCCGGGGACGGCCCCGGGTCGCTGACGACCTGCCCCTCGACGCCCTGTCCGCCGAGGGGACGTGGTCGCCATGGCGGGCGAGGCCCTGCGTCCCCTCGTCCGGTGAACCCGGGCGGGGACGGCACCGGGCGGGCCGTCCCCGCCGGCCGCGTACGGTCGTGGGGTGAACGACCGGGATCTCGACCTGGTGATCTACGGGGCGACCGGGTTCGCCGGGCGGCTGGTGGCGGAGCACGTCGCCCGGCACGCCCCGCGCCACCTGCGGGTGGGGCTCGGCGGACGGTCCGTGCCGCGGCTGTACGAGACCCGGGCGCACCTGCCGGGACGCGGTCAGACCTGGGGTTTCGTGGTCGCCGACGCGACCGACCCGACCGGGGTGGCGCGGCTCGCACGCTCGGCGCGGGTCGTCGCCACCACGGTGGGGCCGTACGCGCGGTACGGCGCGGCGCTCGCGGCGGCGTGCGCCGAGGCCGGCACGCACTACGTCGACCTCACCGGCGAGGTGCTGTTCATGCGCCGCAGCATCGAGGCCAACGACGCCGTCGCCCGCCGGACCGGGGCCGCCGTGGTCCACGCCTGCGGCTTCGACTCGGTGCCGTCCGACCTCGGGGTGTGGAGCGTCCACCGCCACGCGGCGGCGACCGGGGCCGGCGATCTCACCCGGGTGACAGGGCTGCTGACCGGGGCCCGCGGAGGGATCAGCGGCGGGACGATCGACTCCATGCGCGCGCAGCTCGAGGAGGCCGCCGCCACCTCCGGCGCCCGGCGGATCGTCGCCGACCCGCACGCCCTCGACATCGGCACCACCGGAGTCCCCCGGCCCGGACCGCGCGACCGGTTCGGCGTGGCCTGGGACGCCCGCCTCGGGTACTGGCTGGCGCCGTTCGTCATGGCCCCGGTCAACACGCGCGTCGTCCGCCGCAGCCAGGCGCTGCTCGACGGCGCCTACGGCGCGGGGTTCCGGTACCGGGAGGCGGTCGGCGCCCGCGGCCGGATCCGGGGAGCCGGACCGGCGCTCGCCACGAGCGCGGGCACGGCGGCCCTGGTCGCCGGGATGACCTGGCCGCCCACCCGCCGGCTGCTGGACCGGGTGCTGCCGGCACCCGGCGCCGGCCCGTCGCAGCGGACCCGGGACCGGGGGTACTTCCGCTTCCGGCACGTCGCGCAGACCTCGTCCGGCCGGGTCCTCACCGCCAGGCTCGGGGCCGACCTCGACCCCGGCTACGGGGCGACGGCGGTCATGCTGGGCGAGGCGGCGATGGCCCTGGCCGCGGACGAGGGCACCGGCCGGGCGGGGGTGCTGACCCCGGCCACGGCGCTGGGCGACGCCTTCGTGGAGCGGCTCCGGAGAGCCGGTTTCCACTGGGACGTCACCGGCTGAGGCGTCCTCGGCCGGCGGCCGCCGCGACGTCGTCGGGCACCGCGACCGGGGTGCCGGTCCGCTCCAGCACCTCGGCCACCGGGACGCCGGGCGCCGTCTCGACGAGCACCAGTCCGGCCGGCGTCACGTCGAGGACGGCGAGATCGGTGATGACCCGGTGGACGACCCCGACCCCGGTGAGCGGCAGGGTGCACTCGGCGAGGATCTTCGCCGAGCCGTCCCGCGCGACGTGCTCCATGAGGACGATCACGCGCTTCGCGCCGTGGACGAGGTCCATCGCCCCGCCCATCCCCTTGACCATCTTCCCGGGGATCAGCCAGTTGGCGATGTCGCCCCGAGCCGACACCTGCATCGCGCCGAGGATCGCGGCGTCGACCTTGCCGCCGCGGATCATCCCGAAACTGGTCGCCGAATCGAAGTAGCTGGCCCCGGCCCGGACGGTCACGGTCTCCTTGCCGGCGTTGATGAGGTCGGGGTCGACCTCGTCCCCGGTCGGGTAGCGGCCCACGCCGAGGATGCCGTTCTCGGACTGCAGCACGAGCTCGACGTCGTCGGGCACGTGGTTCGGAACCAGCGTCGGCATGCCGATGCCGAGGTTGACGTAGTCGCCGTCCGACAGCTCGCGCGCCGCGCGGGCCGCCATCTCCTCGCGTGTCAGGGCCATCAGGCGCTCCCCCCGCCGGGCCGCACGGTGCGGCGCTCGATCCGCTTGTCCGCGGCCTGCTCGGGCGTCAAGGGCACCACTCGCTGCACGTACACCCCCGGCAGGTGCACGTCGTCGGGATCGAGCGACCCCGGCTCGACGAGCTCCTCGACCTCGGCCACGGTGAGGGCGCCGGCCATGGCGCACAGCGGGTTGAAGTTGCGCGCGGAGCGACGGAACACGAGGTTGCCGTGCCGGTCCCCGCGCCAGGCCCGGACCAGCCCGAAGTCGGCCCGGATGGCCTGCTCCATGACGTAGGTCCGGCCGTCGAACTCGCGCGTCTCCTTCGGCGGGCTGGCGACCGCCACCGATCCGTCCGGGCGGTAGCGCCAGGCGAGCCCGCCGTCGGCGACGACCGTGCCCACCCCGGACGCCGTGAAGAAGGCGGGGATGCCCGACCCGCCCGCCCGCAGCCGCTCGGCGAGCGTGCCCTGGGGCACCAGCTCCACCTCGAGCTCGCCGGAGAGGTACTGCCGGGCGAACTCCTTGTTCTCCCCGACGTAGCTGGAGATCATGCGCCGGATCCGGCGCCGGCCGAGCAGCAGTCCGAGGCCCCAGTCGTCCACCCCGCAGTTGTTGCTGGCGACCTCCAGGTCGGTGACGCCGCGGTCCACGAGGGCCTGGATGAGGACGCTGGGGATGCCGCACAGCCCGAACCCGCCGACGGCGAGGGTCGCGCCGTCGGGGATGTCGGCCACCGCGTCCCGGGCGTCGGGGACCACCTTGTCCACGCCCGCGAGCCTAACGCCGGGTGTCGGGACCCCCCATGGTGAGCGACCCCACACCGGCACGGGAGGGGCGGCGACGACCCGCGAGCAGGGCGCCCGCCCGGGCGGCCCACCGGACGACGGGGGAGCGGCGATCGGGTTCGGCGAAGTCCGCCGGGGTGTACCGCGGGGCCGTGAGGCCCCCGATCGCCACGCGTCCGGTCACAGTCGTCACATCGGTCTCCTTCAGTCCTTTAGGTGACACAGACGCTAGAACTTGTCACCCAAGGTCACAGCGGGAGTTCCCGGAGTCGTCCGGAACGCCGACCCGTCCTCCTCCGAACGGGGGATGGCGGGACCGTCGCGCCACGGGTCCGTCAGGCCGGACGGGCTCCCGAGGCGAACGTGCGCAGGCCCGCGATGGCGTGCAGCAGGTCGTACTCGCGCGTCCGGGCGTCCGGCGGCGCCGTGCCGCGCACCATCCGGTTGCGGAGGAACGCGAGCTGGACCGCGTGCCGCTGCAGTCGCGTGAGGGCCGCACCGCGCCGCGCCCCGTCCGGTCCCCGCCGGACGGCGGCCACGGCGTGGCGGCGCGAGCGGAGGCTGCCGAGCATGGCGTGCTCACCGGCCGACAGCCAGCCCACCTGGACGTAGGGGGCCAGATGGCGGCGGATGAGCCGGCCCTCGCGGCGGCGGGCCCACAGGGCGACGGCGACGTAAGCGGCGAACAGGGGGACCTGGAGCATGACGAACCCGGTGAGGAAGGACTCCGGAGAGGCCAGCGCGCTGGCGTTCCACACCCCGTGCAGGACCACGGCGGCGAGGTACCCCACGACCACCCAGGCCCACCGCACGCCTCCCCGGCGGACGGCGACCGCCACGGCGATCCCGATCGGGGCGGTGAACAGCGGGTGGGCGAAGGGGCTGACGATCCCCCGCACCACGAAGGTGCCGACGAGGCCCGCTCCCCCACCCTCGACCAGCGCCGCGCCGAGGTAGAGGATGTTCTCCACGAAGGCGAACCCGACCCCGACCACCCCCGCGTAGACCACCCCGTCGACCACGCCGTCCAGGGCGCGCCCGCCCACGAGGACGATGGCGAGGATGCCGAAGCCCTTGAGAGCCTCCTCGACCACCGGCGCCACCACCGCCACCGAGGCGAACTCCGGGTCGCGCCCGGCGGCGTCGAGGACCAGCACCGACGCGGTGTTGAGCACCAGGCTGCCGAGGGTGGCGACGGCGGCCCCCCAGCCGAAGGCGAAGACCAGCAGCCCGCGGGGCTCCGGCTCGTAGCGGTCGAGCCAGGCGAAGTAGGCGAGCAGCGGGGCGACGGGCACCACCGCGAAGAGCAGGCCGACGACGAAGGCGACCGGGCCGGTCGCGAGGAGCACCACGGGCGTGACGACGAGGCCGCAGACGCCGATCAGGACGAACCCGAGGACCAGCAGCACCGTGGGACCCGAGCGGCCGCCGGGCACCGGGGGACGGGCGTACCCCGGCGGCGGCGCGGGCTGTGTCGTCACGGGTCGCAGGCTAGGGCGCGGGGTCGCGGCTGGGGAGATCCGGCGGCGCCGGGAGCGGCGGGCCTAGGGTGACGCCCGTGGACGGGGCGAGGCCAGGGGCGAGCGGGGCGGCCGACCGGGGCCGGGACAAGCCCGCGGAACGGCTGGTGTGGGTGGACTGCGAGATGACGGGGCTCGACCTCGCGGCCGACGCCCTGGTCGAGATCGCCGTGCTGGTGACGGACTCGCGGCTCGCCGTCCTCGGCGAGGGCCTCGACATCGTCGTCCGGCCGCCGGAGGCCGCCCTGCGCCAGATGCCACCGGTGGTGCGGGCCATGCACACCAAGTCGGGCCTGCTCGACCTGCTCGACGAGGGCACCACGCTGGCGGACGCCCAGGAGCAGGTCATGGCGTACGTCACCCGGTGGGTGCCGGAGGCCCGCAAGGCCCCCCTGGCCGGCAACAGCATCGGCACCGACCGCGGCTTCCTGGCCCGGGACCTGCCCGAGCTCGATGCCCACCTCCACTACCGGGTGGTCGACGTGTCCAGCATCAAGGAGCTGGTCAAGCGCTGGTACCCGCGGGTGTACTACGCCGCCCCGGCGAAGGCGGGCGGGCACCGCGCGATGGCCGACATCATCGAGAGCATCGCCGAGCTGCGCTACTACCGCGACGCCGTCTTCGTCCCCGACCCGGGACCCGACGGCGACGCGGCCCGGACGATCGCGGCCCGCCACGTGGTGCCGGCCGGCACCGTGCCCGGCTGGGTGAGCGGGGCCGCCGGGACCACGGTGCCCTGACGCCCCGGTCCCCGGTCTACACTTGCCTGGCGCCCGCGCCGCTGCGCGCAGGGTCGTGGTGGGTGTAGCTCAGCTGGTAGAGCGCCGCGTTGTGGTCGCGGATGTCGCGGGTTCGAGTCCCGTCACTCACCCCGTGCCGCAGGGGGACGGCCGGGTCGTCCCCGGGCATGCCATCGGACCGTCCCGAGACGTGGCCGGGGGTGGATGCGGCACGGGTACCGACCGCGGGCCGCCCCGGGGCGTGCGACATAGTTCCGGCATGGACGACGCCGCGACCACCGCCCGGCCGACCGTCGTCTACGGCAACGACGTCCTCTGCGGCTGGTGCTTCGCCACCGGGCCGGCGATCCTCGAGGCCAAGCAGACGCTGGGCGACGGGGTGTCCTGGCGGATCGAGACCGGTGGCCTCGTCGTCGGCGAGCGGGTCCGGCCCGTGGCCCAGGACCGTGAGTACCTGGTGGCCGGGCTCGCTCAGGTCGCCATGGTGACCGGGCGCCGGGCGGGCGAGGCGTACTACGAGCGGGTGCTGCGGGCCGGGGAGTGGGTCAGCGACTCCGAACCGGCCTGCCGGGCGGTGCTGGTGGCGCAGGACATGGCGCCGGAGGCGGCCGTCGAGTTCTCGCACTGGCTGACCGACGCCCTCTACCTGGACGGCCGGGTGCCCGACGACCCCGACACCCTGCGGGACGCCGCCGCCGCGCACGGCCTCGACGGCGACGAGCTCCTCGCCCGGTGGGCGACGCCCGGGGCCGTCGAGGCCACGCGCCGGGCGTTCCAGCGGGCGCGGGCGCTCGGCGTCCACACCTACCCGAGCCTGTTCCTGGACGGCGGGGCCGGGGCGCTGGTCCCGCTGGTCACGGGGTACGCGGACGCCCGCACCATCGTCGGGACGGTGCGCGAGGCGGTGGCCCGGCCCACGGAGCTGCCGCGCTGACGCACGACGGCCGGGGTCGGGACGCTCCCGTCGAGGGGTGCCCGGGGCGCTGGTAGCCTTGACTCACGCGCGCCGTTAGCTCAATTGGTAGAGCAGCTGACTCTTAATCAGCGGGTTCCGGGTTCGAGCCCCGGGCGGCGTACTCTGACCAGCGGAAACGCCCCGTCGCCGCGGTCCTCCACCAGGATTCCCATGGTTTACCCATGGTGGTCGTTTCGGGTCGGCCCATCGGCGGCGACCGCCTCCAGGACGCCGCGGGCTCCCGTCGCGGCCACCCGGCGGCCGAAGTACACGTCCGTCGTCATCGACACGTGAGCATGCCCCAACTGGTCAGCGGCGGCCCGCGCCGACAGGCCGGCCATGTCCATGAGCGTCGCCACCGTCCGGCGGAACGTGTGCGATGTGACCCCCGGGTACCCGGCGGCGTCGAACGCCTCCCGCAGGTCCCCCGCGGTGTTCTTCGGGTCCCGCAGCATCCCGGCCGGTGATGGGAACACCACCGACCACGGGTTGTCGTCGCGGCCCTGGCGCCGGCGCAGCATGTCGAGCGCCCACGACGGCAGCTCGACGACCCGCCACCCGTGCCGGGACTTCGGCTGCTGCTTCACCACCAGGCCCTCGCCCTTAACCCGGATGACGGTGCCGCGGACCTCGACCGTGCCGGCGTCCAGGTCCAGCGACGGCCAGGTGATCGCCGTCGTCTCCCCGATCCGCAGCCCCGTCGCGATGAGCATGTCGACGAGGTCCGGCAGGTCCCGGTCCACCGCCACCGCGTCCCGCGCCAGCCGGGCCCGCAGGTCCCGGAGCTGCTCCACCGTCAGGGCATCGCGATGTTTGGCCGGCCGCCGCACCGGGGAGGCGTCGCGCACGAGGTTGACTGCCAGGGCGTCGTGCCGGACCGCGAGCCCGAGAACGCCCGACAGCACCGCGCGGGTGCTCTTGGCCGTGCTCGGCCCGTGCCGCTCGGCGACCGCTCGCAGGAAGCCGTCAACCCGCGACACCGACAGCTCGCGCAGCCGGACGCCGCCGAGTCCCGGCAGCACCTGCCGGTCGAGCCGGTACCGGTACAGCTCCCCCGTCGTTGGCGACTTCTCCCCCGCCGCCACGGCCGCCGCCACGTCGGCCCACCACACCTCCGCGACCGCCGCCACCGTGGCCTCCGGGGTGATGACACCGTCCGCGGTCACCCTCGATCGCTCCCGAGCCGCCTCCCGGAGCCGGTTGCGAGCCGCGGTCTCGGACGACCCGGTGCGCTCCACCTGGCGGGTGCGCCCGTCGTAGTCGCGGAAGTAGGCGACGGCGCGGACCTTGCCGGTGGGCAGGCGGTAGCAGCGGATCTCGCCCATGGTGCCGAGCGGGAGGGCGGGTCGGCCCACGTCAGGCCGCCGGGTCGAGGCCGTCGAACCAGTCGACGACGTCGGCGGGCCGGTATCGGAGGTACTTGCCGACGCGGCGGGCAGGGGGGCCGTACTTCGTGCGCCGCCACTCGTACAGCGTCGAGACCGGGACGGCGAGGTAGGCCGAGACGTCCTGCACCGTCCAGGTGCGGTCGCTCGGGCGCAGCGCCCGGTCCGCAACCCGGTCGGTCATCGAGGTCACCGCGAGGTGGTCGGTCGAGTCGGTGGGGTCGGTCATGCCGCTGCCTCCCGTTCCTGGTCGTGCGGGTCTTGATCGTGATCACTCCGGTGGTTGCCGAACGGTTGTCCACAGGCCCCGGGTGGTCCCGGCGGGCCGGTGTCGTCGGGTGGGTGGCTGTCGCGACGGGCTTTGGCGGCGGCGTACTGGAGTCGCCAGCGGTGGCGTTCGTGGGCGAGGTGGAGCACGGCGGCCCGGTAGTCGACCTCGCCGGGTTCGACGGGTTCCCAGCGGTAGCGGGCCTCGCCGTGGTCGTCGAGGACGTCGGCGGCCATCCGACCCGCGTCGGGCGCCTCGATGCCAGCGGCGGCGAGGGCTTCGCGGACGACGGCGGCGCGGTCGGCGGCGTGCTCGCTCAGGGTCTTGCCGGACCAGTGCCGGGACACCAGGACGCGGCGCCCGCCGAGGCCGGCGTTGTCCCGGTCATGCGCCGGGCCCGGGCACATCCCGGCCACCAACCCCGGCCCCGCGTCCCTCGGCTCGACGCCGTAGCGCAACCAGTTCGCGCACCGCGGGGAGCACGGGGTGTACCGCAGCTCCTCCGCGAGGCGTTCGACGTGCGCGACCCGGCGCGGGTCGGTCTCGATGGGGCGGCCGGTGTCGGGGTCGAGGGGGGCGTGGGTGTGGGCGATGGCCTTGGTCAGGTACTTCACCAGGTACGCCACCGCACGGTCGGCCTCCACCGACGGGGCGATGATCCCCTTCACGTCCACCTGCGCCCCGAACCGGGACACGTGCCAGGGCCGGGCCTCGGGGTCGGTGTCGAGGGCGTCCAGCGCCTCACCCCACGTCGGTAGCGGGACCCGGGTGGTCGGGTCGACGTACCGGCCGGCGCCCTCCGGGGCGGTGGGGTTCCACACCGGCAGCGGGCCGTCCTCCGGGTAGACCGCGGTGTCGGTCGGGGGCCACCACAGGGACGCGTAGGTGGCCTTGGTGACCTGCCGCAGGACGGTGCGGGGGATGGCGCCGCGGATGGCGAGGTGGACGTGTCCGGCGAGGCGGCGTTGGGCCTCGATGACGGCGAAGTACTGCACCCGGTACCCGGCGCACCGTCGGAGGTTCTGCACCCACCGGTCGACGAGGGCGGACAGGGCGATCGCGTCCCGGGCTGCCTGGGCGTAGTCGTAGGTTCCCGGGTCGATAGGGGTCGCGGTGTCTCGGTCGACGCGCCCGTAGCCGGGGAGGGTGAGGGTGACGAACATCGACGGCCGGTACTCCCTGCCGTCGCGGCCGGTGAACGCCCGTCCGACGGAGCGGTCCTCCACGGGGACCCGGGGCAGGTCCGGGGCGTCGTCCCGACGCCGCGTCGAGCGCACCCGCCGGGAACCGGCCTCGTCCGGCCCGTCCTCGTCGTGCCGCGGGTCGTTGACCAGTTCGTCCGGGTCCTTGTCGTCGCCCGGGTGGCGGAGGGGGTCGTCGGTGAGGTGCCAGCCCTCCGCGCACTGCTGCGCCCGCAGCCGCCGGGCCTTGGCGGCGCAGGGTGGGCACACGTGCTCCCGGGTGCTGCCGCAGGCGATCGCCACGACGGTGGCCGTCCCGGTGTCCCGGTCGGTGACCCGGCGCATCAACGGGCGCACGCAGACGCCGGCCTCGAGGGCGTAGGCCCGCAGATCGGCGTCCGTGGGCACCCACCGAGGCCTCGAGGCGGACGCCGGGCTCGAGATGGACCGGGCCGTGAGCACGGTCACCAGAGCCCCTCTGACTCGTGCCCGGGGTCGTGCCCGGGGTCGTGCCCGGGGTCGCGGGGCGAGCGGGTGAAGTCGTAGCGCTGGCGTGACAGGGCCTGGTGGGCTGCGTCCAGACGGCTCCCCCACTCTGCTGCCAGCCAGGCGGCGGCGCTCAGGTGGTCCCGGGCGGTGCCCAGGGCGGCCAAGGGGTCCGACCCGTCGTCCTGGGAGACTCGGTACCCGGTCACCTCGACGTCCAGTGACGCCGCCAGGCACCCGGACAGCTGGGGCAGCAACTGCTGCAACCGCCACGCGGTCGTGGCCAGTGACCCGAGGATCGGAGCGACGTGGGG
>JBHJOJ010000153.1:0-3569 GCA_050329835.1 Kineosporiaceae bacterium | reverse complement strand
CGGGCGGTCGTCGTGCAGGTGCTGGGCGGGGCGCCGGACGGCGCCGGCGGCGGCCTGCTCGGCGGTGCCGCTCCGGACGCCCCGCCGGACCCGGGCGCCAGCGCCTTCGTGGTGTCCGTCACGTCCGCCGAGGCCGAGCGGCTGGCCGGGGTCGCCGGCCAGGGCCTGGCTGTGACGCGTCCCGCCTCCCCGGGGGGGTAGGCATGATCGTCATTCGTCACTACTGTGTGCCTGCTCGTGATCAACTCGACCGACGGAGGGGCCAGCATGATCAAGGAGTTCCGGGACTTCATCCTGCGCGGGAACGTCGTCGAGCTGGCGACCGCGCTGGTCATCGGCCTGGCGTTCCAGGCCATCATCACCGCGATCGTCGACAACCTCATCAACCCGGTGGTGGCGGCCTTCGGGGGCGGCAACGTCGACGGGCTCGCCTTCCGGATCGTGTCGGGCAACGACGCCTCCCTCGTCGACATCGGGGCGATCATCAGCGCAGTCATCTCGTTCCTCATCACGGCCGCCGTCGTGTTCTTCATCTTCGTCAAGCCGCTCAACCGGCTGATGGCGCGGTTCGCCGCCAAGCCCGAGGCACCCGCGACGCCCGACGACGTCGCCCTGCTCCGCGAGATCCGCGACCTCCTGCAGCAGCAGCGCCGCGACAGCGGCGTCTGACCCGGACGGCGGCCGCCGTCACCAGTGCGGCGGCCGCTCCGCCGTCAGGCGCTCGTCGGACTCGGGCTCCCGCTCGCTCCACCCCACGTCGGTGTCCTCGCGGGCCCGCTCCGGCGACGGCGCAGGGCGGGCGCGTCGGCCAGGGGCGGGCCGAGCCGCGCGCCCACCGTCGGCCCGGGGACCCGTCACCAGAGCCTGCAGCGCGTGGGCGGTGGCGGTGCGCAGGGCGGCGACGTCCTCGACCGCGACGACGGTGTGCCGCCACCCGCCCTCGGCGAGCCGGGCGGCCCGCCCGGTGGCCGCGGCCGCGTCCGGGAACTGCAGGTCCAGGTCGACGACCACGGAGGACCCCCCCGGGGAGATCACCGTCAGGCCCTGGCCGCCGGGTCCCGGCCCGACCGTGAGACCCCGTTCGGTCAGGTCGTGGACCACCAGGCGTCGCACCCACGACCCGTCGGCGGCGCCGCCGCGGCGCGGGAACGCCATCGGGTCCCCGTCCGGCAGTTCCAGCGGCGCCCCCGGCGCGGCCGTCCCCCGCCCCGCCACCAGCTCGGCCCCGGCGAGCAGGGCCGACAGCGCACGGGCACCGGCCCCCCGCAGGCGGGACGGGTCCAGGTCCCCCGATCGCAGTCCCGAGACGACGTGCAGCGTGGACCGGGCCCGGGTGACGGCCGTGGCCACCAGGGCGGCCCCCTCGTCGTCGTCGAGGGGACCGAACCGGTGGAGCACCCGGCCGTGCGGGGTCCGCGGGAAGCCGACCGACAGCACGACGACATCGCGCTCCAGCCCCCGGGCCTGATCGGCGGACACGACGACGACGGGTTCGTCCCGGTCGGCGGTGAAGGGCGGGACGAGGTCCGGCCGTGCCCGCAGCGCGCTGCGCAGCCCCGCCGCCAGCGCCGCCGCGTGGGACCGGGTGAGGGCCACGACGGCGAGCGAGCGCGGCGGGTCCTGGCGCCACTGGGCGTCCGCGGTCTCGAGCACGAGGTCGACGACCGCCCGCACCTCCGCCTGACTGGAGTCGACGTGGTCGTCGCCGCCTGCCGGCAGCCCCGCGGCTCCCGCCACATGGGTGAAGGCGAGGGCCGCGCCGAGGTCCGCGAGCGGCACCTCCTCCGGCCCGCCGGGCCCGCCGCCCGCCGCCAGCGGGACCGGGACCGGCCGGTGCCGCATGCCGAGCACCGGCCGCTGCACCACCGAGGCCGGTGCCGAGCGCAGCACCGCCAGCGCCGACTCCGGCACGGCCCGGGCCAGGTCCCCGAGGGCCACGACCTGGGCGCCGCGGGCCACCGCCGCCACGACCTCGGCGAAGGGGACGGTGCCGGCGTCGTCGACGACGACGACGTCGAACCGCTCGTCGTCGGGGAGCTCGGCGAGGTCCGCGGGGACCGCGATCCGCACGGGGGCGGGCACCGGGACCCCGCCCGCGGCGGCCGCCGCCCGCGCGGCGGCGGCCGCGCGGTGCTCGGTCTCCGCCGCGGCGTAGTCCTCGAGAGCCCGGACCCCGGCACCGCCGCTGCCGGGGGGCGGGTTCGACGTCCTGGCGACGGCCGTCCACCAGGCCCGCCACAGCGCGGTCCGCGCCACGGCGACGACGTCGGCGCCCGGGTCGTCCCGGGCCAGCTCGTCCGCCAGGCGGTCGACCAGGTCCCCGAGGCCCCGGGACACCCACACCTGCCGCAGCCGGGTCCGCTCGGGGAGGGCGACCACCTCGGCCGAGGTCCGGGCCAGCTCGCCCGCGAACGCCACGACGTCGTCCACCCCGTCGACGGCCCGGACGGCCGGGTGGACCACCCCGAGCCGGCGGCAGGCGTCGAGGAACTCCCGGACCGCGCGCAGCCGCTGCGGGACCTCCGGCGGGACGTGCGCCCACCCGGCCCCGCCGCTCAGCGCCTGCCACTCGGCGCGCTGGCGGGCCGCGGACGCGAGCAGGTCGTGCAGCTCGGGCACGGGCACGTCGACGCCGGGCCGGACGAGCCGGCGGGCCCGGGCCACCAGCCGGCGACGGGTCAGCGCGGACATCTCGACGCCCCGGGCCGCCCGGTGGTCGCGGCTGCCGGTGGCCGCGACCAGGTCGTCCACCGGCACGTCGAAGACCTCGGGACGGAGCTTGTCGAGGGTGGCCTGCAGCCCCGCGAACAGGCGCAGCCGCTCGGCGAGCTCCGAGCGGGTGGTGGCCGCCGCCGTCCCCGTGACCTGGGCCAGATCGGCGGCGGCGGCGCGGACCGCCTCCCCCAGCCGGCCGGCGACCGCCTCCGCCAGCGAGGCCGCCTCGGTCGCCGCGGCCGGATCCTCCAGCTGGGCCTCGGCCCACGGGCCCCGGTCCGCGCCGGTCGCGAGCGCCCCCAGCCGAACCGCCTCCGCGACGGCGTCGACCACCCGGTGAACCGACTCCAGCGGGAGCCGTGGCCCGTCGCGCACAGGCCATTCCAGGGGCGGCGCGGCCGGTGCGGTGTCGAGCCGGGCCAGGGCGTCGAGCACGTCGAGCCGGCTGACCTGCCAGGGATCGCGGACCACGTCGAGCGCGCCGCGGGCGCCCGCGAACCGTTCGCCGGCGACGGCCCGACGCCGGCCGGTCCCGGGGTCCCCGGGCGGCTCGCCGGCGGGCGGAGGCCGGCCCGCCGGGGACGCTCCCCGGACTACGTGCGGCCCGACACCGAGGGGCTGCAGCCGCGCCTCGACGACGTCGCCCTGGCCGACGGTCGGGGCGAGCACGAGACAGCGGCGACCGGTCGCCGCCGCGAGCGCCGCCACCGCCGCCGCCGCATGCGTCGCGCCCGTGGCCGGGGCGGCGTCCGCGGCCACGTGACGCCCGGCGAGGACCAGGCGGAGGACGGTCAGCTGGTGCGGATCCAGGCGCGCGGCGAGCAGGTCGTCGAGGGCGGCGTCCACCACGGGTG
>JBHJOJ010000152.1:0-28499 GCA_050329835.1 Kineosporiaceae bacterium | reverse complement strand
GGCGACGGCGCCGGCGGGAGGGGCGGCCACCGGCTCGACGTCGCCGAGGTCCGCCGCGACCTCCGCCGGCACGTCCAGCCCGAGCTCGTCGAGGGCGCCCGACCACGTGCTCGCCAGTGACCCGCGCACCCGGGCGGGTCCGCCGACCGGGGCGGCGGAGCCGGTCGCCCGCAGCGTGGCCGTCACCGCGACGGCCCCCCCGGGAGTCAGCTCGACCTCGGGCGGCAGGCCCGACACCTCGACCCCCGGACCGGCGTCGAGGACGAGGCCGCGGACGGTCCACGGGACGTGGGACGCGGGGGAGCGCAGGGTCAGCAGCCACGGCACCGGCTCCGGCCCGACGTCCGGCGCGGGCGGGGCCTCGACCGTCACGCCCGCCGCCGCGTCCGGGGCCAGGACCGACCGGGCCTGGGCCCGCCGGGCGGCCGCGGCCGGGACGTCGAGGGCCGCGCGCACCTCGCCCGGGGAGGCCGCCCGGAGCTCGGTCGGGGAGGGGAACACGGCCCCGAGGGCGGCGGCCCCGTCGGCGGCGCCCGACAGCGGGAGGGAGTAGGCCGACACGTCGGGGACGGCGCGCGCCCGGGCGGCCAGGGCCGCCCAGGCGGGACCGTCGCCGGCGGCGGCCGGGTAGGCGCTGCCGGGACCGGGTTCGTGGGCGCCGTCGCTGATCAGCACCACGGTCCGCACGTCGGCGGCCGTGGCCTCGAGGACGGTGAGGACCTGCTCGAACGCGCGGCCGACGTCGGTGTAGCGACCGTCCGCGGCCGGGGGCAGGCAGGCGGCGATCTCCGTCCGGTCCGACGCCGGGAAGACCCCGGGACCGCACTGGCGCGGCGCGACGTCGAACGTGACGACCGACACCCGGTCCGCGGGTTCGAGCGCCGCCACCACGTCGGTGATCGCCGCTGCCACGGCCGGGTAGGCGCCCGACTCCTGCATCGACCCCGAGGTGTCGACCGCGAGGACGTACAGGGCCGGGCTGCCCTCGTCGAGCGGCAGGGCGTCGACGACCTCCGTCAACGGCACCTGGGGCGGCACGGGCGCGCTCGAGGCAGCGGCGGCCGGGGTGGCCGCGAGCGCCGCCGCGGCGAGGGCCGCCCCGGTGGCGATCAGCGGTCGCACGCTCGGGCGCCGCCCGTCAGTTCCGGCCGGCGAGCAGGCTCTCGGCCGGGGTCCGGGCGGGTGCCGGCGCCGCGGAGCGGGCGACGGCGTCGCGGTTCCGGGCCGCGGCCCGCCCGCCGAGGTACACGAGCACGCCGAGGCCGACCTTGTTGACGGCGTCCCCGAGGTTGTAGAGCAGCTCGCGCAGGTCGGGCGGGAAGCCCAGTGCCGGCTGCAGGTAGCCCAGCGGGTAGACGGTCCATCCGAGCAGGACGAGCGCCGTCATCGCCCGGATCGTCACGACGGTGTGCCGGGGCACCCGGGCTGGCAGGCGGCGCAGCGAGACGAACAGCGGGACGTACAGGGCGAGCCCGGCGACGCAGCCGACCGCCCAGCCGCCGAGGTGCAGGACCGGGTCGTCCGGGTTGACCTCGCCGATGTACCCGGCGGTCAGCATGACGAGGGACGCGGTGACGAGCCAGGCCATGAAGGCGCGTCCGCGGCGCCCCAGGCCGAGGTGGGCCGGGAACAGTGCCAGCATGAGCGGCACGGTGAGGAACCAGTCGATGTACCGGAACTCGGTGGGGAACGTCCCGGTCCCGGCGGCCGCCCCGTCGACGTATATCTGGCGCATGAACCAGTAATTGCCGGCGGCGATCGCGCACACCAGCGCCGAGACGGCGACCGAGACGCGGTACTCCGGGGCCACGTCGCCGCGTTCGGCGAACAGGAACACCGCAGCCGCGGCCATGGCGAAGAAGACGAGCAGGAATGTGAACGCCACGGTCTGCTCGAGACCCGACAGGTCGGTGATCATGCTGGTGCTCCTCTCACGCCCACACCCCCGGCGAGGCGTCCCGCTCCGCGCGCGGCCCGCCCGCGCCCTCGGTCAGGGGCTCGGCCACGGCCGCCAGCCAGGGCGTGCAGACCCGGGTGGCGGTGCGGACCACGGACGGCCGGACCATGGTGTCGCCGAAGGTCACGAGGACGTTCTCGCCGACCCGCCCGGCCGTCACGACGAGGTCGGCGAAGCGCAGGGCGACCTGCTCGGTACCGGGCAGCGGGAGCGCCACCGCCGACAGCACGGTCTCGGCCCGCCGCGCCACGTCGACGAGCACCTCGGTCCCGAGGTCGACCGGGAGGTCGACGAGCAGGACCTGACCATCGGGATCGGCCAGGTACGTGCCGATCACCCCGGGGACGTCGCGCACCGGCCGCATCCGCGCCAGCAGGTCGTCGCGGCGGCCGCGGACCCGGGACGACGACCGTGGCCGCCGCGGGGCCGGGGGCGGGCCGTCGCTTCCCTCGACCTCGCCGACCAGGGTGGTGCCGGCGGCACCGGCGACGACGCGCACCCGCACGACGTCGAGTCCGAGGACCTCCATCACGGACAGTGCGCCGGCGCCCAGGCCCCGCCCCACGAGCTCCGCCAGCTGGGACACGTAGAGGGAGGTCTCGGCGAGTTCCCGGGTGAGGGCGTCGATCGCGTCGATCCGCCCGTCCGGCAGCACCCGGAAGCTCGGCTCGTCGGCGGCGCCGCCCGGCTCCGCCGTCGCCAGCGACAGCCGCCGGACCACGGCGGCATCGCCTCGGGGCTCGTCGGTCACGGACGGCCGGCCGGCCGGTGCCATGGCATCGAAACACCTGCCCCTTTCGTCCCGAATGACGTCGCCACAGGCTGCCCCTCCGGAGACGTCCGGGATCACCGGACGGCGGCTCCGTTATTCGATCGTGATCATCTGCCCAGTCGGCTGCGACCTTTACGACGACACGTGAGCAGAGCCTCACTCGAAGTGACGAAATCTCCTGAGCATCACCCCTCACACGCCCGGGGGAGCGGTTCCCCCGGTGCGTAAGCGTCCACACACGCCCGCGGGAGCGGTTCCCCCGGTGCTTAAGCGTCCAAACGTCCGGGGCGGTTCACCGGGCGTTGTCGGCGGAACCCGAGCGGACGACGCTGCGCAGGGTGCGCAGGGCGACGAGCAACGGCGACAGGTCGTCGGTCGTCAGCTCGTGCACCTCCTCCAGCACCGCCCTGGCCCGGGCGATGCCGGTCTCGTTGTCGTCCTCCCAGCGCCGGACCCGCTCGGCAGGGTCGACGCCCGGCCCCGCCGGGACGGTGGTGATCACCACGGTGGTGAGCGCTTCGACCGCGGCGTACAGGTCGTAGCGCAGCGCGCCCCGGGCCAGCGCCTGCCAGCGGTCACCGCGCGGCAGCCGGGAGATCCGCTCCAGCACGGGATCGACGGCGTACCGCTCGACGACCGCCGCGTACACGTCGAGCACCGACCCCGCCGGCTCCCCGGTCCGCGAAGCGATCTCGGTGACGTCCAGCACGGCGAACTCGTCCATGAGCTCCAGCGACCGCCGGGCCAGGTCCTCGGGAACCCCGGCGGCCAGCAGCCGGTCGAGCTCGGCCGACGGCACCGCCCGCCCCGCCGGGCCGAGCTCCCACAGTCGCGGCCCGAGCTCCTCGACCGTCGGGCGGAACCGCGCCACCTCGGCGTCGACGTCCAGGGGGTCCGGCCGGGACTGGATGAACCACCGCGAGGCCCGGTCCACCAGGCGCCGGTGGGCCAGCCGGAGCCGGTCGAGCACGCCCGCCTCGACCGACCCGGCGAGGGAGTCGAGCTGGGCGTGCCACTCCTCCAGCGCGAAGACGCCACCGGCCACCGCCCAGGCCCGCACGGCCCGGTCGGCCGGCGCCGACAACTCCTCCAGCAGCCGGAACACGTAGGTCGTGCCGCAGGTGTCGACGACCCGGTTCGCCAGCCGGGTGGCGACGATCTCGCGGCGCAGCGGGTGGCTGCGGATCCGGTCCGGGAAGCGCCGCCGGAGCTCGGGCGGGAAGTACTCCACGAGGTGGCGGTCGGTCCACGGCTCGTCCGGCACCCCGGAGCGCAGCAGCGCCTCCGCCAGCTGGATCTTCGTGTAGGCCGCCACGACCGCCAGCTCCGGTCCCACCAGTCCGCGGCCCGCGGCCTGGCGCGCCTCGAGCTCGGCGTCGTCGGGCAGGAACTCCAGCGCCCGGTCCAGCCCGCCGTGCTCTCCCAACCAGCGCAGGAACCGCCGGTGCACCGACACCATGGGCGCCGCGTGGTGCCGGGCGACCCCGAGCATGGTGTTCTGGTCGACGTTGTGGCGCAGCACCGACGCCGCGACGTCGTCCGTCATGGCGGCCAGCAGCTCGTCGCGCTGCTTGCCGGTGAGGTCGCCCTCGGCCACCACGCCGTCCAGCAGGATCTTGAGGTTGACCTCGTGGTCGCTGCAGTCGACGCCGGCCGAGTTGTCGATGGCGTCGGTGTTCACCCGCACCCCGCCGGCCGCCGCCTCGATCCGGGCCCGCTGGGTGAGGCCGAGGTTGCCGCCCTCGCCGACCACCCGGGCCCGCAGCCGGCCGGCGTCGATCCGGACCCCGTCGTTGGCCTTGTCCCCGACCTCGGCGTGGGACTCGTCCGAGGCCTTGACGAAGGTCCCGACCCCGCCGTTCCACAGCAGGTCCACGGGTGCCGCGAGGATGGCCCGCACCAGGTCGTTCGGCGTCAGCGTCAGCGGCCCGCCGCCGCCCGGCACCGTGAGGCCGAGGACGCGCGCCGCGGGCGCCGCCAGGTCGACCGACTTCGCGTCCCGCCGGAACACCCCGCCGCCGGGACTCATGACGGTGCGGTCGTAGTCGTCCCACGACGAGCGCGACAGCGCGAACAGCCGGGCCCGCTCGGCGAAGGCGGTGGCCGGGTCCGGGTCGGGGTCGAGGAACACGTGCCGGTGGTCGAAGGCGGCGACCAGCCGGATGCCGGGGGACAGCAGCATTCCGTTGCCGAACACGTCGCCGCTCATGTCCCCGACCCCGGCCACCGTGAAGGCGTCGCGGTCGACGTCGACGCCGACCTCTCGGAAGTGCCGCCGGACGCTCTCCCAGGCGCCGCGCGCGGTGATGCCCATCGCCTTGTGGTCGTAGCCCTTGGACCCGCCGGAGGCGAAGGCGTCCCCCAGCCAGAAGCCGCGGGAGGTCGAGATCTCGTTGGCGAGGTCGGAGAACGCGGCCGTCCCCTTGTCGGCCGCCACGACGAGGTAGGAGTCGTCGGCGTCGTGGCGCACCACGTCGGTCGGCGGCACGGCGGGGGCGTCCGGGCCGGCGGTGGGGTCGCGGTCGTCGGTGACGTCGAGCAGGGCCGAGACGAAGCTCCGGTACGCCGCGATCCCCTCCGCGTACCAGGCGTCCCGGTCCCGGGCGGGGTCGGGCAGCTGCTTGGCGACGAAGCCGCCCTTGGCGCCGGTCGGGACGATGACCGCGTTCTTCACCTGCTGCGCCTTGACCAGGCCGAGGATCTCGGTGCGGAAGTCCTCGCGCCGGTCCGACCAGCGCAGCCCGCCCCGGGCGACGGCCCCGAACCGCAGGTGGACGCCCTCGACCCGGGGGCCGCACACCCAGATCTCGAACGCCGGCCGCGGCGACGGCAGGTCGGGAACCCGGCGCGGGTCGAGCTTGACGGCGACCGTCGGGTGCGGCGCCCCGTCGGGGGCCGTGCGGTAGAAGCTCGTCCGCAGCGTCGCCTCGATGCACCCGAGCAGGGAGCGGAGGATCCGGTCGTGGGCGAGGCTGGCGACGTCGTCGAGGGCGGCCCGGACCGCCTCGGCCGCCCGGTCCTGGGCGGCGACCCGGGGCGGGGACGGCCGCTGGCCGGGTCCGGCGGCGAACCGGAGCGGGTGGAACCGGGTCTCGAAGACGTTGACGAGGAGGCGGGCGACCTCGGGGTTGGCGGCCAGCGCGGCGGCGATGTACTCGTCCGAGAAGCTGGTCCCGGTCTGGCGCAGGTATCTGCCGTAAGTGCGCAGCACCGACACCTGCCGCCAGGTGAGGCCCGCCCGCAGCACCAGCCGGTCGTAGCGGTCGGTCTCGGTGGTGCCGGTCCACGCGGCCACGAAGGCGTCGGTGAAGCGGGCTGCCAGCCGCCCCAGCCCGGTCGTGGTGCCGGGGTCGACGGCGACCTCGGGCAGCCGAAGGCCGAGGTCGTAGATCCACGCCTGGCCGCCGCGCCCGTGACCGGCGAGGTGGTAGGGCCGCTGGTCGACGACCTCGACGCCGAGGTTGTCGAAGAACGGCAGCAGCGCCGACAGGCTGAGCTGGTCCCGGCGGTAGAGCTTGAGGCGGCTCTCGTCCTCGGCCGCCCCCACCTGGTGGTGCAGCTGGAGGTCCATGTCCGGGGCCGCACCCCGGCCGGCGGCCATCGCCTCCAGCCGCTCCAGGTCGCCGACCGCCACCCGCGGCGCGACGTCCTCCTTGTAGCCCTCGGGCAGGGATCCCGCCCAGTGCCGCTGCAGGCGGACCGCGTCCGCCTCGCCCAGGTCGGCCCCCAGCCCGTCCGCGAGGTCCTCGTCCCAGCTGCGGGTGCACGCCTCGACCCGGCGGGCCACCTCGGCGAGGTCCACGCCGTCGAGGTCGGCCGCCACCGACCCGCCGCGGCGCGGGCCGAGGCGGACCACGAAGAACAGCCGTGCCAGCACCGACTCGGACACCAGGGAGGAGTGCTCGATGCCGACCGCCCCGAACACCTCGGTGAGGACGTCCTGGATGGCCAGGCGGACCTTCGTCGTGTACCGGTCCCGGGGCAGGAACACCAGGCAGGTGACGAAACGGCCGTAGTCGTCGGGCCGGACGAACATCCGGGTCCGGCGGCGCTCCTGGAGCTGCTGGATGCCGGTGGTGATCCGGGAGAGGGTGTCGACGTCGGCGGCGAACAGCTCGTCCCGGGGGTAGTTCTCGAGGATCGACAGCAGTTCCTTGCCCGAGTGCGACCGGGGGTCGTGGCCGGACCGCTCGAGCGCGGTGGCGACCTTGCGGTCGATGACGGGGACCTGGAGCACGCTGCCCGTGTAGGCGGCCGACGACAGCAGGCCGAGGAAGCGGCGCTCGCCGACGACGGTGCCGTCGTCCGCGAAGGACTTGACCCCGACGTAGTCGAGGTAACCGGCTCCGTGCACGGTGGCCCGGGAATTCGCCTTCGTCAGCACCAGCACGTTGCGGCGGCGGGCGCGCTCGGCCAGGTGCTCGTCGAGGACCGTCTCCTTGGGCCCGGTGCCCGGCGGCTCGCGCAGGATGCCGAGCCCGGTGCCGGGCACCGAGCGCAGCACGGCCTCCGGGTGGACGTCCTCCTCGCCCAGGACGTACTCGCGGTGGCCGAGGAAGGTGAAGTGCCCGTCGGCCAGCCAGCGCAGCAGGCCCGCGGCCTCCGCCAGGTCCTCGGGGTCCACGCCGGGCAGCTTCCGGTCGGTCAGCTCGTCGGCGACGGCGAGCGCCCGCTCGCGCATCGGGCCCCAGTCCTCGACCGCGACCCGGACGTCGCCCAGCACGCGTTCGAGGGCGGCGGCGAGCGCGGCGTCGGCCTCGGTGGAGTCCGACCGGTCGATCTCGACGTGGATCCAGGACTCGACGAGGGCGTCGCCGTCGGATCCGCCCCCGGCGTCCTGGGCGGGCGCCACCCGGACGACCTCGGTGAGCCAGCCGTCGTCGCGCCGGCGGACGAGGACCTGCGGGTGGACGACGAGGTGGATGCCGCGCCCGGCCCGGGAGATCTCGTTGGTCACCGAGTCGACGAGGAACGGCATGTCGTCGGTCACGACCTGGACGACGGTGTGCCCGGTGGTCCACCCGTCGGACTGGACGTCCGGCGTCGACACCCGGACGTGCGCCGTCCCCGGCCGCCGGCGGCGGGCCAGATCGCGGTGGGCGAGGACGAGGCCGCAGACGTCGACCGGGTCCCGCGGCACGAGGTCGTCGTCCGCGACGTCGGCGAAGTACCCCTCGAACAGCACGTCGTCGGCGTCCGAGCAGCCGCGGCGACGGGCCTCCGCCTCCACCCGGTCGGTGTACGCGGCGCGCGGGTCCGGGTCGGTCCGGGTGATCTCGGCCGTCATCTACACCACCGTCGATCCGGCCCTGGGTCGCACCCCACGACAGTAGGCCGGTCGGGCCGCGCGTGCCGCCCCCACCGGCCGGGTCGGGGTGTCAGCGGGTGCGCAACCGGAACAACCATCCCGAGACGGTGAGCGAGACCACGGTGCCGGCCGCGCACCACGCGAGCGCCTGCCACCAGGCATCGCCGACGGGCTGGCCCATCAGGAACCCGCGGACGGCCTCGATGACCGGGGTCAGCGGCTGGTTCTCGGCGAAGGTCCGCAGCCACCCGGGCATCGTCTCGACCGGGACGAAGGCGCTGCTGGGGTACGGGAGGAACGTGAACAGGACCGTCGCCCCGTTGGCCCCCTCGGGTGTGCGGACGGCCAGCCCCAGGGCGGCCGCCAGCGATGACACGGCGACGGTGTACGCCAGGACCAGTCCGAGCGCCGCCGCCCAGCCGCCCGGGCCGGCCGAGGGGCGGAACCCGACGGCGAGCGCGACCCCGACGACGACCGCGGTCGCGGGCACGTCGAGCGAGCGCAACCGGTCGACGACCCCGCGGGACATGTCCTCGGTGATCGCCACCGCCGTCGTCGACGCCGCGAAGCCGGCGCAGATCAGCAGCACGCCCGGGACCACGTAGGTGACGTAGTCGACGCCGGTCGCGATGGCGCCGCCGAAGAGGTAGACGAAGAGGACGAGGATCAGCACCGGCAGCAGGACGGCGGCGATGACCCCGTCGACCTGGCGGGTGGCGATCCGCAGGTTGCGGGCGCCGAGGACGAGGGTCGCGGTCACCGGCGGGCCCCCGTCGCCACGGTGACGCCGGGCGGGGTTCCCTCGCCGGCGGCCTCGGCGCCGTGCCCCGTGAGGACCAGGAAGGCGTCGTCGAGGGTCGGGGTGCGGACGTCCACCGTGGCGATCCGGGTGCGGTCGGGGTCCAACCGGTCGAGCAGGTCCCGGGCGTGTGCGGCCGATCCGTCCGTGGTCACGGTGAGCCGCAGACCCTCGGGCGACCCGGGCCGCGCGCCCGGGCCCGGTCCGGCGGCCAGGAGGTTCGCCATCGCCCGCCACGCTCCGGGGTCGGCCGCCGTGATCTCCAGCCGGGCCGCGCCGACCGTCGCCTTGAGCTCCGCCGGGGCGCCGCGGGCGACCACCCGCCCGTGGTCGAGGACCGCGACGGCGTCGGCGAGCCGATCCGCCTCCTCGAGGTACTGGGTCGTGAGGACGACCGTCGTGCCGCCCGCCACCAGTCCCTCGAGCACCGTCCACAGGTCCTGGCGGGCCCGGGGGTCGAGTCCGGTCGTCGGCTCGTCGAGGAACAGCACCGCGGGCCGCGCGACGAGGCCCGCCGCCAGGTCGAGGCGTCGCCGCATCCCGCCGGAGTAGGTGCGGACGAGCCGGTCGGCCGCGCCGGACAGGCCGAAGGCCTCGAGGAGCTCGTCGGCCCGGCCCGCAGCAGGAGCCACCCGGGCGAGGCGCGCCAGCGTCCGGAGGTTCTCGCGCCCCGTCCGTAGTTCGTCGAGGGCGACGTTCTGACCGGTCAGGCTGATCCGGCGGCGGACCGCCCGCCGGTGGGCGACGACGTCGAGGCCCAGCACCCGGGCCGTGCCCGAGTCGGGGCGCAGCAGCGTCGCGAGGATCCGCACCGTCGTGGTCTTGCCGGCGCCGTTCGGACCCAGCAGGGCCAGCACGGAGCCCGCCGGCACGTCGAGGTCGACGCCGGTCAGGACCTCCCGTCGGCCGTAGGACTTGCCCAGCCCGCGGACGTGGACCGCTGTCACGGCACCTCCCATGATCTGCGTCTGATGTACGCGGTAGAACATACGCAGTGAATGTCGAGTCGGCCACCCTCACCGGGTATGTCGTACGCGACACTGGGCACGTGACGGACCGGCGGCCCGGCGGGCCTTCCACGGGTCCCGGCGGCCGTGCCCCCGGCGCTCCCGGTGCTGCCCCGCAGACCGTTCCGGAGGTCGTTCCCGAGGTCGTTCCCGAGGTCGTCGCGATGGCCTGGGGGCTGCGCCCGCCCCCATCCCGCGGGCCTCGCCGGTCCTTCACCCTCGACCAGGTGGTGGGCGCGGCGGTGCGCCTCGCCGCCACCGAGGGCCTCGCAGCGGTGTCGATGGCCCGGGTCGCCCAGGAGCTGGGGACCGGCGCGATGTCCCTCTACCGGTACGTGGCGACGAAGGACGACCTGCTCCTGCTCATGGTCGACGCCGCCTACGGCCCGGCGCCGGAGGTCGTCACCGAGGACTGGCGGGTGGCGCTCGCCGCCTGGGCGGTGGCCGGCCGGGACGTGCTGCGCCGCCACCCGTGGGTGCTGCGGGTGCCGGTCCCGGGCCCGCCGGTGACGCCGCATCAGCTGGCCTGGATGGAGGCGGGCCTGCGCAGTCTCGACGGCACCCCGCTCGCGGAGATCGAGAGACTGTTGACCATCGAGCTGGTCAGCGGGTTCGTCCGGTCCCAGGCCATGCTGTCGGCCGATGTGCTGGCGGCCTCGACGGTCCCCGGGTCCCGAGCCGAGCAGGTCCTCAGCCGGTACGGACAGGTGCTGGGGGCGGTCGTCGACCCGGCGCGTTTCCCGGCGGTGCACGCCGTGGTGGCGACCGGGATGCTGGACGGCGTCGCCCCCGGCGAGCAGGACGAGGAGGACTTCGACTACAGCTTCGACTTCGGCCTGGGTCGCGTCCTCGACGGCATCGCCGCTCTGGTGGACGGGCGCATCGCCGCGGACGCCTGACCGGACAGCGGGACCGGACGGGTGTCGGAGGTGGACGATGGCCCCGTGAACGCTCCGGACGTCTCCCGCGTGCTCGCGGCCCACGGGGTGGCCGTGGCCTACCTGTTCGGGTCCCGGGCCGCCGGGACGGCCCGGCCGGACAGCGATCACGACGTCGCGGTCCTCTTCGCCTCCGCTGAGCCGCGTCTCGACGCGACGGTACGACTCGGCGCGGACCTCTCCGCCGTCTTCGGGACCGCCGTCGACGTCGTCGACCTCGACCGGGCGGGTCTCGAGCTGCGCGGGACGGTCGCGGAGTCCGGACGGCTGCTGTACTCGGCCGACGAGACCCGGCGGGTCCGGTTCGAGGTGGACGCCCGGATGCGGTGGATCGAGTTCCGCCCGGTGCTCGAGGAGACGACCCGGGCCTACCTGCATCGAGTAGCCCGTCACGGGTTGCGCTAGGAGGGACGGATGGTCGACGAGAACCGGGTCCGGCGCCTGCTGACCATGCTCGAGCGCTACCGCAAGCTGCTGACGGAGGACGACCCCGATCCCTTCCGGCGGCGCCACCTGATCCAGACCGCCGCCCAGATCTCCATCGACCTGGCGAACCATGTCATCGCGGCCGACGGCCACCGGTCACCCCGCGACTACGGCGACGCCTTCCGCGTCCTCGCCGAGGTGGGGGTCATCGACGACGACCTGGCCGACCGGATGGTGTCGCTCGCCGGCGCCCGCAACGTGATCGTCCATCTGTATGCAGAGGTCGACGATGAGGTGCTGGCGCGTGCCGTGCAGGACGGTGGGCTCGACGACCTGTCCCGGTTCGCGGCGGCTGTGGCCACGCTGACCGAGGGCAGCGGCCCCTAACCGATGAGCAGCACTCGGTGGTGTCACTCATCGCGAGTCACCCTTCACGCGGAGCAGCTTCCGTTGGTGACAGTCTCATCGTTGAGGGTCTCGTCGCCGGACCCGTCGGCCGATCGCTGATCGTGTCCGATTCCCGCTAGCCCTGCAGCCTCCCCACGGGCCACCATGCGACCCGTGGCCCGCCTCACGGACGACCCGGAGCAGTGCTACCGGTTCATGCGCAGCGCGGACACCCGGTTCGACGGCCGGTTCTACGTCGGCGTGACCTCGACCGGGATCTTCTGCCGGCCGTCCTGCCCGGCCCGGATGCCACGCTTCGAGAACTGCCGGTTCTTCCCGTCGGCGGCTGCCGCGCTGGAGGCCGGGTTCCGGGCCTGCAAGCGGTGCCGGCCCCAGGTCTCACCGGGCTCCCCGGAGTGGGTCGCGCGCACCGACCTCGCGGCCCGGGCGATGCGCCTGATCGCCGACGGGGCGGTCGACCGGGGCGGGGTCGAGGCGCTGGCCAGGCGCCTCGGGTACTCCGCCCGGCAGGTGCACCGCACCCTGACCGCCGAGCTGGGCGCCGGTCCGCTGGCACTGGCCCGGGCCCAGCGCGCGCAGACCGCCCGGACGCTGCTGGAGTCGACGACGCTGCCGATGGCGACGGTCGCCTTCGCCGCCGGCTTCGACTCGATCCGGCAGTTCAACGACACGGTGCGCGAGGTCTTCGCCTCGAGCCCGACCGAGCTGCGCCGCCGCGCCCGGCCCGGGGACGCGACCGCGGCCGCCATGGTCCGGCTGCGGCTGGCGCTGCGCCGGCCGTTCCACGCCGAGGGCCTCTTCGGTCACCTCGTCGCCACCGCGGTGCCCGGGGTCGAGGAGTGGCGCGACGGCGCGTACCACCGGTCACTGACGCTCGACCACGGCCCTGCCGTCGTGTCGCTGCGCCCCGGGGCCGACCACATGGCCGCGACGGTCCGGCTCACCGACCACCGGGACCTGGTCCGGGCGGTGGCCCGGTGCCGCTGGCTGCTCGACCTCGATGCGGACCCGGCGGCGGTCGACGCCGCCCTGGCCGAGGACCCGCTGCTCGCCCCCGCGGTCTCGGCCCGGCCGGGCTCCCGCGTGCCCCGCTGCGTCGACGGCGACGAGCTGGCGCTGCGGATCGTGCTCGGCCAGCAGGTCTCCACGGCCGCCGCCCGGACGGTGACCGGTCGCCTGGTCGCCCGGGTCGGGGCACCGCTGCCGGAGGCCCTGCGCGAGCCCGGGAGCGCCCTCACCCACACGTTCCCCGCCGCGGTGGCAGTGGCCGCGGTGGATCCGGCGAGCCTGCCGATGCCGCGGCGGCGGGCCGCCACCGTGGTCGCGCTGGCCGCGGCCTGCGCGTCCGGAGAGGTGGACCTGTCGCCGGGCGCCGACCGCGCGGAGTCGATGGCCAGGCTGGCGGCACTGCCCGGCATCGGGCCGTGGACCGTGCAGTCGGTGGCGATGCGGGCCCTGGGCGACCCCGACGCCTTCCTGCCCACCGACCTCGGGGTCGTCGGGGCCGGCCGGACGCTGGGCCTCACCGGCCGGTCCCTCCTCGCCCGCGCCGAGCGCTGGCGGCCCTGGCGGTCCTACGCCACCCAGGTCCTCTGGGGCCTGCTGGACCACCCGATCAACCGGCTCCCGGCGGCGTCGTGACGACGCGGCAACCATGACGTCCGATTCCCGCCAGCGGAGGGCTCGCGGCCGGGTGAGGCTGGACAGGTGACCGCCACCGCCTCGACCCGCGCCGCTGCGCCCCTCGTCACCACGCTCGGGACTCCCGTCGGGCTGCTGCGGCTGGCCGCGGACCTGGACGGCGCGCTGACCCACGTCCTGTTCGACCGGGAGTCCCATCCGCTGCCGGTCCCGGGCGGGCACCGCGACCCGGGGCCGTTCCGGGCGGCGATCGCCCAGCTCGAGGAGTACTTCGCCGGCACCCGCCGGGACTTCGACCTGCCGCTGGCGCCGCGGGGGAGCGGCTTCCAGCTGGCCGCCTGGCGGGCCCTGCGGGACATCCCGTACGGCGCGACCCGCAGCTACGCCGAGCAGGCCCGGGTGATCGGACGGCCCGACGCGGTGCGGGCGGTGGGCGCCGCCAACGGCCGCAACCCGATCTCGATCATCGTGCCCTGCCATCGCGTGGTCGGGGCCGACGGCTCGCTCACCGGGTACGGCGGAGGGCTGGACCGCAAGCGGTGGCTGCTGGAGCACGAGCAAGCGTGGCGGCAGACCGAGCTGCTGCCGGGGTGACGTCGGGCCGGGGGGCCGCACCGGGCGGTCCCCGGCGCAACCGGGTGGACCCCTGGGGGGACCTGCACGCCGTCGATGCCCGGGGGCTGCTCACCGGCAACCGGGGGTGCGTGGTCGACGAGGGGGAGCGGGTGGTCCGCCACCACGGCAGCCTGCTGTGGATCACCTGCGTCCTGGAGTTCCGCGGGCGCCGGTGGCCGCTCGCCCGGCCGCGCCGGTGGACGCCACTGTTCTTCCTGGACGACGCGCCGGCGCTGGCCGCCGGGCACCGGCCGTGCGCCGCCTGCCGCCGCGAGGCCTACCGCGCCTACCGGGACGCGGTGACCCGCGCGGTCGGGGCGCCTGAGCCGCTGCGGGCGACGGACCTCGACCGTCGGCTGCGGGCCGAGCGGTTGCGTCCGGGGCGTGGCCTGAGTCGGGCCGGCGACCGGATCACCTGGGCCGCGCCGTACCGCGAGCTGCCGGACGGGACTGTCGTGGTGGACGGCGACGGCGCCGCCCGGCTGCTCGTCGGCGATGCCGCGCTGAGGTTCGGCTTCGCCTGCTGGACCGATCCCCGGCCCCGGCCACGCCGGGGCACCGCCACGCTGCTGACGCCGCCGACCTCGGTGCTGGCCCTCGGGCACGGGTTCCGGCCCCTGCTGCACCCGTCGGGGAGTGTCGGCTGACGACCCGTGGGCGTCCCCCGTCGCTCGGTACGCTCGCCACGGCGGTTGTTGCTTCCGAGTATGACCAATCGCGTGGGGGTTGAAGGGCCAGGTCGTCATCCCAAGCAGCTGCGCGACAGCCTCGGCATCCGGCCCGGTGACCTCCTCGACTTCTGGCTGGAGGGTGATCACGTGTCGGCGCGCCGGGGTCGACGGACGAGATCAAGGCCGCGAGGCGGCTGACGTCAGCGGGTCGAGATCCTCGTGCAGTCCGGCCAACTCGACCCTCCGCACTCGCTCGGTTGCCGCGGGTCGTCGTCGGACGTGCGCCCAACACCCACCTCCCCTGCGTCACCCGCCTGTCCGCCCATGATCGCCGTTTGCGGAGGGTTACGCATGATCGATGGCGTCGTGATCATGCGTAACCCTCCGCAAACGGCGATCATCGACGCGGGACGCCCACTGCCGGAGCCGGCGTCCGGCCGACGGAGGCCGTGGGTGTCGACCTGGAGGGCGTGCCACCCGATCGGTCTGTCCGGTTGGCAAGTTCTTCTGCCGTGACACGCCGGGCGACACGCCGAGATCGAGAGCCGAGTCACCTGCCAACCGGGCTTGGGGGGAGGGATCGGTCGGTGATGCCTCGGAAGTAGGCGACCGCCTCGGGTTCGGTGACGACCTCGGCGTACTTGGCCTGCAGGTCCGCGAGGTTGGCCTCGTGGGGGGCGGGGGAGCGGTCGCCGCAGGCGTCGGCGACGACCAGGGGCACGAAGCCGTGCTGCATGGCGTCGACGGCCGTCGCCCGGACGCAGCCCGATGTCGACACCCCGACGATGACGGTGGTGTCGACGCCGGCCGCGGTCAGGGTCCCCGCCAGGGAGGTGCCGAAGAACGAGCTCGGCATCTGCTTGACGATGACCGGCTCGCCGTCGCGGGGGGCGACCTCGGGGCGGAACTCGCCCTCCGGGGTGTCCCCGACCCAGACCGCCAGGCCGGCCACCTTGCGGAAGAAGATCCCGCCGTCCACGCCGCCGGGGGCATAGCGGACCTTCGTGTGGACCACCAGCACCCCCGCCTCGCGCGCCGCCGCGAGCACCCGGGCCGCGGACTCCAGGGAGTCCCGTGACGGCAGCTGGAACGTGCCGCCGTCGTCGAAGTACGCCCGGACCATGTCGACGCACAGCAGGGCCGGGCGCCGGCCCGGCCGCAGCGCGCTGCCCCAGCCGGACCGGTCGTGGCCGGCGCCGTGCCCCGAGCCGGCGCCGGCGTCGTCTCCCGGTCCGGTCCCGGCGGCGGGCCCCGGTCCGGCGGTCACCCCCGGCTCCTCACAGCGCCACCGGGGGCTTCGGCGCCGGCAGGCCGGTCTCGGCCTCGGCGTTGGCGAGGATCTCCGCCAACGGGGGACCGGAGTCGAAGATCGGCAGCGGGTCGGGCCGCGCCGCCGCCAGCTCCGCCCGCAGCGCGGCGGTCGCCTCCGCGTCGACGGCGACCTCGTCCGGCGGCTCCAGGCCGTCGCCCTCCCCGACGGTCAGCACCACCCCGTACCGCCGCGCCCCCGCCACGCTCACCAGCCCGCGGCGCACCTCCCGCGCCACCAGCTCGGGGTCCCGGGCCAGCGGGTCGCCCCAGCCGCCGCCGCCCCAGGTGACGAAGTGCAGCAGCTCCCCGGCCCGCACCGGGACGTCGTGGCACTTGCTCGGCAGCACCTGCACCGATCCGTCGAGCCGCTCGATCCACTTCCGGCCGCGGGCCGCCGGCTCGCCGCCGTTGACGCCCCAGGGATAGGTGAGCCAGCGGTCGTCGTGGATGGCGATCTCGCCGTCGGACAGGAACCGGTAGGCGACGTCCACGCCGTTGCCGCCCCGGTGGAGCCCGGCGCCGCCGGAGTCGGCCACCGTCTCCCACCGCTCGATCCGCATCGGGTAGTACGACTCGAGGTACTCGCACGGGATGTTGGTGAAGCTCGGCCACAGCGAGTGCCCGTCCGGGCCGTCGCCGAGCGGGCGGCCCGGGATCCCGCCGAAGCCGATGGAGTACAGCTGGAACCATTCGCCCTTCTCCGGGCCCTCGGAGTACCGGCCGGAGTACATGAAGTGCGGTGACGACGAGAACCCGGCCGCGTTCAGCAGGCTCGGGTTCGTCTGCCCGAGCAGCCCGCCCAGCAGGTCGAAGACCCGCCCGATCCCGTGGTTGCGGCCCGACAGGGCCGCCGGGTACCGCGGTTTCCAGAACGAGTCCTCGGGGATGACGACGTCGACCAGCGGGTAGTAGCCGTCGTTCCACAGGATCTGCGGGTCCGCCACCGTGATCATGTAGATGCCGAAGAACATCCGGACGAGATTCTCGTTGATGTAGTAGTTCACCGGGCCGCGGGCCTGGGGCGAGGACCCGGTGAAGTCGAGGACGACCTTGTCGCCGTGCCGGGTGAGGGACAGCGTGAGCTCGTAGGGCCCGTACCCCACCCCGTCGTCGCAGATGTAGTCGGTGAACGAGATGGTCTTCCCGTCCTCGAACACGAGGCCGAGCAGCGTCCTCATCGCGCGGTAGTTGCGGTCGAGCAGGGCGTCCAGCGCCGACAGGTAGGTCTCGACCCCGAAGCGCTCGCACATCTCGGTGACCCGCCGCGCCGCGGTGCGGCAGGCGGCGACGATCCCGTTGAGGTCGGCGCGGTTCCAGTCCGGCTTGCGGACCTGGTTGAGGATGATGCGGAGCGCGTCGTCGTCGAGGACGCCCTTCTTGTACAGCGTGAAGGGCGGGATCACGACGCCCTCCTCGAAGATGGTGCGGGCGTCGGTGGGCATGGACGAAGCGGTCTTGCCGCCGACGTCCGACATGTGCCCGAACATCGCCGCCCAGCCGACGACCCGGCCCTCGACGAAGATGGGCATGACGACCAGCCAGTCGTTGGCGTGGCTGATCGCCGCCCCGCACGAGTACGGGTCGGACGTCAGCAGGACGTCGCCCTCCTCGATCGTCCCGTCGTAGTTGTCGAGGAAGTCGGGGATCGACAGCCCGAACTGCCCGACCACCATCTTGCCGTCGGGGTCGCCGATGAGCGGGAACTCGTCGTGCTGCTCCCGGATGCCGGGGCTGAGCGCGGTGCGGAACAGCACCTCGTCCATCTCGTAGCGGGCGTTGCGCAGGGCGTTCTCGACGAGGTCGAGGGTGACGACGTCCACCTGGTCGACCGGGATCTTAGTGAGCGGCTCGGTCGCCGTCTCGAGGATGCGTGCCACGGCTCAGGCCTCCTTGGTCTGCGACGTCTCGACAGGGGTGATGAGCAGCGACCCGGAGGGGTGGACGGTCGCGACGTGGCCGGGCAGCACCAGCGTCGTGGAGTCCATCTCGGTGACGATCGCGGGCCCCGGGACGACGTTCCCGGCGGCCAGCCGGGCCCGGTCGTAGACCGCCGCCGACACGTGGTCGCCGCCGACCCAGATCTCGTGATCGGCGACCCGGGCGGCCGAGGGGTCGGGTCCGCCGTGCCCGAGGGCCTCGGCCGCCACGGCCGGTCGCGGCCCGGTGACCGACGCCCGCAGGGTGACGACCTCGTGCTCGTTGGGCAGCAGGAACGAGAACAGCCGCTCGTGCTCGGCGTCGAAGGCCGCGGCGATCGCGGCCAGCCCGGCCCCGGCCCCGTCGAACGCCGCGGCGTCCACCGCCACCGGGATCTCGAACCCCTGCCCGTGGTAGCGCATGTCGACGCTGTACGACACCGACTGCCCGGCGTCGTCGACGCCCTCGGCCCGCAGCGTGGCGCGCGCCTGGTCGGCCAGCTCCGCCAACGCCGTGCGCAGGTCGTCGTCGGAGGTCTCGGAGAACCGGCGGATGTAGGTCCGCGCCGACTCGTCGCGCAGCGAGGTCGTCGCGTCCCCGTACGCGCACAGCACGCCCGGGCTGGGCGGGATGACAACCGGCCAGGCCCCGGTGAGCCGGCCGAGCGCGTTGGCGTGCAGCGGGCCGGCCCCGCCGAAGGCCACCAGGGCGAAGTCCCGCGGGTCGAAGCCCTGCTGCACCGAGACCAGCCGCAGCGCACCGAACATGTTCTCGTTGACGATGTCGACGATCCCGGCCGCCGCCTCCTCGACGCTGCCGAGCGAGGTCGCCCCGGCGATCGTCGCCACCGCGGCCCGCGCCCGCTCGACGCCCAGCTCGATCTCGCCGCCGGCCAGCGCCGCCGGCAGGTACCCGAGGACGACGTCGGCGTCGGTGACCGTCGGTGCCTCGCCGCCCTTGCCGTAGGCGGCCGGCCCGGGAACGGCGCCGGCGGACATCGGCCCGACCCGCAGCGCCTGCGTCAGCGGCGGCACGTGGGCGACCGAGCCACCCCCGGCCCCCACGGTGCGGACGTCGACGCTGGCGACCCGGACGTCGAGGTCCCCGACCCGGGTCTGGCGGCCGATCCGCGGCGTCGCGCCCTGCACCAGCGCGACGTCGGTGCTGGTGCCGCCCATGTCGAAGGTCAGCAGGTTCTCGAAGCCGGCCCGGCGGGCGGCCCAGATCGCCCCGGTCACCCCGCCCGCCGGCCCGGACAGCAGCATGGTCACCGGGTTCTCGGCGGCGACCGCGGGCGAGGCCAGCCCGCCGTCGCTGCGCAGGATGTACAGCCGCCCGTCGACGCCGCCCCCGCGCAGCTTGTCCTCGAGGTTCCGCACGTACCCGGCGACCTGGGGCTGCACGTAGGCGTTGGCGACCGTGGTGAGGGTGCGCTCGTACTCCCGCAGCTCCGGCAGGACGTGGCTGGACAGCGACACTGGGACGTCCGCGCCCAGCTCCTCGGCGGCGATCACGCCGATCGCCTTCTCGTGGTCGCCGTTGGCGAACGAGTTGACGAGCGACACCGACAGCGCCTCGACGCCGTGCGACCGCAGGCGCCGGACCTTGCGGCGGACGTCCTCGGCGTCCAGCGGGGTGACGACCGAGCCGTCGCTCGCCACCCGCTCGACGGCCTCGACGGTGTCCTCCAGCGCCGCCAGGGGCTCCGGCTTGGGCCAGATGATCCAGCCCGCCAGGCCCCCGGGGACGAACGAGCGGGCGATCTGGAGCACCTGCCGGAACCCCCGGGTCGTGACCAGGCCGACCCGGGCGCCCTTGCCCTCGAGGATGGCGTTCGTCGCGACGGTGGTGCCGTGCAGCACCTCGTCGAGGTCGGCCAGGGCGATGCCGGCCTCGTCGCACACCCGCTCGATGCCCCGCAGCACGCCCTCGGACTGGTCGTGCGGGGTCGAGGCGGTCTTGGCGCGCCACGTCCTGGCGGAATCGGTGTCGATGAGCAGGACGTCGGTGAACGTGCCCCCGACGTCGACGCCCAGGCGGTACGGCATCGTTGCCTCCTCTGGATGGTGCGGTGTCGATCAGGGGGTCACACGACTCCCTCGGTGCGCAGCCGCCGGAGCTCGGCGTCGTCGAGCCCCAGCAGCCCTCGGTAGACCTCGTCGTTGTGCTGGCCCAGGTCGGGGCCGGGGTGGCGGACCCGGCCGGGGGTGGCGGACAGCTTCGGCGCGACGTTCTGCATGGGGATCTCGCCGAACTCGGGGTGGGCGACCCGGACGATCGCCTCGCGCGCCGCGAAGTGCGGGTCGGCGAGCATGTCCCGGGCCCGGTAGATGCGACCGGCGGCCACCCCGGCGTCGGCGAGGCGTGCCAGCAGGTCGTCGGCGGGCTGGCCGGCCGTCCACTCGGCGATGAGCGCGTCGAGCTCCGCGGCGTGGGCCCCCCGGGCGGAGTGGGTCGCGTAGCGGGGGTCCCCGGCCAGATCCGGGTGCCCCATCACCCCGGCCAGCCGGGCGAACACGGAGTCCTGGTTCGCCGCGACCAGCACCATCTCGCCGTCGGCGGTCGGGTAGGCGTTGCTCGGCGCCACGTTCGGGAGTACCGAGCCGGTGCGCTCCCGCTGGTAGCCGGCGATCTCCCACTCCGGGACCAGCGACTCCATCATGGCGAGCACCGCCTCGTAGATCGCCGAGTCGACGACCTGCCCGCGCCCCGTCCGATCCCGCTCCCGCAGGGCCACCAGCGTCCCGATCGTCGCGAAGGTCGCCGCCAGGGAGTCGCCGATCGAGATCCCGGCCCGGGCGGGCGGGCGGTCCGGGTCCCCGACCACGTGGCGCAGCCCGCCCATCGCCTCGCCGATCGAGCCGTACCCGGCCCGCGGCGAGTACGGCCCGCTCTGGCCGAAGCCGGTCACCCGGGTGACGACGAGCCCCGGGTTGACCTCCCACAGCTGCTCCGGGGCCAGGCCCCAGCGCTCCAGCGTGCCCGGGCGGAAGTTCTCCAGCAGCACGTCGGAGCGGGCGACCAAGCGGCGCACCAGCGCCTGGCCGTCGGGGTGGCGCAGGTTGCACGTGACGGAGCGCTTGTTCCGGGCCACCACCGGCCACCACAGCGACTTCCCGTGCGGCTTCTCCCGGCCCCACTGCCGCATCGGGTCACCCCGCCCGGGGTCCTCCAGCTTCACGACGTCGGCGCCGAAGTCGCCCAGCAGCTGGCCGCAGAACGGCCCCGCCAGCAGCTGGCCGACCTCCAGGACGCGGACGTCGGCGAGCGGCAGCCGCTCGCCGGCCGGCCCGCGGGGGCTGTCGGTCACGGGGTGGACGCTCCCTCGGGACGGTCGGGTCGCTCGGGTTCGGGCCGCCGCCGCGGCCCCAGCAGCGACGCCCGGGCCGAGTACAGGTGGCTGCGCATGACGGCCTCGGCCCACAGCCCGTCCCCGGCGCGCAGTGCCGCGACGATCTCGCGGTGATGGTTGACGCTGCGCCGCAGCGCGGCCTCGTCGAAGCCGTGCAGCGTCCGCAGCACCGCCGCGGTGTGGACGAGGCCGTCGACGGTGCCCGGCAGCACGGCTCCGCCGGTGGCGGCGATCACGCCGCCGTGGAAGCGGGCGTTGAGGACGTACACCCGGTCGAGGTCCTGCCGCGGCCCCGGCTCGGCGTGCCGGGCGATCTCCTCGGCGACGTCGTCGAGCTCGTCGAGGGCGGCCGCGTCGACCCGGTCGGCGGCGAGCCGGGCGGCCAGCCCCTCGACCTGGGCCCGGAGCTCGAAGACGTGGTCCAGGTCCGTCTCGTCGTGCAGGACGACCCGGGCGCCCTTGTTCGGCGTGATCTCGACCAGGCCCTCGGCCGACAGCCGGCGCAGCGCCTCGCGCACGGGGGTCCGGCTGACGCCGAGCGCCTGCGCCAGCTCGACCTCGCCCAGGCGGTCCCCGGGGCCGTACGCGCCGCCGACGATGAGGTCGCGCACGGCGTCCACCGTCGTCGCAGCGGTCGCCGTCGCCATGTGCGCTCCCACGGGTCGTCGGGGAAGTGCACGCAACCTAGGGACTGAACCGACGGACTGGCAAGGGTCTGCCGACGAATCGACCTGTCATTGCATACAACAACGAGGACCTGTCAGGCTGGAGCGCATGTCCGCCGGCTCCGCTGTGGAGGTCGTCGAGGTCGGGCCCCGGGACGGCCTGCAGAACGAACGGGCCGTCCTCGACGTCGACACCCGGATCGCCTTCGTCACCGCCCTGATCCAGGCCGGGCTGCGGCGGATCGAGACCGTGTCCTTCGTCAACCCCGCCCGCGTGCCGCAGATGGCCGGCGCCGAGGAGGTCATGGCCGGCGTGCCCCGGACCGCTCCGGACGGGACGCCGGTGCGCCACATCGGGCTCGTCCTCAACGAGCGCGGGCTCGAGCGTGCGCTGGCGGCCGGGGTGGACGAGGTCAACCTCGTCGCCATCACGACCGACGAGTTCTCGGTCCGCAACCAGGGCGCCGACGTCGCGGCGGTGCTGGCGGCGACGGTCCGGATGCTGGCGGCCGCCCGGGCGGCCGGGGTCCCGGCCTCGGTCACCGTGTCGGCGGCGTTCGGCTGCCCCTTCACCGGCGAGGTGACGACCGGGCAGGTGATGCGGGTGGTCCGCGAGGTGCTGCCGGGGGAACCGGCCGAGCTGGCCCTGGGGGACACCATCGGGGTCGGGGTCCCGGCCGACGTCCGGCGCCTGGTGGCGGCGGTCCGGGCGGAGTCGGGCGTGTCCCTGCGGGCCCACTTCCACAACACCCGCAACACCGGGTACGCCAACGCCCTCGCCGCCGTCGAGGCCGGGGTGGCGGCCCTGGACGCGTCCTCCGGCGGCTTCGGGGGGTGCCCATTCGCCCCCGCGGCGACCGGCAACATCGCCACCGAGGACCTCGTCTACGCCCTGCGGCGCAGCGGCGTCGACACCGGCCTCGACGTCACGGCCCTCACCCGGCCCGCCCGGTTCGTCGCGGACGCCCTGGGGGCCGGGACGCCGGGGCTGCTCGCCCGGGCCGGCGACTTCCCGGCCCCGGCCCCCGGCTGACGGCCGCACCTCGCCCGCGCCGTCCCGCCGACCGCCCGCTCACCCCGTCCACGGATCGAGCACCGGTCGTGTCGAGGAGGAACGTCACAGGACGGGCTCCCGGACCCCGCCCGGAGCGCGGTCGACCGCAAGTCCGGAGTCCCGCAGCGGGGAGGTGTCGAAGAAGTCCGCGAGGGTGCCCCGCCGGGAGGTCCGCCGATGCCACTCGGCCACCGACACCACGACGGCCGTCTCGCATCCGTTCCTGGTGATGCGCTGCGGTCCGGACGAGACGGCGCGTGCCACGAGGGTGCTGACGCGGGCTTCCGCCTCGGCGATCGACCAGACGCCCGTCACGGTGACGTCGTCGGAGTACTCGGTGTCCGTGATGGTCATCATGGTCGTCGTGACCATCTCGACGGGCGGGTGATCTCGCTCAATCCGGGGTGATCCCGTGTCGACACGACAGGGGTGCGACGTCTGACCCGGCCGGGGCACCACGGCACCCCGCCGGCCGATCCCGGCCACCGCCCCGACCGGGTGACCGTCGCCCTCGCGGCGCTGGCCCTGCTCGTGGTCGCGGCCGGCGCCATCCTCTGGTGGTCGGCCACGGAGGGCCTGGAGGGCGTCGAGCGCACCCGGCAGGTCGACACCCGGGTGGCCGGGGCCGCCCAGGACATCCGCTACCTCGACGAGCTCCTCACCCACTCGGCCGCGCGGTACGCCGCCACCGGGGACCCCCGCTGGCAGCAGCGGTACGACGACGGCGTGGTCCGGCTCGACGAGGCGATCGCGCTGTCCCGCGGGCTGTCCGGCCCGGACGCCACCCGCCCCCTCGACGCCGTCGACGACGCCAACCAGCGCCTCATCGCCCTGGAGACCAGGATCTTCGAGCTGGGGGCCGAGGGGCGCCTGGCCGAGGCCCAAGCCCTGTTGACCGGCGAGTACGAGGTCCAGAAGGCCCGTTACGGCACCGGCCTCGACGCCTTCGTCACCCAGCAGGAGGCTGCCGCCGAGGCGGCCCTGGAGTCGCGTCGCGCCACGCTCGCCGCCAACCGGGCCGTGACGGCGGGCCTCGTGGTCGCCCTCCTGTCCAGCGTCGCCGGACTGTGGCGGGTGTACCGGTCGCGCGCGGTGCTGGTGCGCCAGCAGGCCGCGCGGCTGGCCGACCAGGCCACCACGGACAGCCTCACGAGGCTGCCGAACCGCCGCGCCGCGATGGCTATGCTCCGCGACCTCTCCGCGGCCGTCGCCCGCGGCGGTCCGGGCAGCGTGATGTTCCTCGACCTCGACGGCTTCAAGGCCGTCAACGACACGTTCGGGCACGCGGCGGGGGACCGGGTGCTCCTCGAGGCGGCCCGGCGGCTGTCCGAGGTGACCGCCGCCGTGGCCGGCAGCGACGGCCGCGTGGCCCGGCTCGGGGGCGACGAGTTCCTCGTCGTCCTCCACCGGGACCTCGACGACGCCCGGCGGCTCGCGCAGCGCTGCCTGACCCGGCTGGAGGAGCCGTTCGCCGTCGGCTCGGCCACCAGCCGGCTCTCGGCGAGCATCGGTGTCGTCGCCGCCGGGACGGACGAGCCCGACACCCTGCTCCAGGACGCGGACTTCGCCGCGGCCTACGCCAAGGACCACGGCAAGTCCCAGGTCCAGGAGTTCGTCCCCGCCATGCGCCAGCGCATGATCGACCGCCACCGGATCGAGGGGGAGCTCCGGTCGGCGCTCGCGGGCGGCCGGCTCGAGGTGCACTACCAGCCGATCGTCGAGCTGACGGAGCCCTCGCCCGTGACCGGGCCCGGGCACCGGGTGGTGGGCGCCGAGGCGCTCGTCCGCTGGCGGATGCCGGACGGCTCGCTCGTGCTGCCGGGTGACTTCATCCCGATCGCGGAGGGCAGCTGGCTGATCGTCGAGATCGACAAGCTGGTGCTCGACGCGGCCTGCGGCCAGCTCGCGCAATGGGCCGCCGCCGGGCTCGAGCTCGGCGTCGCCGTCAACGTCTCGGGTCGCCACGTCATCCACGGCGACCTGGTCGGCGACGTCCGCGACGCCCTGACGGCCCACGGCGTGGACCCGACCCGCCTCACCGTGGAGCTGACGGAGACCGCCGTCGTCAGCGACGTCGACCGGGCGGCGGTCGTGCTGTCGGACGTGCGCGCCCTCGGGGTCAAGGTGGCCCTCGACGACTTCACGACCGGCTACTCCACGCTCACCCACCTCACGACGCTGCCGGCCGACACGATCAAGATCGACCGCAGCTTCGTCAGCGCCATCGACTCCGACCGCGAGCACCTCCTCGTCGAGTACCTCCTCCGGCTGGCGGCGATCAGCGGGGTGGGCGTCGTCGCCGAGGGGGTCGAGACGGAGCGGCAGCTCGACGCCCTCGACGCCCTCGGCTGCCGGACCGCCCAGGGGTACCTCTTCACGCCCGCCCTGGAGCCGGCGGAGTTCCTCGGGTGGGCCCTGGAGCACGCGGCGCCGCCCGCGCCCCTCGTGGGCCTCCCGCGGCCCCGCGGCGCCGCCCGGCACGCCGCCGTCGTCACCGCCTGACGAGCGGCATCACGTCCTGCGCCGCCAGCGCCAGCTGGTCGATGTGCCCGGCGGCGTCCCCGAACGGCACGAGGACCAGCGCGTCCGCACCGGCGGCCGCGAGGTCGCGCAGCCGGCCCGCCACCTCCGCCGGAGCCGACCCGGTGGCGGTCCAGCCGTCCCCGACGACCTCGGGCTGCGGCGGGGCGGCGTCCGGGTCACCACACCAGGAGGCGACGAAGACCGTGACGCGGTGCGCCGCGGTCACCCCGGCCGCCGCCCGCCCGGCGTCGATCGCCTCCCGCGCGGCCCGCAGCTGCGCCGGGCTCGTCCCCTCGGCCAGGACGGTGCCGTCGGCCACCTCGCCGGACAACCGGAGCGAGCGCGGCCCGGACACCCCGAGCGACACCGGCGGCACCACGGCGGGCGGGAAGACCAGGGCGACGTCCTCCAGGTGGACCTCGTCCCCGGAGACCGTGACCGTCCCGCCGGCGAGCAGCCGCCGGGTGGCGGCGGTGACCTCGCGCAGCAGGGCGAGCCGACTGCGCGGGCTGCCGCCGATCCGGTCCATCCACCCCGGCACGCCGTGGCCCAGCCCGGCGTGCAGCCGCCCCGGGTGCGCCCGGGCCAGCGTCCCCCACTCCATGGCCAGCGCCGCCGCGTTGCGGAACGGCGCCGGTGCGACCCCGTGCCCGACCCGCACGCCGTCCGTCGCCGCGAGGACGGCGGCGACCTGGGCGATCCCGCCGGCCCAGCCGAGGTCCTCGACCAGCCACAGCTCGTCGACCAGGGGTGCGAGCTCGCGCGCCAGGGGCACCACGTCCTCCGGCGGGACGTCGCGGCGGATCATCGCTCCGAGGTCGACCACGCCCCGAGTCTCGCAGCGCCCCCGGACAGCACCCGGACACACCGCCCTGACCTCAGGAGCCGGGGAGGGCAGGATGGCGGCGTGGCCACCGACACCGACCCGAGCCCCGCTGTCCAGGACCGTGCCGTCCGGGACCTCCCGGTCGACGACGTCGTCGCCGGATGCGCGCGCGCGGCGTCCGCCGCGGCCGCGTCGCTGGCCGCGGCCTCCGACGACGACGTCGACCGGGCGCTCGCCGGCATGGCGGCCCGCCTCGGCGCCGCCCGGGACGCCGTGCTGGACGCCAACGCGGCCGATGTCGCCGCCGCCCGCGAATGCGGCACCGGTCCCGCGCTGCTCGACCGGCTCGCGCTCGGGCAGCAGCGGGTCGAGGACATGGCCGGGCAGCTGCGTGTGCTCGCCGGGATTCCGCACGAACCGGGCTCGCGGGTGGTCCGGGAGCTGCCCGGGGACCTCGTCCTGCTGGAGCGGCGCCGGCCGGTCGGCGTGATCGGCGCCAACTACGAGGCGCGGCCCAACGTCACCGTCGACATCGCCGGCCAGCTCGTGAAGTCCCGCAACGCCGGGGTGCTGCGCACCGGGTCGGCGGCGCTGCGGTCCTCGACCGCGCTGGTCGACCATGTGGTCGCGCCCTCGCTGGCCGAGGTGGGCGTCGACCCGGCGGCGGTCCAGCTCATCCCCTCACCCGCCCGCGAGGCCGCGTTCTCGCTGATGCGCCTGCCGCGCCTGGTGCCGCTGGTCATCGTGCGCGGCAGCGGCGAGAGCACCCGCGCCCTCGCCCGGGAGGCCGCCCGCCACGACGTCCGGGTCCTCGCCCACGCCGACGGCGGGGGCGTGCTGTACGTCCACCCGGACGCCGACCGTGCCAAGGTCCGCGACCTCGTGACCCGCAGCGTGGACCGGCTCGGCGTGTGCAACCGGCTCAACCTCCTGCTGGTCGACGACGCCGTCCACGACGAGCTGGTGCCGGAGCTGACGGCGCTGCTGTCCGGCCTCGGCATCGCCGTGTCGCTGCCGCCGCACGACCATCCCCGCGGCCACGAGTGGGCGCTGGACGACGCGCGGTCCGCCACGGTGACGGTCGACCGCGTGAGCGGCCCGCTGGAGGCGGCACGGGTGGCCAACGAGGAGACCTCGGGCCTCGCGGCGGGCATCGCGACCGAGGACGTCGCGGCCGCCGAGGCCTTCCTGGCGGCCTACACGGGCACCGGGGTCTTCTGGAACGCCCCGACCCGGCTGCTCGACGGCTTCCGGCTGCTCGCGATCCCCGAGACCGGCATCAACCTGGACCGGGTGCCGGGCCCGCGCGGGCCGGTGACGTTCCGGGACCTCACCGTCCGCCAGTACGCAGTGGTTCCCGCCGGGCGTGCACCGGCGGGGACGTGATCCGTGGAGATCCTCGACCCGTCACTCCGAGCCCGCTGTGCCGACGTCCTCCACAGCGGGCATGCAGCCGAGACAGCGCGTCAGGGATCCGCCGGACCCGCACGCCACGCGGCCGTGAGGGCACCCAGCGCAAGACGTTGCCGACCGTCGTCCGCGAAGTTGTCGGGGGCCAGCCACTGCTCGTGCACAGGGCGAAGGGTGCGCCACTCGGTGTCGGTGACCGAGAACCAGTCGGTGTCGCGACTGCGACTGCGGGTCACCATGTGATGGCGGAACGTCCCCTCGAACCGGAAACCGAGCCGCGTGGCGGCGCGGCGTGACGGCTCGTTGAGCGAGTCGCACTTCCACTCGAACCGCCGGTAGCCGAGGTCGTCGAACGCGTATCGCATGAGCAGGTACGTCGCCTCGGTGGTGGCGGGGCTGCGTTGCAGTGCCGCCGAGTAGATCACACCAGCGACCTCGACCTGACCGTGCGTCGGCTCGATCCGAGTGAGGGTCGTCATCCCGGACGCCGTTCGGGCCGGCACGGTGCCCGACGCGCCCGCCGCTGTGGGCAGCACGGCCCACGAGACGTTGCCGTCCGCCCATGGCCAGCCTCGGTTGAGCTCGACCAGGTCCGCGACCGAGGGGGGTGGACCGACCGGGCGATAGGTCCACAGCGACGTGTCACCAGGTCCGCAGAGGGTGGCATGCAAGTCCGGCGCGTGCCCGTCGATGAGCGGCTCGAGCGCGACGAACCGGCCCTCGAGGTTCACCCGTGCAGGGCGCGGGCGTTGCCGCCAGTCCGGGGTGACGAGGTCACCCTGTCAAGCACCGGGTTTGATGGAGGCTGTGATCACCCGCTGAGCGGTCTGCTCGGCGGGGTGCGTGTCGCGGTAGCTGGTCTCGTACTCCACGGGCGGGACGAGCCCGATCTCGCCGTG
>JBHJOJ010000151.1:0-14482 GCA_050329835.1 Kineosporiaceae bacterium | reverse complement strand
CCCATCCCCCACCACCCACCCATCACCAGAGGAGTTGAGCGCTCGCATGAGACATCTTCCCCGTTCCGTCCGCCTCGCCGTCCCCGCCGCCGTCGCCGGGGCGCTCGTCCTCGCCGCCTGCGGCGGAGGCGGCGACGAGCCGGCCGAGGAGGCCGGCGGCGGCGCCACCACCGGTGTCACGATCGACGTCCTCATCGCCGCCAGCGAGGACGCCGAGCGCGAGTTCGCCGAGGAGAGCGCGGAGTTGTGGTCCGAGGAGACGGGCAACACCGCGAACATCCGGGTGGCCCAGGACATCCAGCAGGACCTCCAGCAGGGCTTCGCCGGCGGGGAGCCGCCGGACGCCTTCTACGTCGACGCCAACAACTTCGCCGACCTGGCCGAGGCCGGGAACCTCGCGCCCTACGGCGACCAGATCGAGGACGCCGACGACTTCTACGAGTCGCTGCGCGACACGTTCACCTACGAGGAGCAGCTGTACTGCATCCCCAAGGACTTCTCCACCCTCGCGCTGCAGATCAACAACGAGGCGTGGGAGGCCGCGGGGCTGACCGACGACGACATCCCCACCACCTGGGAGGAGCTGGAGACCGTCGCGGCGGCACTCACGACGGGCAACCAGGTCGGCATGACCTTCACCCAGGACGACCCGCGGAACCGGCTGGGTGCCTTCCTCATCCAGGCCGGCGGCTGGTGGGTCAACGAGGACGGCACCGAGCCGACCGCCAACACCCCGGAGAACGTCGAAGCCCTCACCTTCATCAAGGGGCTGCTCGAGTCGGGGTCGGCGGCCTACCCGGCGGCGCTCGACGCCGGCTGGGGCGGCGAGGCGTTCGGGACCGGGCGCACCGCCATGGCCATGGAGGGCCCATGGATCCGCGGCGCCATGCGGACCGACTACCCCGACCTCGACTACCGGGTGATCGAGCTGCCCGAGGGGCCGGCCGGCCAGGGCACGCTGATCTTCACCCAGTGCTGGGGCGTGGCCGCCGACTCCGACACCCAGGCAGCCGCGGTCGACTTCATCCGCTTCATCACCACCGAGGAGCGGCAGCTCGCGGCGGCGGAGGGCTTCGGCGTCATCCCGAGCCGGGAGTCGGCGCGGGAGGGCTATCTCGACCTGTTCCCGGACAACGAGGCCTTCATCAACGGCGCGGAGTACGGCCGCGGTCCCATCATCGCGACCGGCCTCCAGCCCGTCCTGCTCGACCTCGACACCCAGCTGCAGAACCTCGCCACGGGTGACCCCGAGCAGATTCTCGAGTCCTTCGACACCAACGCGGCACCCGTCCTCGGACAGTGATCCCCGGACGCTGACAGCCCCGGGGGCCGGGCCGGCGCACGCCGGCCCGGCCCCCGGCACCACCCGGCCCCAGCGGAGTACGAGGAGGTAATCGCCGTGGCCAACGAATGGACCCCGTCGCCCGCCGTCGCGGGCGCCGCCACCCGAGGACCGGGGCGACGCCCCCGTGGGGGTGGCACGACCAAGGGACTGAACTCGGCGGGCTGGGCCTTCACCGCCCCGGCGGTGGTCCTGCTCCTGCTGTTCCTCGCCATCCCCATCGTCCTGGCGTTCTGGGTGTCGCTGACGGACTGGGTGCCGGGCCGCGGCAGCCCCTTCTCCAGCGAGACCGAGTTCATCGGCGCCCAGAACTACCAGCAGATCCTCACCGAACCGGGGCTCACCCGCACGGACTTCTGGACGTCCATCCGCAACAACTTCTACTACGTGCTGTTCGTCGTCCCCATCCAGACGATCCTCGCCCTGGCGCTCGCCACGCTGGTCAACCAGCAGTTCCTGCGGGCGAAGAGCTTCTTCCGGACCGCGTTCTACTTCCCGTCGGTGACCTCCTCGGTCGCCATCACGCTCATCTTCCTGTTCCTGCTGTCCGGGACCGGGCCGGTCAACTCGATCCTCTCGGTCTTCGGCATCCAGGGCCCCACCTGGTTCGCCGACACCCGCGGCATCTTCCACATCATCGGGGAGGGGCTGGGGCTGTGGACGATCGCCGAGCCCCCCGCGATCCTCGCCGAGGCCACCTTCCTCGGCCTGTCCGCGTGGGAGTGGATCTCGGGCCCCACGGTGCAGCTCTCGGCCATCATGATCCTCGTCATCTGGACGACCAGCGGGACCTTCATGCTCGTCTTCCTGGCGGCGCTGCAGGACGTGCCGGTCGAGGTCGAGGAGGCCGCCAAGGTCGACGGGGCCAACGGCTGGCAGCGCTACCGCGCCGTCACCCTCCCGCACCTGCGACCGGCGATCATCCTCGTCGTCACCCTCGGTGTCATCGGCACCTGGCAGGTGTTCGACCAGGTGTTCATCGTGACGTCCGGGGCACCGCAGCGGGGCCTGTACACCCCGGCGTTCCTCTCGTACTTCTACGCCTTCGAGAACAACCAGTGGGGCGTGGCAGCCGCGATGGCCTTCGTGCTGTTCGCCATCATCATCGTGTTCACGCTGCTCCAGCGGCTGCTGTTCCGCGACCGCGTGGCAGCACGGGAACGGCGGGCCGAACGGAGGCGGCGGCGGACCTCCGGCACCGTCGCCGGGACGCTCGCGCACCGGGGTGCCCGGTGAGCGCGCCGGCCGGCGCCCGCGCCGGGGCCCAGCCGACCACCGGAGGGATCGCCACGCCCCGCGAGGGCCGGGTCCGCCGGCCCCGTCGGAGGTACACGCCGCTCACCGTCGCGGCGCTCGTCGCCGGGTACGGGTTCCTGCTGGCGTTCGCGGCGATCTACATCTACCCGTTCGTCATCCAGATCGTCACGAGCGTCAAGACGAACCCGGACGCCACCCAGAACTCCCTGTCGTTCATCCCCAACCCGTTCACGCTCGACGCCTACCGCCAGCTCGCCCAGGCCGACTTCGACCTGTGGTTCGTCAACTCGGTCGTCGTGTCGCTGGTCGTCACCGTCGGCCGGGTCGCCTTCGACGCCGCCGCCGGGTACGCCCTCGCCCGGCTGCCGTTCCGGGGCCGGACCGCGGTCTTCGCCGGGGTCCTCGCGGTATTGGCGGTCCCGCCGATCGTCCTGCTCATCCCCAAGTTCCTGGTGCTGCGCGAGCTCGGCATCTGGAACACCTACCCGGCGCTGTTCCTGCCGCTCATCGCCGACGCCGCGGGGATTTTCATCATGAAGCAGTTCTTCGAGACCCTCCCCCGGTCGGTCGAGGAGGCCGCCCGGATCGACGGCGCCAGCACCTTCCGGATGTTCCGCTCGGTCGTGCTGCCGATGGCCCGGCCGGCCCTCATCACCGTGACCATCCTGTCGTTCCAGGCGTCGTGGAACGAGCTGCCCCACTTCCTCATCGCCTCACAGGACCCGGACCTGTACACCCTCACCAAGGGCGTCGGCCTGCTGACCAGCGGCAGCCTCGGCCAGGGCAACCAGTTCCCGATCTCGATGGCGGCCGGGCTCATCATGACGATCCCGGTGGCCATCCTGTTCTTCATGCTCCAGCGGTACTTCATCCGCGGCGCCACCGCGGGCGCCGAGAAGGGCTGAGCGCTCGGGACGATCGGCCGGCCCGGATCCAGCGCTCCGGGCCGGTCGATTCGCGGACGCGCACGGGGTCGTCGTGCCCGCCCGCTCTCCTGCTCCGGTCGCGTCCCGAACCTGACGCCGTCGTCGGCCGGTGGCATGCTCGGGAGGCCGTCCGTCCGTCGGTCCCGAGAGGAGTCCCCTCATGCGTCCGTCGTCCCTGTTCCCGTCACCGAACCCCCGCACGCGAGGACTGGACGACCGATGCCCCACGTCAATCTCGGAGTGCTGGCGCACGTCGACGCCGGCAAGACCACACTGACCGAACGCCTGCTGTTCGAGGCAGGCGCCATCGACCGCGTCGGCAGCGTCGACGTCGGTGACACCCAGACCGACACCCTGGCGCTGGAGCGCCGCCGCGGCATCACCATCCGCTCCGCGGTGGTGTCGTTCGCGACCGGCGACACCGTCGTCAACCTCGTCGACACCCCGGGTCACCCGGACTTCGTCGCCGAGGTGGAGCGGGTGCTCGACATCCTCGACGGCGTCGTGCTCGTCGTCTCGGCCGTCGAGGGAGTCCAGGCCCAGACCCGGGTCCTCGCCCGAGTGCTGGACCGGCTGCGCATCCCGACGGTCGTCCTCGTCAACAAGATCGACCGCCGTGGCGCGCGAGCCGGGGACCTCCTCGACGAGCTGCGGCAGCGGCTGACCCGGACCGTGGTCCCGATGGGCGCCGTCAGGGGGATCGGCACCGCGGCCGCGACCGTCACGTCCGCAGGCAGCGGGGTACCGCTCACTCCCGACGCGATCGAGGCCCTCGCCGAGCACGACGACGGGCTCCTCGCCGCGTCCGCGGCGGGAGCGCGGGTCCCGCCACGGCGGCTCCGGCAGGTCCTCGCCGACCTGACCTCCCGGTGCCTCGTCCACCCGGTCTTCTTCGGCTCCGCCAGGACCGGCCTCCCCCAGGGATCACTCCGGCGCGCCGGATCGGCGGTCGTGGAGGGCGTGATCCCGGCGGCCCGGCTGGACGAGCTGCGGCGCGGGCTGCCCGGGCTCACCCGGGGGGAAGCCGTGCTCGACAGCGCATTCGAGTCCTACCGGCCGGTGACCGGGGAGCCGCCCGCACGACCGTGGATCGGCCCCGACCCGCGGCACCGCGAGGAGTACCTCCTCGCGGTCCGGCAGGGACGCCGGGACTGACGCCGGCCATGGACGCGCCCGAGATGCCGGCACCCGCCTCACGCCCCGAGCCCGACGAGGCCCTCGTCCGCCGGCTCCTGCGGGACCAGTTCCCGCACGTGGCCCACCTGCCGTTGCACGCCGCACGCCCGCAGGGGTGGGACAACCGGACCTTCCGGCTGGGCCCCGACCTGGTGGCGGCGTGGACGATCGTCGACGCGGCCACCCGGCCCCGGTTCGCCCGCGCCGTCGGCCTGGACCGGGACACCTGGGACCGCGCCCGGGGGTGGGCGGTGTGGAAGGCCGCGATCACGCTCGTCGACCCGAAACGGGTCGCCGGCCATGCAGACGCTGGCCCGCCGGACGTTCACCGCCCTCGGAGCGGGCTGATGCCCGCCATGGCCTGCTCCACCGCGGACGACGCGCCTCCCCGACCGCGCGCGGCGGCCTCGAAGGCGACCTCGGCGAACTTCACCACGTGCTCGTCGCCGTGGTCGGCGACCTGGCCGGCGAGGTCGTCCCCGTCCCCGACGTCGCGCGGGAGGCGCGGGGTGCCCGGGCGGTAGACCGCGACGAGCAGCTTCGTGGTGGCCCAGGCCCACTGGTAGGTCATGGGCCACAGGGCCGGGTCCAGCGCCGGGAGCACGAGCCCGGCGGCGCGGGGAGCGGTCGCGGCGTGCACCATCATGATCGCGTTGCCGTGACCCCACCGGTCGTAGGCCGTGACGGCCGCGTCGCGCACCCGCGCCAGTCCCTCGGGGATGTCGGCCGGGACGCCCGCGGCGCGCCGCGCGTAGACCGCCCACTCCCGGCGGGCCCCGGCGAGGGCGATCCGGGTGCGCGCGCCGCCGACCTGGCCCAGCCGGGGCGCGGCGTCGAGGACCGCCTCCAGGTCCGCCACGCCCGGGTCCCCGGCGGCCCCGGGCTCCCGGGGCACGGTCCCGGACCCGGCCGCGCCGGGGTCGTCGCCGAGGTGGAGCACCGGTCGGTCCGTCGCCCGGGGGTCGCCGAGGCGGGGCACGGCCAGAGGCATCGGCTGCCACCGGGCCGCCCAGTACCCGAGGGCCTGGCCCAGCTCCGTCAGCCGCGGCGCGGTCCGGGCCTCGCGCAGCTCCCGCACGGCGTGCCCGGTCCGGATCAGGCCGTGCGTGGCCGAGGCCAGACTGCCGGGCAGCAGCCGCGGCCACCAGGTGGCGAGGACCTCGCGCCAGGGGCGCTCCCGCACCGCCCGGTCGAAGAACGCCACCCAGTCGCCGAGCCGGGACGGGTCGCCCCAGTACTCCCCCCAGTCCTGCTCGGCGATCGCCCAGCGGGGCTCGGGGAGCGGCTCGAGGCGCCGGGCGTACCGGGCGGTCCAGCGGCGCACGTCGGCGCCCGGCGCGATCCGCAGCAACGCGTCGGCCGCCATCGGGCCGTGGTTGGACAGCCAGCCGTCGAACTCCGGTCCGGTGCGGTGCAGGTGCTCCAGCGTCTCGTCGAGTCTGAGGTCCATGTCCGCTCCCTCCGTCGTCGGGGACGCCTCGATCGTGGGCGTTGAGGCGGACGTGATGTCAGAGGGGCGGTCGACGCGCCGACGGCGAGCGGCCCGTCGTGGTCCGGGCCCCCCAGCGGCCGTTTCACCACGCACCCAGCGGCCAGTTCACCACGAACCCAGCGGCCAGTTCACCACGGCGGGGCCCGCGATCGTCCACACTGGCGTGCGTGCACTCCCTGGAGTTGATCCCGCGCCGAGCCCGTGAGCTGGTCACCGAGATTCTGGCCGACACCCGGATCGTGACAGTGAACGGCGCCCGGCAGGCAGGCAAGAGCACGCTCGCCCGGGCGGTGGTCGCGGACACCCCGGGGTCAGCCGTCCGGCTGCTCGACGACGACGCGACCCTGACCGCGGCGACGGAGGACCCGCGGGAATTCGTCGATCACGACGGCCTGCTCGTCATCGACGAGGTGCAGCTCGCCCCCACCTGTTCCGGGCGATGAAGGTGCTCGTGGACACCGATCCCCGGCCCGGGCGGTTCCTGCTCACCGGCTCCGCCCGGATCCTCGCGATGCGGAACCTCCCCGACGCCCTTCCCGGACGCATGGAGATCATCGAGCTGTGGCCGCTCTCGCAGGGGGAGCTGGGCCGGGAACCGGACGGCCTCGTCGATGTCCTCTTCTCGCGCGGGGCCGACCTGGAGCACTCGTCGACCGCCCGCAAGCGCGACTACCTGGAACGCGTCGTGCGCGGAGGCTACCCGGAGGCGGTCCGGCGGAGCGCCCGGCGCCGGGGCGGGTTCTTCGAGTCCTACGTCACCACGCTCATCGAACGGGACGTGACGGAGCTGGCGGTCATCCAGCGGCGCGGTGAGCTGAGGAAGCTGCTCGCCCTCCTCGCAGGGCGGGCCGGCGGCCTGCTCAACCTCAACTCGCTCGCGACCCAGTCGGGCCTGCCAGGCAGCACGCTCCGGCGGTACGCGGACCTCCTCGACGCCGTCTTCGTCATCAAGGAGATCCCCGCGTGGTCGTCGGGGTCGACCGGGCGAGCCGTCGGAACGCCCAAGCTCGCCTACGTCGACTCCGGTCTCGCCTGCCACCTGCTCGGCCAGGACACCGCCCGCCTCGGCGAGCCCGGCGGGGCGGCCGGGCCCATGCTCGAGAGCTTCGTCCTCATGGAGCTCGCGAGGCAGCTGACGTGGAGCGACACCCGGGCCCGCCTCCATCACTACCGCACCAAGGACGGGCTGGAGGTCGACGCGGTCCTCGAGTCCGCGGACGGGCGGGTCGCCGCGATCGAGGTCAAGGCGGCGGCCACGGTGCGGACCGAGGACCTGTCCGGGCTGCGCCACCTCCGGGACCGGCTCGGCGACCGGTTCGTCGCGGGCCTCGTCCTGTACACCGGCCAGCAGACGCTGCCGTACGGCGACCGGCTACGGGCCGTCCCGCTCGACGCGCTGTGGCGCCTCGGACCGTGAGCCGCCGACGCGGCTGCGGTCAGGGCGACCGGATCGGCGCCGTGGCCAGCCACACCGCCGTCTCCCCCGTCACCCGGCCGTCGAGTGCCGACAGCCCCGGCGGCCAGCCCGGCTCCCCCGCCCGGGCGGACCGCTCGACGGCGACCACGCCGCCGGGGGCCAGCACCCGGGCGATCCCGGCCAGCACCGCGGTCAGGGCGCCCCCGGCCAGCGCGTAGGGAGGGTCGCACAGCACGAGGTCGGCGACCTCGCCGCGCCCGGCGGCCGCCGCCAGGTACCGCTCGGCGCGGTCGGTCACCACCCGGACCCCGCCGAGGCCGAGGTCGCGGGCATTGCGCCGGGCGACGTCCGCGGCTCGACGGTCCGCCTCGACGAGCACGGCCGACACCGCCCCTCGGCTCACCGCCTCCAGCCCCAGCGCCCCGGACCCCGCGTAGAGGTCGAGCACCCGCGCCCCGTCGACCGCACCGAGCGACTCCAGCCGCGAGAACAGCGACTCCCGGACCCGGTCGGAGGTCGGGCGGGTCCCGGTCCCCGGCGGCACCGCCAGCCGCCGCCCGCCGGCCACCCCCGCGATGATCCGGGTCACCGCCGCCGGGCGCGGCCCGAGCCCGCCCCCTCAGGCACGGTCGAGGAACTCCTGGCGGTCGGGGTCGACCCGCTCCGCGATCGCCCGCCGCAGCTCGGCGTGGTCCGCCAGGTCCGGGTCCTCCGCCACCAGCGCCTCGGCCGCCGCCCGGGCCGCGACGATGACGTCCTCGTGGTCCAGCACCCGCAGGTACCGCAGGGACGACCGGCGACCGGACTGCGCCGCGCCCAGGACGTCGCCCTCGCGGCGCAGCCGGAGGTCCAGGCGGGCCAGGGCGAGCCCGTCGCGGGTGGCGGCCACCGCGTCCAGCCGCCGCCGGGCCGTGGACTCCGGCGCCGCGGAGGTCACGAGCAGGCAGAGCCCGCCGGCGCTGCCGCGGCCCACCCGCCCGCGCAGCTGGTGCAGCTGGGACACCCCGAAGCGGTCGGCGTCCAGCACCACCATGACCGTGGCGTTCGGCACGTCGACCCCGACCTCGACGACCGTGGTGGCCACGAGCACGTCGACGTCCCCGGCCGCGAACGCCCGCATGGTGGCGTCCTTGACATCGGGGTCGAGCCGGCCGTGCAGAGGCTCCACCCGCAGGCCCGCCAGGGACTCGTGGGCACGCAGCGACTCCAGGGTGGCCAGCACCCCGGCGCCGGGCTCGGCCCCGGGCTCGGCCGGGACCTCGTCGTCGGCACGCCGGGACCCGCCCCCGGCAACCGGTGCCTCGCCGGGCGGGTCGCCGATCCGGGGGCAGACGACGAACGCCTGGCGCCCGCGGTCCACCTCCTCCCGGATCCGCTGCCAGACCCGGGACAGCCAGGCCGGCCGCTCGGCCACCGAGACCACGTGGCTGACCACCTCGGCCCGCCCGGCGGGCACCTCGGTGAGGGTCGAGACGTCGAGGTCCCCGAAGGCTGTCATGGCGACCGTCCGCGGGATCGGGGTCGCGGTCATGACGAGCAGGTGCGGCGCCCGGCCGTCGCGGTCGAGGCGCCCGCTGCGCAGGGCGTCGCGCTGCTCCACCCCGAACCGGTGCTGCTCGTCGACGACGACGAGGCCGAGGTCGGCGAACTGGACCGGGTCGCTCAGCAGCGCATGGGTGCCGACGACGACCCCGGCGGCCCCGGAGGCGACGTCGGCGAGGACGCGGCGCCGCGCCGCCGCCCCCTGCGACCCGGTGACCAACGCCACCCGAGTGCCGTCCGGGTCCCCGTCCAGGGTGCCCGCCCGGCCCAGCTCGCCGAGCAGGTCGGTGATCGTCCGGTGGTGCTGGGCGGCGAGGACCTCGGTAGGAGCGAGCAGAGCCGCCTGGCCGCCCGCGGCCACGACGGCGAGCATCGCCCGCAGCGCGACCAGGGTCTTTCCGGTCCCGACCTCGCCCTGCAGCAGCCGCTGCATCGGGGTCCCGCTCGCGAGGTCCGCCGCGATCTCCTGGCTCACGGCCCGCTGCCCCGCCGTCAGCTCGAAGGGCAGACGGGCGTCGAAGGCCGAGAGGATGCCGTCCTCGCCGGGACGCCGCACGACGGCCGGGTGCCCGCGGGCCGCCCGGCGCCGCAGGACCAGGGCGGTCTGCAGGACGAAGGCCTCCTCGAAACGGAACCGGTCCAGCGCCGCGTCCCGCTCGGCCTCGGTGCGGGGGCGGTGCACGCCACGCAGGGCGGTCACCCGGTCCGGCAGCCCGCGCTCGGCCAGCACCTCCTCGGGCAACGGGTCCGGCGCGTCCTGGGGGCGCAGGGTGTCGAGGACGACCCGGACGGCGCCACCGATGACCTCCGACCGGGCCGCACCCGAGGCCGGGTACACCGCGATGAGAGGGGTGAGCGCGTCGTCGTCGGCCTCGCCGATCGCCTGGTAGGAGGGATGCACGAGCTGCAGCGCCCGCTTGTGCCGGGAGACCGTGCCGGACAGCAGGAGCCGGGCGCCGGGCGGCAGCCGCCGCTCGATCCCCCGCTGGTTGAAGAAGGTGAGGGAGAGCTCGTCGCGGCCGTCCGTGACGACGACCTCGGTGATCGAGCCCTTGCGCTGGCGCATCGGCCGGGTGCGGACGCGGGAGACCTCGGCGATGAACGTGACGAGCTCGTCGACGGCGAGGTCGGAGATCCGGGTCAGCTCGCGGGCCCGCAGCCAGGCGCGCGGGTGGTGCTCGACGAGATCGCGCACCGTCGTGAAGCCGAGGTGGCGCTCGAGGATCGCGGCCGTCCGCTCGCCGAGCTCGCGGCTCAGAGGCCGGTCCAGGCGACCGGGCAGCGCCACCACGGTCCCGGCCACGGCCGCCAGCGTAGGCACCGACCGCGGCCGCGGCCGATTCGGCCCGGCGCGTCGGGTCGGTTACCCTGATCCGTCGCCTCGCCCGTCAGGAGCCTGGCAGCGGCACCTCTGCGACATGCTGGGACAACACAGGACAAGGAGACGACGGTGGCGGCCAACTGCGACGTGTGCGGGAAGGGTCCCGGGTTCGGTCACAACATCTCGCACTCGCACCGACGGACCAAGCGGCGCTGGAACCCCAACATCCAGCGGGTGCGGGCCGTGGTGAGCGGCACCCCGCAGCGGCTCAACGTCTGCACCTCCTGCCTCAAGTCCGGCAAGGTCCGCTGACCCGCGCTCGACCGGTCAGGCCAGCACGGCGCTGACAGCAGGTCAGAAGGCGTCTGGTCTCCAGACAAAGACGCCGCCGCCCCGCCCGCCGATGCCGTCGCCCGGCTCGCCGTCGATGACGGCCGCGGAGGGCAGCGACGCTGTGAGGAAGGCCAGCGCCCTCCGCACAGCGTCACGCGAGCTGTAGGTCGCCGAACTCGTCGCGAGGATCTCACCGTCCTCGGTGACCAGTCGCCACCGGTGTGCGGCATCACGGTCGACGACGAGTTCGAAGTGCACCCCGTGTGAGTGGTCAGGAGGCCCGGTGACCTCGACCGGCTCCCCCGCGGCAGCCATCGCGTCGATGTCCTCCTCGCTGAGGTCCACCTCGGTCAACTCGTCGGACTGCACGTGTCCCATCATGCGCCCTCCCTCCCCACGACGGCAGTGCGCAGTCGCCACGTGCCGTCGGCGACGTCCACCGGTTGCAACACGACCTTGAGCATCAGGCCTTGATCGTCCCGGCCGAACACGATCAGTCGACGGCCGTGCTGGACGTGGTCGTGCCACACCGCCCGAACCGGTCGAGCGGGCCACTGGCAGGCGGCCCTGACCTGGTCTCCAGTGATGCCACGCCGTGATCGGATCTTCGCCTCGACACTCGGAGGTACCTCGATGTACCCGATCCAGACCCGCCCCACGACGCGCGACGCCAGCCTTCGCAGCCCGGCTGTTGCCTCTTGTCCACAGTCGTGATGAGCACGAATGCCCATGCGGCCGACCGGTTGCTGCGATCCGCGACACAGGACGCCCAGGAGGACGCCCGGAGACGGCCTCAGCTCGCGAAGTGAGTGAAGCCACCTTTCCCCTCGTACGGAACTCCGCCGAGCCGCACGTCGCCGCCGGGATGATCGGCCGTAACGCGGCCGATCATCTGGAAGCTCTCCGGCAGCCGCGCCGTGGGCGGGAAGGTCGCCAGGAGGGCGTGGTCCTCGCCGCCGGTCAGGACCCAGCCGGCCGGGTCCTCGTCGAGGAGCCGGCCCACGATCCGCAGGGTCTCGTCCGGCACGAGGGCGGCCGGGTCGAGGTCGAGCACCACCCCCGACGCGGCGGCCACCCGGCGGGCGTCGCGCACCAGCCCGTCGCTGACGTCGATGAGTGACGTCGCCGCCGCTGCAGCGGCGGCCGGGCCGGCCGGGTAGGGCGGCACCGGGCGGCGGTGGCGCCTGACGACGAGGTCGAGTGCGGCGCGCCCCGGATCGCGCGCCGCGACCATCCGCACCCCGCCCGCGGCCAGGACCGCCAGGCCCGCCGCCGACTCCCCCAGCGCGCCGGCGACCGCGACCACGTCCCCGGGCCGGGCCCCCGACCGCAGCACCGGATCGACACCGGCGGCCATCTGCCCGGTCGCGGTCACCGTGACGACGACCTCGCCGCCGGCCGCGACGTCGCCACCCACGACCGCGGCACCGGCCCGGGCGGCCTCCTCCGCGGCGCCCGCCGCGATCCCCAGCAGCAGCTCGGCGTCGGTGCCGCCGGGCGCGGTGAGGGACAGCAGCACGGCCTCCGGGCGCGCGCCCATCGCCGCGACGTCGGCCAGCCCCGCGGCCGCGGCCTTCGCGCCGACGTCCGCCGGCGACGACCAGTCGTGGCGGAAGTCGACGTGCTCCACCAGGGTGTCGGTGCTCAGCACGACGGGCCCGCCCGGGGGGAGCACGGCGGCGTCGTCGCCGTTGTCCACGAGCAGGCGCCCGCCCGACGACGCACCGGCCTCGCGGACCCGCGCCAGCACCGCGGCCACCAGCTGGTCCTCGCCGAGTTCGGAGACGGTGGGCACCCGCACCCCTCCCGGTCGCCGGCTCTACGGTGGCCCGCGTGGCACACCGGACCGGGCGACTCTACGGCGGGACGGCGCGGGGGGCGGGGGCGCCCGTCGGCTCGCTCCCCGGTGCGTTCGGCGCCGTGCTCCTCACCGGGCTCCTCACCGGGTGCGCCGGGACCGTCCAGGTGGAGCCGGCCGGCGAGGGCGCCTCCACCGCGTGCCGGGACGTCGTCGACCGGCTCCCGGGCTCGCTGTCGGACCAGCCGCGGCGGGGGGCCGAGGGGGCGGGCGTCGCGGCCTGGGGCGACCCGGCGATCGTCCTGCGCTGCGGAACGGAGCCGCTGGGACCGACCACCCGGGAGTGCGTGACCGTGGACGGCATGGACTGGGTCGTCCTCGCCCAGGGTGAGGACGGCGCCGCGGTGTTCGCGACGTACGGGCGGGTCCCGGGGGTGGAGGTCGAGGTCCCCGGGGCGTACGCCCCCGCACCCGGGGTGCTGCCCGGCCTGGGGCCGGCGGTGTCGGAGCTTCCGGTCGAGCGGTCGTGCCTGTGACGCGACCGGCCGCCGGCCGGGTCGGCCCGGGGTCGGCGCCCGGCGTCGGTCCTCGTCGTCAGCGCAGACCCCCCGGCCGGGACAGCGCCGCCCGGACGAGCCGGTCGACGAGCTCGGGGTAGCCGACACCGGTGGCCTGCCACATCCGCGGGTACATGGACAGCGGGGTGAACCCCGGCATGGTGTTGACCTCGTTGACGACCACGGAGTCCCGGGTGCCCCCCGTGACGAAGGTGTCGACCCGGGCCAGGCCCTCGCAGCCCAGCGCCCGGAACGCGACCACGGCGAGCTCGCGGACCCGGTCAGCGACCGGCCCGGGCAGGTCGGCCGGACAGTCCAGGCGGACCGCGTCCGGGTCCAGGTACTTGGCCTCGAAGTCGTAGAACGCGCGCCCGCCGCGCAGGACGATCTCGCCGCACACGCTCGCCGCAGGCGGCACGCCGGGGCCGGAGTCGAGGACGCCGCACTCGACCTCGCGTCCCGGCACGGCGGCCTCGACGAGGATCCGCGGGTCGTGCTCGGCCGCCGCGACCACGGCCGCGTCCAGCTCCGCCTCGCCCCCGTCCACCCGGGCCACGCCCAGGCTCGACCCGGCGCGGGCGGGCTTGACGAACACCGGGCTGCCGAGCTTGTCCACCCGGGCCAGCAGCTCGGCCCGCTCCGGTCCCGCCCACTCCTCGCGGGTGAACGCGACCCAGTCGGCGACCGGGACCCCGGCGGCGCGCAGCAGCGTCTTCATCGTCGGCTTGTCCATGCCCGCCGCCGACGCCAGGACCCCGGAGCCGACGTAGCGGGCCTCGGCGAGGTCGAGCAGCCCCTGGACGGTGCCGTCCTCGCCGTAGGGGCCGTGCAGCAGCGGGAACGTCACGTCGACGGGGATCGGGTCGCCGCCGGCGGGCGGCACGGGCAGCAGCCGCAACCCCCCGACCGCCGTGGACGGCACGACCTCGACGGCCGCCGCGCCCGCCCGGCCCGGGGAGGAGCCGTCGACCCGTGGCAGCACGTCCCCGCGCAGCTGCCACGGCTCGGGCGAGTCGTCGACCAGCCACCAGCGGCCCCCGGCGTCGATGCCGACGGCGACGACGTCGTAGGCGCCCCGGTCGATCGCCGCGAGCACTCCCCCGGCGGTCACACACGAGATCGGGTGCTCCCCCGATCGCCCCCCGAAGAGGACTGCGACCCGGGGGCGGTCCGGCGGGGCGGGTGTGGGCTGCACCCGCCGCAGGCTAGATGAGTGAGTCCGAATGGATCGCTTCGGTGTGCCTGCGCTGGGGCGTGGCGAAGGGCGCCGAGGGTGATCTTGTGGAGAACAACCTGGACGCCCTTCTGACCGCACTGTACG
>JBHJOJ010000150.1:0-7771 GCA_050329835.1 Kineosporiaceae bacterium | reverse complement strand
AGCCGCGTTCGCCGAGCGCGTCAGGGTCGAACCGGGTCGCGAGCAGCGTGTCCGCCGCCGCCCGCGAGTAGGGCCCGACCGTGGGCTCGGCGAGCCCCGGCGTACCGGCGGCCTCGAGGGCCGCCCGGATCTCCGCGTCCTCCCGCATGCGGGAGGCCTTGTCGGCGAGCGCGAGGTAGCTGCGCATGCACCCGGTCGCGAACTCCCACACGCCCCGCCCGCGCTCCACGCGGTAGGGGCGCGCGTCGAAGTGGCGCGGCCCGTCGTATCCCGACTCCTCCAGCAGGCCGACGAGGAGGAACGCCTCCATCAGGTCCTGCGCGCCGAAGCGGAAGTCCTGGTCGTAGCGGCCGATCCGCTGCGCGTTCAGGTCGATGTGGAAGAGCTTGCCCTGCCACAGCGCCTGCGCCACACCATGCACGAAGTTGAGGCCGGCCATCTGCTCGTGGCCGACCTCCGGGTTGAGCCCGACCAGGTCGGGGCGGTCCAGCTCCTGGATGAACGCGATGGCGTGGCCGATGGTCGGCAGCAGGATGTCGCCGCGCGGCTCGTTCGGCTTGGGCTCGATCGCCAGCCGCATGTCGTAGCCGGAGTCCGTGACGTAGGCGCACAGCAGGTCGACGGCCTCCTTGTACCGGTCGAGGGCGACCCGGACGTCCTTGGCGGCCATGGACTCCGCCCCCTCGCGCCCGCCCCAGAGCACGAACGTCCGCGCCCCCAGCTCGGCACCGAGGTCGAGCTGCCGGGCCGCCTTGGCGAGGGCGTAGCGGCGGACGTCGCGGTCGTTGGCGGTGAACGCCCCGTCCTTGAACACCGGGTGCGTGAAGAGGTTCGTCGTCACCATCGGCACGACCATCCCGGTCCGGTCCAGGACGGCCCGGAACCGGGCGATCGCGGCGTCGCGGTCGGCGTCGGAGGAGCCGAACGGGACCAGGTCGTCGTCGTGGAACGTGATGCCCCAGGCCCCCAGCGCAGCCAGCCGCTCGACGATGTGCACCGGGTCCATCAGTGCCCGGGTGGGCTCGCCGAACGGGTCGCGGGCCGGCCAGTTCACGGTCCACATGCCGAAGCTGAACCGGTCCTGGGGGGTGGGGGCGAAGCGGGCGTCGGGATCCATGGCGGACTCCTAGGGGGCGAGGGCTGGGTGGTGGGTCGAGACAACCGTCGTCATCTACTCGTTACTCAATGGCACGAGCGTCGGGTCGTCGACGACCCGGCGCAGTGCCTCGATCGCCCCGCCGACCGCCGGCGCGGTCAGCCCCAGCGTCGAGCCGTGGACGGTGCAGCCGCCGGCGTGCGGGGCCAGCACGTCCCGGTCCAGCGCCCTGACCACGGTCGGCACGAGGAGGTCCGCGAGCACCCCGAAGTACCCGCCGAGCACGAGGGCGGACGGGTTGACGAGGTTGACGAGCACGGCGGCCCCCCGGCCCAGTGCCGCCGCCACGGCGGCGACCGCGGCGCCGGCGCGCTCGTCCCCCGCCTGGGCCCGTTCCCGCACCGTGCGCAGCCGCGAGGGGACGTCCAGCCCCTGGTCGAGCAGCGGATCCCCCGGCCCCGTGGCGGCCGTGCGGAGCAGCGCCCCGAGCCCGACCTCCGTCTCCCAGCAGCCGCGCCGACCGCAGCCGCACACCCGGTCCGGCGAGGCCAGCGGGGCGTGCCCGAGCTCGCCGCCGAAGCCGACCGCTCCCCGCACCAGCCGGCCGTCCAGGACCACCCCGACCCCGACGCCGACGTCCCCGGTGATGGTCACGAGGTCGGCGGTCCCGGCCGCCACCCCGCAGGCGTGCTCGGCGACGGCCGCCAGGGTGGCGTCGTTGTCCACCCCGATCGGCGGGTCCGGCTGGTCCAGGCCCTCGGACAGCAGCTTGACCAGGGGCTGGTCCCGCCACCCCAGGTTCGGGGCCACGACCACGGCACCGTGCGGGACGTCCACGAGCCCGGGGACGGCGACGGTCAGGCCCGCCACGTGCCAGCCCGCGGAGACGGCGAGGGCCAGGACGTCGGAGACGGCACCGCCCAGCAGGGCCATGGCCCGCTCGGCGCCGGCCGCGCGGACATCGGTCACCACCCGGGCCCGGGCGACGTCCCGGTACGACAGGTCCCTGGCCAGGACGTCGACGGCGTCCGCGGTCACAGTGGCGCCCACCCCCACCACCGACCCGGACGCGACGTGGAGCAGGCGGCCCGGCCGCCCGACGGGGACGCGCCGGTCGGCGCGGCCCTCGACCACCAGCCGGCGGTCGAGCAGGTCGGCGACCAGGCTGCTGACGGTGGCCTTGGTGAGGCCGACCTCGTCGGCGACGGCGGCCCGGGACCGGGGTCCGGCCGCCAGCAGGTGCCGCAGGACCAGGCTGAGGTTGGCCCGCCGGAGCCCGGCCTGGTCCGACGGCACGGTGGCCGCGGGGCGGGGTCCCATCGCCGCGTCAGACGGCCCTCGGTCCGGCGGCCGCCGGACCGAGGGCGGGCACGGCGGCGAGCACGGCCGCGACCTGGTCCGACGTCGATGCCGTGGCATCGACCACGACGTCGGCCACCCGCGTCAGGGCGGCCCGCCGCGCGACGTCCTGGGCCCGGAGCACGGCCAGGGGGTCGCCGTACACCGGCCGTCCGGGGCGGCTCGCGAACCGCTCGGCGAGGACCTCGGGGGCGGTGTCCGGCCACACCACGAGCACGGTGGACAGCGCCGCCGCCGTGTCGGGGTCGTCCAGCGTCGACGCCGCCGCCGCGACGACGCCGGGCTCGGTCAGGGCGTCCAGCAGGACCCGGCGCTCGAGCGCGTGCAGGGCCGCGACGCCGTCGGTCGCGGCGATGTCGCGCGCCGACCGGCCGGTCGCGGCCTCGATGTCGACGTCGCTGTCCCGGAACCGGCGGCCGAGCCGGGCCGCGAGCGCCCGCCCGAGCGTGGTCTTGCCCGCACCCATCAACCCCACGACGGCGACGGCCCGGTCCACGAGCCCACCGTAGTGATCCGGTGCCGGGGCGTCGCCCTCAGCAGGCGCCCCAGACCCCCCGGCGCTCCTGGCGGGCGGCGTCCTCGGCGGCGATGACGACGCCGACGTGCTCGTCGTTCGGGGCGACGAGGCCGGCGTAGCCGTACCCGTTGCGCACGATCGTCTCGTTGACGAAGGTGCCGTCCTCGGTCCAGGCGTAGGCGAGGGTGCGGCCGAACTCGTCCTCCGGCTCGGCGTCGAGGGCCAGGCGCAGCGTCGACCCCTCCGGCATGAGGTCCGCGGCGAAGTCGCTCGCCTCGGGCCCCAGGCACTCCTCGGTGGCGTCCGGCCCGTCGACCTCGGGGGTGTCGATCAGCAGCAGGCGCACCCGGGCCTCGCCGTCGACGACCGGCCCGCCCTCACCCGCCACCACCAGGGTGTCGCCGTCGACCACCCGGACCACGCGGACCTCCTGGGCGTCCGGCGGCGGCGCCGCGCCCGACGCCGGCACGGCTTCGGCATCCGGGCCGGGGATGTCCTCCAGGGCCCCCTCGACGGCTTCCTCCCGCGCCTGCAGTCCAGCCCACTGGACGGCGACCACGGCGAGCAGCACGAAGCCCCCGAGCGCCACCAGGACGCCGACCGGCGGGCGCCGGGTCCGGCCACGGGGACGTCGGCTCGTGTCACGCACGGCCGTCAGTCTGCCCCCGGCACCCGGGCCGTGCGGTCGGGGCAGCCGGCGACGGCGACGTCAGCCGCGCCGGCCCGCCATCTCCTGCAGCCGGGCCACCCGCTGCTCCATCGGCGGGTGGGTGGCGAACAGCGAGGCCACGCCCCCGCCGCGGAACGGGTTCGCGATGAACATGTGGGCGGAGTTCTCGATCTGCCGCTCGGGGGGCAGCGGCAGGGCCTGCGTGCCGGCGTGGATCTTCCGCAGCGCCGAGGCGAGGGCGAGCGGGTCCCCGGTGAGGCGCGCGCCGTCCTCGTCGGCGTCGTACTCCCGCGTCCGGCTGATGGCCAGCTGGATGAGGGTGGCCGCGAACGGCGCCGCGATCGCGGTGAACAGCAGGACCAGCGGGTTGGCGCGGTTCTCGCTGTTGCCCCCGCCGAAGATCGAGGCGAAGTAGGCGATGTTGACCAGCGAGGTGATGGCACCGGCGATCGCCGCGGCGACCGAGGAGGTGAGGATGTCGCGGTTGTAGACGTGCATGAGCTCGTGCCCCAGCACGCCCCGCAGCTCGCGCTCGTCGAGGATCCGCAGGATGCCCTCGGTGCAGCAGACCGCGGCGTTCTCCGGGTTGCGCCCGGTCGCGAAGGCGTTGGGCGCCATCGTCGGGGACACGTAGAGCCGTGGCATCGGCTGGCCGGCGGTGGCCGCGAGCTCGCGGACGATCCGGTGCATCGCGGGTTGCTCGCGCTCGGTGACCGGCCGGGCGCGCATGGCGCGGATCGCGATCTTGTCGGAGTTCCAGTAGCCGTAGCCGGTGACGACCAGGCCGAGCAGGAACGCCCCGACGATCCACGCCGTGCTGCCGCCGGGCAGGACCTGCCCGAGCAGGGCGCCGACGAGGACGAGGACGCCGAAGATGCCGCCGAACAGGGCGGCGGTCTTGAATCCGTTGAAGTGCTGGCGGCCGCTCACGACCGGTTCCCTCCCTCGAGAGTGCATCGTCGCCCGGTCAACGCGTGCCCGGTGGCCGAGGTTCCGGAGATGCCGCCTACCATTCCGGTGTCCTCCTCGGAAGGGGCCACGGCACATCCATGGCGACTCCCCCGCTCGACCTGCCCGCCACCGACGGCCTTCCCGACGTCCCGGTCAAGGCCGTCGACCGCGTCGTCATCCGGTTCGCCGGTGACTCCGGCGACGGCATGCAGCTCACCGGCGACCGGTTCACCGCCGAGACCGCGACCCTCGGCAACGACCTCGCGACCCTGCCGAACTTCCCGGCCGAGATCCGCGCCCCCGCCGGCACCCTGCCGGGCGTCTCCAGCTTCCAGCTCCACTTCGCCGACCACGACGTGCTCACCCCGGGTGACGCCCCCGACGTGCTGGTCGCGATGAACCCGGCGGCACTGCGGGCCAACCTCGGCGACCTGCGCCGCGGCGGCACCGTGGTGGTCGACCGGGACGCGTTCACGAAGCGGAACCTGGCCAAGGTCGGCTACCCCGCCTCCCCGCTGGACGACGGGTCGCTGGACTCCTACCAGGTGCACGCGGTGCCGCTGACCTCGCTCACCGTCGAGGCGCTCGCCGGGTTCGGGCTGGGCCGCAAGGACGCCGAGCGGGCCAAGAACATGTTCGCCCTCGGGCTGCTGTCGTGGCTGTACTCCCGGCCGACGGCGTCGACCCGGGCGTTCCTCGAGCGGCGGTTCGCCAAGCGGCCGGAGATCCTCGCGGCCAACCTGCGGGCGCTCGAGGCGGGCTGGGCGTTCGGCGAGACCACCGAGACCTTCGCCATCCGGTACGAGGTCGCCCCCGCGCCCGCCCCGACCGGGCGGTACCGCAACGTCACCGGCAACGTCGCGCTGGCCTACGGGCTGGTGGCGGCCACCCACACGGCCGGGCTGCGGCTGGTGCTCGGGTCGTACCCGATCACCCCGGCGTCCGACGTGCTGCACACCCTGAGCGGGCTCAAGCGGTTCGGCGTCACCACCCTGCAGGCCGAGGACGAGATCGCCGGCATCGGGGCGGCCCTCGGCGCGTCCTACGGAGGCGCGCTGGGCGTCACGACGACGTCCGGACCCGGGATGTCGCTGAAGAGCGAGACCATGGGGCTGGCCGTGGCCCTGGAGCTGCCGCTGGTGGTGTGCGACATCCAGCGCGGCGGGCCCAGCACCGGGCTGCCCACGAAGACCGAGCAGGCCGACCTGCTGCAGGCCCTGTACGGCCGGCACGGCGAGGCGCCGGTCCCGGTGGTCGCGGCCGCGACCCCGGCCGACTGCTTCGACGCCGCGATCGAGGCGGTGCGGATCGCCGTCCGCTACCGGACCCCGGTGATCCTGCTGTCCGACGGCTACCTGGCCAACGGCTCGGAGCCGTGGCGGCTGCCGGACGTCACGGCGCTGCCGCGGCTCGACCCCGGCTTCGCGACGGCACCCGACGCACCGGTGGACGGAGCGGACGGGTCGTCCGACGGGGAGTCGGGCGGACCGGCCGGCGAGAGGTTCCTGCCGTACGGCCGCGACCCCGAAACTTTGGCCCGGCCGTGGGCCCTGCCGGGCACGCCCGGTCTGGAGCACCGGATCGGCGGGCTGGAGAAGGCCGACGGCACCGGGGAGATCTCTTACGACCCGGACAACCACGACCGGATGGTCCGGCTGCGCCAGGCGAAGGTGGACGGCGTCGAGGTGCCGGACCTCATGATCGACGACCCGTTCCGCCGCGGCGACGAGAACGGCCGCGACGGCGTCGGCGACCGCGCCGACCTGCTCGTCGTCGGGTGGGGCTCGACCTACGGCCCGATCGCGGCGGCGGTGCGCGAGGCGCGCCGCTCCGGGCTGCGGGTCGCCCAGGCGCACCTGCGCCACCTCAACCCGTTCCCGGCGAATCTCGGGGACGTGCTACGGGCCTACCCCCAGGTCCTGGTGCCCGAGATGAACCTCGGCCAGCTGGCGTTGCTGCTGCGCGGGCACTACCTCGTCGACGTCACCAGCCACACCTCGGTCCGCGGCCTGCCGTTCACCTCCGGCGAGCTGGTCGACGTCATCGGCGCCCTGGTACGGCAGCCGGCGCACGCCTGAGTGTCATGTTCACTCGCGATTCCTTGCCGATCACGACTACGTGCTCTCCGAGCGCGACGACCCGTGCCGCCGGACAGGACGGCTCTGCGCATGCCCGGGTGAGGCTGACCTACCCTGGAGGGCGATGACCACCGTCAGCCTCGGCACCCCGACCGTCGCCCCGGGCGGTGCGACCTCGGGCCTCGCCGGCGTACCGACCCTCGCCCCCGGCGACACCCTGACCCGCAAGGACTTCACCCCCGGCACCGAGGTCCGCTGGTGCCCGGGGTGCGGCGACTACGCCGTGCTCGCGGCGGTGCAGGGGTTCCTGCCGGACCTCGGGCTGCGGCGGGAGAACATCGTCTTCGTCTCGGGCATCGGGTGCTCGTCGCGATTCCCGTACTACCTCGACACCTACGGCGTGCACTCGATCCACGGCCGCGCCCCGGCGTTCGCCACCGGCCTGGCGGTGTCCCGCCCCGACCTCGACGTGTGGGTCGTCACCGGCGACGGCGACGCCCTGAGCATCGGCGCCGGGCACCTGCTCCACACCCTGCGACGCAACGTCAACCTCACGATCCTGCTGTTCAACAACCAGATCTACGGATTGACCAAGGGGCAGTTCTCGCCGACCAGCGAGGTCGGCAAGGTCACCAAGTCGACACCGATGGGTTCCATCGAGCAGCCCTTCAACCCACTGAGCCTGGCCGCCGGCGCCGGAGCCTCGTTCATCGCCCGAACCCACGATCTCGATCGCAAGCACATGATCGAGGTGTTCAAGCGGGCCCACGCCCATCGTGGTGCCTCGATCGTCGAGATCTACCAGAACTGCAACGTGTTCAACGACGGCCAGTTCAACGACATCACCAAGCGCAACGTCCGCGACGAGATGATGATCGACCTGGTGCACGGCGAGCCGATCCTGTTCGGTGCCGAACGCCAGCGCGGCGTGATGATGGGCGAGGACGGGTTCCTCCAGATCGTCGAGGTCGCCGACGTCGGGATCGATCGGATCCTGGTGCACAACCAGCACCACTTCAAGCCGTCGTTGGCGTTCGCGCTCGGCCGCCTGAACAGCGACGACCACTCGCCCACCCCGTTCGGCATCTTCCGCGAAGTCG
>JBHJOJ010000149.1:0-12578 GCA_050329835.1 Kineosporiaceae bacterium | reverse complement strand
CTCCGCGCCGTCGTCGCCGTGATACTCCGGCACCCGCCGTACCTCGTCCGCGACCAGATCTTCCTCAAGCCCGCAGGAATCGGGTCCTCCAAGCCCTGGCACCAGGACCAACCCCACCTTGGGCGGTACCCGCCCGTGAAGACCTCGTTCCGGACACCGAGGGGGTCGAAGAAGTAGATGGTGTTGCCGCGGGTGATGCCGTGACGGGTCGGGCCCTGGTCGATCTGGATGGCGTTGAACGCCAGGATGTCGGCGGCCTTGCGGACGTGGTCCCAGTCGTCGAGCCAGTAGGCCCAGTGGTGCAGCGCCCCGTTGGGGCCGTTGACGATCGCCAGGTCGTGCGGGGAGTGCGACCGCTCCATCCACACGCCCATCTGGTGACCGTTGGCGTCGAGGAACTGCTCGGTCAGCCGGAAGCCCATGACGTCGCGGAAGAAGGCCCACGACTCCCCCACCTCCTCGGCGGTGATGAGGAGGTGGTCCATCCGGGGCGGGGCGATGCCGGGCAGGTCGGGCGGCGGGACGGGTGACGGCGCCCGCTTGCCGAGGATGTTGCCGGTCTTCTCCAGGTCCCAGACCAGCTCCATGGTCTGCCCGGAGGGGATGACGAACCGGATGGACTCGCCCTGCCCGACCGCCTCGCCCCGCGAGATGCGCTGGACGTGGCACCCGTAGGCCGTCAGCCGGTTCTCGAGGTCGTCGAGGTCGTCCTCGCGCTCGACGCGGAACGAGAACAGGTCCAGCCCCGTGCGGGAGTCGTAGCGCAGGCGCAGGGAGTGGTGGTCCTCCTCGTCCCAGCACTTGAGGTACACCGCCTCGTCGTCGCGTCCGACGAGCTGCAGGCCCAGGACCTCGGTGTAGTACGAGGTGGACAGTTCGAGGTCGGGGGTTCGGACGTCGATGTGGGCGAAGCGCAGGACTCCCACGGGGACCCTCCAGCGTCGGGGCAGCACCGGTGCTGACGAGCCGACGGTAAGCCGCTAGTCTGTTCCGCAGGAAGAGCTGGCTTTCCGATTTGCGGAACGGATGGGAGGGCATCGTGGCAGAGCCGCCACCCGACAGACCCAGCCCGGACGACATGCGCGCGGCCGTCTCCGGCTATGTCGCCGCCATCCACCGTGCCTACCTCGCCCAGGCCGACACCTTCCCGCCCGGTGTCCGCGGCGCCCTCCCCCTGCTGACGGGCGGGCGCCTCACGGTCGCGGCGGTCGGGGCGCGCCACCTGCACCTGCTGGCGACGACGCAGTCGCTCGGCCCCCTCCACGGCCCCGAGGTCGCCGTCGCCGGAGCCGACTCTGGCCTGGCCTGGGAGGTCCGCTTCTTCGACCCGGTCGTGCTGCCCGCGCTCGACCTGGTCGACGAGTCCGCCGGCCCCGCCTTCGAGGAGGTCCGCCACCTGCTCGGCATCGCCACGGTGGTGTACCACTTCGTCGCCGCCCCAGGCGCTGGGCTGAGCGCACACCAGGCCCAGCACGTCGGGACCGGCCTCGCCAACAGCCACTCGTCGGCGGCGCGTGACCTCGAGACCCTCCGGGCCCGCGCGCGCGGGCGCGAGGCGCTGATCGACGAGTTCGCGGGCGCCGCCGCGGCCGGCCTCCCCCACGCCCAGGCACTCCTGGCCAGGGCGATCGCCCCGCACGACCAGCAGGTGGCCGCCGCCGCGGAGGCGGCCGTGCCCGACCCCGACACGATCCGCCGGGCCCTGGTGGCCTCCGTCGGCGGTCGCCGCCAGTGGACGCCGACCGCGGCCGGGCCGGGCGCCACGGCATGAGCGAGGACACCAGGGAGTCGCTGTCGACGGTCCGCAACGCCGCGCGCCTGCTCAAGGAGTTCCTCCCCCGCGAGCCGGAGTTCGGCGTCTCCGAGCTCGCCCGCCGCCTCGGCCTCGGCAAGTCGACGGTCCACCGCCTCCTCACCACCCTGGCGGCCGAGGGCCTCATCGAGCAGGACGCCCGCAGCGGCACCTACCGCCTCGGCCTCGTCATGTTCGAACTGGGCGAGGCGGTCAAGGTCCACATGGACCTCCACGCCGCCGGCGCCCCGATCCTCGCCGAGCTGCGCGAGCAGACCGGGGAGTCCGCCCAGATCGGCGTGCTGGACGGCGTCGACGTCGTGTACGTCGACCGGCTGGAGAGCCAGCGCAGCCTGCGACTGTTCACCGAGACGGGCCGCCGGGTCCCGGTCCACTGCACGAGCTCCGGCAAGGTCCTCCTCGCGTGGCGGGATCCGGACGAGCGCGACGCCCTGCTGGACGCCGCGCCCCTGGTCCGCCTGACGAGACACACGATCACCGATCGCGCCCTGCTGCTGGAGGATCTCCAGCGCTGCCGGCACCGCGGCTGGGCCGAGGCCGTCGAGGAGCGCGAGCCCGACGTCGCGAGCGTCGCGGGCCCGATCCGCGGGCCGGACGGTGGCGTCGTCGCCGCGATCAGCGTCGGCGCGCCGCTGTCCCGCCTGGGCGCGCCGCAGCGTCGCCGGTACGGGCCGCTGGTCGCCGAGGCCGGCGAGGCCGTGTCACGCCGGCTCGGCTGGGTCGGCGAGCGAGAGCGAGCGAGGAAGGCGTGAGGCCCGCAGGATGAACGCCCCGACCAGGCAGACCATCGACGCGACCGAGGCGGCGGCCAAGGCCCGCGCCCTCCACGAGGCCCGGCGCACCCGCGTCGCGATCGAGCCCTTCACGGACACCCAGCCGCACCTCACCATGGCCGACGGGTACGCGGTCCAGTCCGAGCTGACACGGCTGATCCTCGCCGACGGCGACGAGATCGTCGGGTACAAGGTGGGGCTCACCTCGAAGCCGATGCAGAAGCTCATCGGCGTCGACTCGCCCGACTACGGGCCGGTGCTGAAGTCCACCCTCTACGGCCACGGCGACGAGGTCCCCCTCTCGCGGTTCATCCAGCCCAAGATGGAGGCCGAGATCGTCTTCGTCCTCGACGAGCGGCTGGAGGGCCCCGGCGTCACCGTCCCCCGGGCGGCGCGGGCCGTCGGGGCGGCGGCCGCGTCCGTCGAGATCGTCGACTCCCGCTTCGCGGACTGGCGGATCAAGCTCGCGGACACGGTGTCGGACCTGGCGTCGAACGGGGCGGCGGCGGTGTCCGGGCGGCTGGTCGACGCCTCGGGGATCGACTCGCGGCTGGTGGGGATGGTGCTCACCCGCAACGGGGAACTGGTCGACACCGGAGCCGGCGCGGCGGCCCTGGGCGATCCCGTCGCCGTCGTCGCGTGGCTGGCCAACACGCTCGGGTCGGTCGGGGTCGCCCTGGAACCCGGTCACCTCGTGATGACCGGGGCCCTGCACGCCGCGGTCCCGATGGAGGCCGGCGACGTCTTCCGGGCCGAGTTCGACCGGCTCGGGTCGATCACGCTGAGGGTGGTGCCCTGATGACTGACGCTCGCCCCGACGACTCCCTCGGTGACGCCCCCGGTGACGCCCCCGGTGACGCCCACGGTGACGCCCTCGTCCACGAGCTGGCCGACCGGCTGGCGGAGGCGCGCGTGCAGCGGCGGGCCGTCGCCCCGCTCACCGACGAGTTCCCCGCGCTCGACCTCGCGGGCGGCTACGCGGTGCAGCGGGTCGCCCGCGAGCGGGCAGTCGAGGCGTCCGGGCCGCTCGCCGGGTGGAAGCTGGGGGTGACGTCGCGGGCCAAGCAGCGCCAGGTCGGCCTCGCGTCGCCGACCTACGGGTTCCTGCCGAGAGGCGGGGCGCTCGACTCGGGCGAGCCCCTGGTCGTGGCCGACCACGTCCAGCCGCGGGTCGAGCCCGAGATCGCGTTCGTCCTGGGTGACGACCTCTCGGGGTCGACCGTCACGTCGGCGGACGTGCTGCGCGCCACCGACGCGGTGGCCGTCGCGATGGAGGTCCTCGACTCGCGCTTCGTCGACTACCGGTTCACGATGCCCGACGTCGTGGCGGACAACTCCTCGTTCGGCCGGTACGTCGTCGGGGACTGGGTGGACCCGCGCGGGGTCGACCTGCGGCTGGTCGGTGTGGTGCTCGAGCACTCGGGGTCGCTGGCGGCGACGGCCGCGGGTGCCGCGTCCCTCGGGCACCCGGCCGCTGCCGTCGCGTGGCTGGTCCGGACCCTGGCGGAGGAGGGGCTGGGCCTGCGCGCGGGCGACGTCGTGATCTCCGGGGGGCTGACGGCGGCGGTGCCGGTCGTTGCGGGCGACGTCGTGGTCGCGACGGTCGACCGGCTGGGGTCGCTCACCCTGGCGTGCGCGTGACCGGGGTGGACCCGTGAGCCTGGTCGAGGTGCCGGACGGGCCGCCGGGCGCGACGGTGTGGCCGGTCCCGCACGACGACCGGCCGCTGGTCGCCGTCGCCGGACCGGCAGGCGTCGTCGTCGTGGACGCGCGGTGCCCGCACCGGGGGGGACCCCTCGGCGAGGGCACCGTCCGCGACGGCCTGCTGGTGTGCCCGTGGCACTGGTACGCCTTCGACCTGGCGACCGGGGAGTGCACCACGGCGGTGGCGGAACGGCTCGCCGTGTTCCCGGTCGTCGAGCGGGAGGGGCGGCGGGTGGCCGAGGTGCCGGCCGAGGTCCATGAGTCGTGGGCGGACCGGCTGCGGCGTCACGCGGTTCTCGCCGACCAGCCTCGCCCGCATGAGGGCGGTGACCACGGCTGAGCTGCGGAGCACAGCAGCTGAGGACACACGAGCAACGACTTCCGTCACTGTTCGCCGTTCGGTATTGACCGAACGACGAACACTCCGCCACCATGACCGCGTGGACGGCGAGGCCCGGGACGCGCTGATCGACGCCTTCTCGGCGCTCGGCCTCGACGCCAGGCGGCAGGCGGCGAGGCCCCACGCCGGCGTCGACGTCGTGCTGGACCCGGACGGGATCCCCACTCCGATCCGGGTGACACGTCGCTCGCTGGTCGACGACTCCGTCGCCCGTCGACTGCTCGCGGAGGCCACGCCTGAGGACGGCGTCCTGATGGTGGTCGGAGACCGGGTGACCGTGACCGCGGGCAAGCTCCTGACCTCAGCCCGTGCGGGCTACTACGACTTGCGGGGACGGCTTGCGCTGCGCACGGACCGAATCGTTATCGACACCGTCGTCGAACCTGTCACAGATCGACATGACCGGGCCGACGCCCTGAGCGGGAACGCCGGGCTGGAGGTCGCGACGGCCCTGCTCATGGCACCCGACGGACCGACCTCGGTGCGAGAACTGGCCCGCGCGCTCGGGCGGGCGCCCAGCACGGTGTCGGAGATCCTCTCCGCATTGCGACGGGCCGACTTGATCGACGCGGGCAACACCGTGACCGACACCAGCCTGTTCCTGGAGGTGGCCGACCGTTGGGCGACACCCCGGCTTCATCTCGCCCGGTTGCCCGCTCGGGACGATTCCGATCTGGCCAGGCCGCTGCGACTCGGCCTCGACGACGTCGAGCATGACACCGGGTGGGCCTTGACCGACTCGTCGGCAGCCGCGCTTCTCGGCGCTCCCCTGGCGCTGCGTTCGGAGCAGCCGATCGACTTCTACGTTCCTGACCGCACCACCGCCCGCCGGGCCGCGACGCTGCTCGGCGCGGCCGGTTCCGCCCCCGATGCGCAGTGCTCCGTCCGAGTGGCACCCGTCCCCGCGGTGTGTCGGCAGCGGTTCCGAGTGGCCGTCAACCCGACCCCGTGGCCGGTGGCCCATCCGCTGTTCGTCGCGCTCGATCTGGCGCAGGACGCCGGGCGTGGTCGCGAGATCCTCGACGCGTGGACTCCCGACGGTCGGTGGCGGCGTGTCTGGTGACCGCGTCACGTTCTTCGGCGATGCGATGTCCGGTGTCGTCCAGGGTGTCAGCGACGTCCGCCGCCTGATCGGCCGACCGCCTGTGATCATCGGCGGGCTGGCCGTGCTGTCCCGGCTGTCACGTCCTCACCGCGCCACCGTCGACCTCGACGTCGTGGACCGGCTCATGGGACGGCCACCTCAGCTCGAGGTCCTGCGAGCCGCCGACGGCGCCGACCCCGTCGAACCCTCGGCCGTGCTGCTGCCTACGCGATACGGCCCGGTGAAGGTTGACGTCCTCGAGGTTCGCCAGACCGAGCTCGACCGACCAAGTGACGACCCCGGGGATCGCCTCCACGCCCAGGCACACGCCTGGGCGGGAGACACCGCGAGCGACGTCACGATCGAGGTCGTGCGGACGGACGGTGAGCGGCTCGAGGTCACGACCCCGGTCGCCGAGCCCGGTCCCTTGATCGCGATGAAGCTGCAAGCTGTCATGAACCGCGCCATGCAGAAGCAGGGCACCGACCTGCTCGACATCCTGCGCCTCACCCTGGACCGGGCGACAGGACCGCCTGCGCTCGCGCAGATGGGCGACGTCGCGGATCCGGTCGCCGCGGACATCGCCGTCCACGTGGATCTGTGGTTCGTCCGGCGCGCCACCGACGCCCTCCGGTGGTGTCGAGGCGCCGGCGGTGCAGACGTCGCCGCCGACGACCTCGACCTCGCAGCAGAGTTGCTGCTCGCTGCCACCAAGCGGGACTGACACGTCCGGAGGTCGGACCCGCCGATGTCCGACGAAGCCGCCCCGCCGCGGGACGGCCGGCGGGTGGCCGACGTCCCCGCCCGAGGTCCGGGAGTCGTGGGCGGACCGGTGGCGAGGCCACGTCGGTCGAGCCGCTCCGGCTGATTCCCGCCGGTCGTGCCTACGCTGGCGTCATGTCCGGCGACGGGAGGATCCGACTGCCGCTTCACCTGTGGTGGAGCGGCGATCGTGAGTTCGACCCGGACGACCCCGTCGACCGTCGCCGCGTCTACGAGATCGTCCTCCGGGAAGGCGGTGAGGCGGACGTGCGCCGCTACACCGATCGCGCCACCCTCGCCGCCGATCTCGACGACCTCGTGCTGCCGGTTCACGTCGCCCAGCTGTGGCGTGACGTCCTGACCGATGCCTAGGCGTCAGGGGTTGACCGAGTCGAGCGGGTCACCGATGACCTCGACCTCGTCACGAGCGAACAGCGAGACGTCCGTCTGGCAGCCACCCTCGCGGAGGAAGGGCTCGCGGAGAGCGGCTGGACCGTCGACACCGTGCGCGCCGGGGCCAGTTTCCGCCGGTGCCGAGTCACCGACCTGACCAGCGCGAGCGAGACGCTGCTGGACATCGGTTGGGGCGCCCGCATCGACCCGCGACCTCATCGACCTCCGACCCGACGCGGACTACCCGATCGATGCCCAGCGTCTGGCCGAGGTCCGGGAGTGGGCGCATCAATGGCGCAGCGAGCTGGCAGGCGGCCTGCTGGAGTAGGGCAGTAGGCGTCCGTCATGGAGCCGCTCGAGGGTGAGCCGCGGAAGTCAGCGTGGTCCGTTCACCGGAATACATACGCCGGCGTACCATTAACGAGTGAGGACTGACGGTGCTGACTTCCGCTGACGCGGCGGCCCGGCTGGGTGTCACGGCCCACGAGGTACGCCGGCTGGTCCACGCCGGCGTCCTCAGGGGGCGGCGGCTGGGTCGCCAGCTGATCGTCGACGAGGCGTCGGTCGAGGCTCGCGCCACCACGCAGGTTCGCCCCGGACGAGCTCTCACGCCCGCCAACGCCTGGGCCGTGTTGTTCGTCCTGTCCGGGGAGCAGGCCCCGTGGATGGCCGCGTCGACGCGGTCCCGGCTGCTCGGGCGCTGGCTCGGCGACGTGGACGCACGGGCGTTGGCGGTCGCCTGTCGGCACCGGGCGAGCCGTCACCCTCACCGGGTCCTCCCGGCCTACCGTGACCGGGTCCTCGCCGAGCCCGGGGTCGTCCCGACCGGCATGAGCTCCGCCACCGCCGTCGATGTCGACATCGTCGCCGTCGACCCCGTCGCCGAGGCCTACTGCTCCCCCGACGACCTGGACGCGTTGACCCGTCGCTACGCCCTGTCCGACGAGGGCCGGCCCAACGTCCTGCTCCGGGTGCCGTCGACAGAGGACGACAACGTTCTGCGGCTTCTCCTCGATCGCCGGACCATGCCGTCCGCGGTGACGGCCGCCGACCTCATGGAGTCCGACGACCCCCGGACGCGCCGGGCGGGGCAACGACTCCTCGATCAGGCCCTCACCCGGTTCCGGTCACCATGACGGCGCCGGACCCGTCGCGGCCGGATCCGCGACCGGTGTCGCTGCCGGCCATGGCAGAGCCGCTCGACTCGCTCTGGAGTGCCGTTCTCGCCGTCAGCAGGCGCCTCGACCCGGAGCGGTGGCTGCTGATCGGCGGCCAGATGGTGCTCCTGCACGGGATCGCCGGTGACCGTCCGCAGCCCAGGGTCACCCGGGACATCGACGTCATGGCGGATCTGGTGGCCCATCGACACGCTCTCGCGGACTGCGTGCGAGTCCTGCGCGATCTGGGCCTGGAGCCCCGGCCGGACAGCGGCGGCCGCGTGTACCGGTTCGCCAGGGAGGTGGACGGCGTGACGGTCGACCTCGTCGCACCGGATCACACACCACCCCGGCGGTCGCTGCGGACGGCTGCCGGCGGTGACACGATCGCCGTCGACGGCGGGCACCAGGCCCTGAGTCGACGCGAGATCCTCCTGGTGACAGGCCCATCCCATCCGGAGGCCGTGCCGGTGCCGGTTCCCGACCTCTTGGGGGCGGTCGTCCTCAAGGCAGCCGCCTGGGCCGTCGACTCACGCGACCGGCAGCGCCACAGCGGCGACGCCGCCTTCCTCGTCAGCTTGATGAGCGATCCGCTCGCCGAGCGCGCCAGGTTCGCCGGAAGCGACCGGCGACGCCTGCTGAGGTTGAACTCACGGCTCGGCGACCGCTCGGCTGCCGAATGGCGTGCCGTCGGGGACCACGCGGCGGACGGATACGCCACCTGGCAGCTGTTGATCCAGGGCTGAGTCGGGGAGGAGCCGGCGCCGGGTCTCGCCGAGCAGCGCCTGGATCTGCTGCGTTCGGTGCGAAAGCTCACGGCGCAAGACTTCACGCGATCGCGACGCTGAACTCCTGGAACAGGTCCGCCGGCATCCGGTGGCTCAGCCGCCACGTCACGGCCATGGGCCGGCTGCTCCGGTGCTGCACGTACTCGCACGGACCGAGGAACCAGAACGCCGGATCGGTGTCCCGCACCCGCGCGAACACCCCGCGACCCCTGCTCACGGTGGTGCTGGTACCGCTGCCCGGTCCGGCTGTCCGCCGACGTCGTGGACTGGCTCTCCCAGTGGAACAGCTCGCGCGAGATCGCGTAGTCCCGGTACCGGGTGGTCGGCGAGAAGCCTCCCCCGGTCTTGTCCAGCGTCACCACGAACGCGTCCGTCCTCGCCTCCTCGATCCACTTCACACCCTCCCGCTACTGCGGCGTGCGCGCCGCTCACCGCTCCCCGGCGCCCAACCCGGCGAGGATCTCGATGCGCGAGTACCGGGCGTGCACCTGCAACGGCACGTCGTCGGCGACCGCCAGATGCAGATGGTCGCCGTCACCGGCGAGGGCGCCGAGGAGTCGCGGAGCTCGGCGGCGGCTCGCGGGTGATCGCGGAGCAGGCGCCAGCCCTCGGTCAGGGTCGCGCCTCGCTCCAGCACTTGTTCGCCGAGAGTCGCAACGAGCATCCGCGCCAGGCGCCGCTCCCGCTCCGGCAGTCCGGCGATCTCCTCCGGCGAGACCTCGAGGAGGTCCTGGTGCCCGCGCAGCCGCACCACGTCGTCGACGTGCGTCAACCGCCCGACGGCCCGCAACAGCGCCTCGTCATGCTCGCCGGGCGCGGTCACCGGCAACCCGGCGGCCATGCGCAGGTCGGTCCACGTCCGCTTCCCGTCGTGGACGTCGTCGAGCTCCAGCCCCGACTCGGCGAGGAAGCGGCGCAAGCTGACCTCCTCCCCCACCGCCGCAGCGACCGAGCGCAGCTCGGCGACCTTGTCCGTCCACCGTGACGGCAGGGCCGAGCGGATGCTGTCGAGAACGCGCTCCCGGGCGACCGGGTCCAGCTGGAACGAGCACCCCGACGGCAGGAACGGGAACCCGTCGCGGACCGTGCGCTGCAGCTCGGCGCGCGTGCCGGCGAACAGGGCCCGGTAGATGCGGTCGAAGCGGAACTCGCGGCGATGGTTGGCGACGAAGTCGAGGACGGTGCACACGGACTTGCCCGGCGCGCGGCGCAGACCGCGGCCGAGCTGCTGGAGGAACAGCACCGGGCTGTCGGTCGGGCGCAGCAGGAGCAGCGTGTCGACGGTGGGGACGTCGACGCCCTCGTTGAACAGGTCGCGCTGAAGACCACCTGGATCCGCCCGGCTTCGAGGTCCTTGAGCGCGGCCTCCCGCTCGGCGGGCGAGGTCTCGCCGGTCACCGCGACGGCGGCGACGCCGGCGTCCCGGAATCTCCGGGCGATGAACCGGGCGTGGGAGACGCTCACGCAGGACCCGAGGACGCGCACGGCGCGGAGGTCCCCGACGTGGTCGACAAGCTCCAGCAGCACCTGCCGGGCCCACGCGTCATCGGAGGTGTAGACGGCGGTGAGGGCCTCGGTGTCGTAGCCGCGTCCCCGTTGCCAAGGCACCTCGGACAGGTCGACCCCGTCGGCGATGCCGTAGTAGGCGAACGGCGTGAGGTAGTGCTGGTCGACGGCGTCCCACAACCGCAGCTCGGCGGTGATGCGCCCGTCGAACCAGTCGAGAATGGGCAGGGCGTCGATGCGCTCGGGTGTCGCGGTGAGGCCGATCAGTTCGCGGGGCTGGACCCGGTCGAGCAGCGACCGGGAGGTCGGGGCGGCGGTGTGGTGGAACTCGTCGATGATGACCACGTCGAAGTGCCCGGGGTCCAGGTGTCCGAGGCCGTTCGCCGCCAGGGCCTGGATCGACGCGAAGACGTGCTCAAACCGGGTCGGGCGGCGCCCGCCAACCCACAGTTCTCCGAAGGCCCCGTCCCGCAGGGCGTGGCGGAACGTCGCTTGCGCCTGGATCAGCAACTCCTCGCGGTGGGCCACGAATAGCAACCGGTCCGACGGCATGGTCGGCCGCAGTCGGGCGTAATTGACGGCGGCTATGACGGTCTTGCCGGTGCCTGTCGCGGCGACCAGCAGGTTGCGGTGCCGCCCGGCTGCGCGCGCCACCTCGATGCGTTCCAGCATCCGTTCCTGGAAGGGCCGCAAGGTGATCTCGACGGGGCTGAGGGCGAAGGCGGCGGCCGGGGCGCTGCCCGCGACGATGGCGCGGTCGAACTCGTCGGGGTCGTAGTCGAGGAAGTCGCCGCTCTCCCAGTACGCGTCGAAGACGGCTGCTATCTTGGCGAGCACATCCGGGTTGCGGGCACCGGAGATCCGGACGTTCCACTCCAGGCCATTGACCTGGGCGGAGTGGGTGAGGTTCGAGGAGCCGATGTAGGCGGTCGAGAAGTCGACACCGGACAGCCGAGCGTCGCGGTGGAACAGCCACGACTTCGCGTGCAGCCGGGTCGTCGTCGTGTCGTAGGAGACGCGGACGTGGGCGCCGAGACGGACAGGGGCGTCGAGAGCGGCTCGCTCGGTCGACCCGGTGTAGGTGGTCGTGAGGACTCGGAGCGGCCGACCGCGCCTGCAGTGCACGCCCAGCCCGTCCTCGAAGGGGCGGATGCCGCTGCGGCGAACGAACGCCATGAGGACGTCGATGCGGTCGGAACTGTCGATCTCGGTCGCGACCTGGTGGCCGACGCCCGGCTCCCCCGGCGAGTTCGTCAGCAGCGTCGTGTCCAACAACGGGATCAGGGGCGCCGCGATGGGCTCGGGCGTGCCGTCCGGGCGGCGCGTCATGACAGCACGGAAAACCTCAGCTGCGGCGACCGGCGCCAGGTCCGCGACCCCGCCTTCGGTGCCGCGGCGTGCAGCTGAGCGACCAGCTCACCGACAATCGCTGCGCCGTCGCGTGGTCGCGACGTTTCGTCCAGCGTCGCCACGATCCGGGCAACGACCCGAGACACCAGGAGCGCGAGGCGGTCAGGCGCGTCGGCCGGCCGCAGCGCGACGCGCTGGACCAGGTCGGCGTCGATGGACGCCAGCAGCTGATCTAACTCATCCGTGACGACGAGCTCAACTAGTACTCCAGCCGTAGATCGTGATCATTGGTCTTGTCGTGCTCGGCGGTCGTAGTGAGCGGTGCGGGCGCGGGCTTGGTGTCGTCGGCGCCAGTGGGACCAGGCCAGGACCTGACGGAGGTCACGGATGATCCTGGTGGTCGTGTCAGTGATCATGCTGGTGAAGAGGCGGCGGATCTCTTGGCGGGTCAGGGGGACGAGGTCGTCTGCGGTGGGGTGGTGGGTGGCTGGTCGGGGCTGGTCGGCGGTCATGATCGAGAGGTAGGCGTGGGCGAGCATGGCCAGGGCGGTCCAGCGGTGCCAGGAGGTCCAGGTGCGGACCTGGTGTTGGTCCAGGCCGGTGAGGTCCTTGCCGGACTGGAAGGACTCCTCGATGCGCCAGCGGGTGCCGGCCACCTGGACGAGGCGGGTCAGGGGGACCGGGTGGGGGCTGTAGGTGCGGTAGTACGCCAGCTCGCCGGTGCGCCGGTTCCGGCGGATCAGCAGCCCGTGCTCACCTGACGGCGAGGACGGCGAGGACGGCGAGGACGGCGAGGACGGCGAGGACGGCGAGGACGGCGAGGACGGCGAGGACGGCGAGGACGGCGA
>JBHJOJ010000148.1:0-5400 GCA_050329835.1 Kineosporiaceae bacterium | reverse complement strand
ACCCACGTCCACGACCAGCGACCGTGCCACCCCACCCCCCCAAGCCGCTCACACCACGCCGAACGACCAAGAACCACCAGCTCAACCCATTGATCAACTTAAGCTACGTGGCATTGGGTACCGCCCCGACCCCGACTTCCCGATGATCACCTGGACCGAGGAGCAGTTCGGCCGGGGCCTCTTCTACTACGAGAACGTCGTCAGCCAGCGCTTCCTGCGCCTGCACACGTGAGGACCGGGACCGGCATGAGTGATCGCATCCTGCGCCTGCAGCACGTCGAGATCCGGGTCCCCGACCTCGAACTGTGCACCGCCTACTACACCGAGGTCGTGGGGCTGATCGAGACCGCGCACGAGGAAGGCCGGGTCTTCCTCAAGTGCTGGGACGAGCACGAGCACCACTCCGTCGTGCTGCGGCAGGCGCCGACGTACGGGCTGGACCACATGAGCTTCAAACTGGCGGAGCGCGAGGACCTCGACTATTTCACGACGAAACTGGAGGCCGCGGGGGTGGCCGTCAAGCGCTACGCCGCCGGCGAGCTCGGGCCCGGCTGGGGCGAGGCGATCCGGTTCGACTCACCGTCCGGTCACCTGGTGGAACTCGTGTGGGGGATGCAGAAGGTCGGCAACATGCTGCCGCTGTTCAACCCGCTGCCGCGGCCGGGGAACCTGGTGGGGATCGCCCCGCCGCGCCTGGATCACCTGTTCATCATGGCCGAGGACGTCGAGGAGACGACCCGCTTCTTCATGGACCTGCTCGAGTTCCGGTTGACCGAGCAGATCATCGCGAACGACGGCCACCAGCTGGCGACCTGGCTGGAACGCTCGCACACCCCCCACGACATCGCCATTGTCACCGGCCCGAACGGGGCGCTGCACCACTTCGCCTTCTGGCTGGACGACTGGAACGCCGTGCGCGAGGCCGCCGACGCACTGGCGTACAACGGCGTCACCATCGACGTCGCGCCCACCCGGCACGGTGTCACCCGCGGCTACACGATGTACTTCTTCGACCCGGTCGGGAACCGCAACGAGGTGTTCACCGGCGGGTACTGGGTGGACCCCGACTTCGAGCCCATCACGTGGACCGAGGAGGAGATGGGGCAGGCGATGTTCTACTACGCCCGCCAGGTCAACGAACGCTTCTTCACGGTGCACTCGTGAGCACCGACACCCCGGTCTGGCGCCGCACCGACCGGACGGACGCGCCGCTCTACCTGTCCCGGTACACGGCGCGCCGCGGCGCGACCCAGGCCGGCGCGGACGGGGCGTCGGCCGACGCCGACCAGGCTGCGGCCGACTCCGCAGCGCCCCTCTACCTGCGGCGCTTCCGCGAGCGGCAGGCCACGACCGCCGGCTCTCCCGAGCGGTCCGCGGTCCTCGAGGTCGACGGCGAGCGGTTCACCCCCGACTACGCCGCCGTCACCCGCAGCCACGAGATCATCCCCGAGGAGCGGCGCGAGCCGGACACCTACATCAGCGAGATCCGGATCATCCGGCACGGCATCACGCAGGGGTACTCGACCGACGCCGGCCTCACCCCGATGGGCGGGTGGCAGGCGCACCAGCGGGGCCACTCCCTCGCCAAGACCCTGCGGCACTGGCCCCGGATGCGGATCGTCCACGCGCCAACCAACCGCGCCCGGCAGACCGCCGAACAGATCCACCGGGGACTGCTGGACGGCCTGCGCCAGTTCGGCCGCGACTCCGACGTCTCCGCCCCCGAGCCCGTCGAGGAACTCAAGAACTTCCAGGTCTGGACGCCGGACGGCGCGCGCGACGTGACGTCGGCGTTCCGGCAGTACCAGGCGATGATGGAGAAGCTCGAGCGGATGGCGATCGGGGACCGGCCGCGATGGCTGGTCGAGATCGACCGCTTCTGGCGGATCCAGCTCGGGGGCGCCGATCCCATCCAGCACTGGCTGGGCATCCCGATGATGTACTTCGAGTCGCCGCAGGCGTGCGTGCGGCGGTTCTGGATCGCCTTCAACCGGGTCGTCGCCGAGTCCCCGGGGGCGCGCATCATCGCGGCGACCCACTCCGGCCCCATCCGGGCCTTCGCGACGTGGGCTCACGGTTACGACCCGGGCGAGCCCCACAACGTCGAGGAGGTCGTCGTCCGGATCCGGCCCGGCGGCCGGACCGCGTCGGTGGCCTACCGCAACCGGGTGACGGAGGTCCACGTGCCCGAGACCGACGACATCCCCGTCTGGGGTGGGTCCGCATGAGCGACGGCAACGGGTCGGGCGCCGGGTCGGGCAGGGTGCTCGCGGCCATCATCGGGCCCGGCAACATCGGCACCGACCTGCTGGCGAAGCTGCGCCGCAGCGACGTCCTCGACGTCCGGTACATGGTCGGGATCGTCGAGTCGGACGGCCTGGCCCGGGCGCGCGCCCTCGGCATCGAGGCGTCGTCCGGCGGGCTCGACTGGCTGCTCCGGCAGGACCCGCTGCCGCGGATCGTCTTCGACGCGACGTCCGCCAAGGCGCACATCCGCGCCGCCGGGCCGCTGCGGGAGGCGGGCATCACGGCCGTCGACCTCACCCCCGCTGCCGTCGGCCCGCTGGTCTGCCCGCCCGTCAACTACGACGAGCACCAGGACGCCGGCAACGTCAACATGATCAGCTGCGGGGCGCAGGCCACCGTCCCGATCGTCCACGCGGTCTCGTCCGTGGTCCCGGTCGCCTACGCCGAGATCGTCGCGTCCGTCGCCTCGAAGTCGGCGGGCCCCGGCACCCGCGCCAACATCGACGAGTTCACCCACACGACGGGGCGGGCGGTCAGCGAGCTCGGCGGCGCCGACCGCGGCAAGGCGATCATCGTCCTCAACCCGGTCGAACCACCGATGATCATGCGGGACACCGTCTACTGCGCCATCCCGGCCGGCACGGACACCGACGCCGTCACCGCCGCCGTCGAGCGGCGCGTCGCCGAGGTCCAGGAGTACGTCCCCGGCTACACCCTGCGCGCGGCCCCCCAGTACGACGAGCCGCGGGAGCGGTGGGGCGGCAACGGGCGGGTGACCGTGTTCCTCGAGGTCAGGGGCGCCGGTGACTACCTGCCCGAGTACGCGGGGAACCTCGACATCATGACGGCGGCGGCCGCCCGGATCGGCGACCTCATGGCCCGGCGCCTCCTCGCGCGCGATCTCGCCGCCCACCGCCACGACGCCCCCAGCCCCACCCACGAGGTGAGTGCCTGATGCCCGGCACCGACCGGCCCGTCCGCATCACCGACACGACCCTGCGCGACGGCTCCCACGCCATGTCCCACCAGTTCACGCACGAGCAGGTCCGCGCGACCGTCTCGGCCCTCGACGGCGCCGGGGTGGAGGTCATCGAGGTCTCCCACGGCGACGGGATCGGCGGGTCCTCGTTCAACTACGGGTTCTCCCTCGTCGACGACGTCGACCTGGTGGCGGCGGCCGTCCAGGAGGCGCGGCAGGCCAGGATCGCCATCCTCCTCGTGCCCGGGATCGGGACGATGAAGGACCTGCGGCGGGCCCGCGAGGCCGGCGCGTCCGTCGCCCGGATCGCGACGCACTGCACCGAGGCCGACGTCTCCGTCCAGCACTTCGGGCTGGCCCGCTCGCTCGGGATGGAGACGGTGGGCTTCCTCATGATGAGCCACCGCGCCGCGCCGGCCACCCTGGCGGCCCAGGCCCGGATCATGGTGGACGCCGGGGCGGAGTGCGTCTACTGCGTCGACTCGGCCGGGGCGCTCGTCATGACCGAGGCCAAGGAGCGGATCGACGCGGTCCACGCCGAGATCGGGCACCAGGCCCAGGTCGGGTTCCACGGCCACCAGAACCTGTCGCTCGGGGTCGCGAACTCCGTCCTCGCCTTCCAGTCCGGTGCCCGGCAGATCGACGGGTCGCTGTGCGCGCTGGGTGCCGGCGCCGGGAACTCCCCGACCGAGGTCCTCGCCGCCACCTTCGACCACCTGGGCGTGGCGACCGGGGTCGACGTCGGGGGCGTCCTCGACGCCGCCGAGGAGGTCGTGCGCCCCTACCTGCCGCGCTGGCCGAAGGCGGACCGCACCGCGATCGTGCAGGGCTGGGCGGGCGTGTACTCGTCGTTCCTGCTGCACGCCGAGCACGCGGGCGAGCGCTACGGCGTGCCTGCCCACGAGATCCTCCAGCGCGCAGGCGAGGCGGGCTACGTCGGCGGCCAGGAGGACATGCTCATCGACATCGCGATCCAGCTGGCCGCCGAGCGCGACCTCGCTGCGACGGGAGCCCGCTGATGGGCCGGCTCATCCGCCACGTCATCGCCGGCGAGGAGGTCGACGCGCTCTCGGGAGAGACGTTCCCGACCGTCGACCCGTGGACCCGGCAGCCCTACGCCGACGTCGCCCTCGGCGGGGTGGAGGACGCCGAGCGGGCCGTCGCCGCGGCCCGGACGGCGTTCGACGACGGCCCGTGGCCGCGGATGGGCGCGGCCGAGCGCGGCCGGCTGCTGCACCGCCTCGCCGACCTCGTGGAGTCGCACGCCACCGAGCTCGGCATGGCGGACACCGTCGACATGGGCAAGCCGATCAGCGACACCCAGGGCAAGGACGTCCCCCGGACCGCGCAGAACTTCCGCTTCTTCGCCGACCACGCCCGCTTGGCGACGGGCGAGGTGTACCCGATGGACACCGGCCACCACGCGTACTCCCGCTTCGACCCGGCCGGGGTCGTGGTCGCCATCGCGCCGTGGAACTTCCCGCTGATGCTCGAGTCGTGGAAGGTGGCGCCGGCGCTGGCGTGGGGCAACACGGTGGTGCTGAAGCCCGCCGAGGACACCCCGCACTCGGGCACGATCCTCGCCCGCCTGGCCCTGGAGGCCGGGTTCCCGCCCGGGGTGCTCAACGTCGTCCACGGCTTCGGCCCGGACTCCGTGGGGTCGGCGCTCACCGCGAACCCCGCCGTCGACCGGATCACCTTCACGGGCGAGTCGGGGACGGGGCGCGTGATCGCGCGGGCGGCGGCGGCGAACCTCGTCCCCGTCAGCCTCGAGCTGGGCGGCAAGGGGGCCAACGTCGTGTTCGACGACGCCGATCCCCACAATGCTGTCGACTGGTCGATCAGGGCGATCTTCACGAACGCCGGGCAGGTGTGCCTGGCCGGCTCCCGCCTGTTCGTCCAGCGGGGGATCCTGCCCGCGTTCGTCGAGGCGTTCGTCGCCCGGGCGGAGTCCCTGCGGATCGGTGATCCCAAGCAGGTCGACACCCAGCTGGGACCGCTGGCCTCCGAAGAGCACTACAAGAAGGTCCGCGGTTTCGTGGACGAACTGGAGGTGACCGGTGCGGACGTGGTGACCGGCGGGCTCGGGGACGGGTGGGTCGTGCGGCCGACCGTCGTCCTCGAACCGGACCTGTCGTCGCGGGTGTGCCGGGAGGAGGTCTTCGGCCCGGTCG
>JBHJOJ010000147.1:0-11158 GCA_050329835.1 Kineosporiaceae bacterium | reverse complement strand
CGGGTCGCATGGCGGTCTCCTCGGGTGGGCGACGTGGGTGGGCGGGGCGGGGTTGCGCGGCGCGGCGCGGCGCGGGACGGGCGGGGCGCGGAGCGGTCAGGGTCCGGACGAGCCGACGTCGTGCCAGGAGCCGACGGCCCGGCGGGCGATCCAGCCGAAGAGCAGGAAGACGACGACCCCCAGCGCCGAGGCCAGGAGGATGGCCCCGAACATCTCCTCGATGAGCAGCCGGGACCGGTAGACCTCGATGAGGCGGCCGATGCCGGGCCGGCCCTGGGCGAAGAAGAAGTCGCCGACGACGGCGCCGATGACGGACAGCCCGGCCGCGATCCGCAGGCCGGCGAACGTGGCCGGCAGGGCCGCGGGCAGCTGGAGCCGCACCAGCCGGGTCCACCGGCTCGCGCCGTGCAGGGGGAAGAGGTCGTGCATGCCGGGGTCGGCGGAGCGGAGCCCGAACAGGGTGTTGGCGATGATCGGGAAGAGGGCGATGAGCACGCACACGATGACCCGGGCGGTGAAACCGAAGCCGAACCAGAATCCCAGCAGCGGCACCAGGGCGAGAATGGGGATGGTCTGGAGGATCACGGCGTAGGGGAACAGCGACCGCTCCAGCCAGCGCGCCTGGCTCATGAGGATCGCGGTCGACATCCCCAGGGCGATGGCGACGCCCAGGCCGACCAGGGCCACCTGGGTCGTCAGCCACAGCGAGCCGAGGAGCTCGGCGGCGGTCGCGGGTTCGAGGAAGGCCCCCTCGACCACCTGGTGCGGCGGAGGCAGCAGGACGGCGCGCCGGACCGGGTCGGGGAACGCGAGGTAGGAGATCCCGTACCAGAGCCCCACGAACAGCAGGGCGACGGCGGCGGGCGGCACGACCGCACGCCACCGCTCGCCGCCGGGCGCGGGTCCGGCCGGCATCGCGGCGTCGGCGGCCGGGCCCGCCCCCGGCACCGCGGCGGCGGTCACGAGTGCCCCAGCCGCAGGGCGGCCGAGACCACCCCGCACAGGCGGGCGAACTCCGGGGTGAAGCGCAGCGACGGGTCCCGGGGGTACGGGAAGGGCACCTCGTGCCCGGCGACGATCCGGCCGGGCCGCCCGCTCATGACGAGGACCCGCGTCGACAGGTACACCGCCTCGCTCACCGAGTGGGTGATGAACAGGGCGGCGAACCGGCGGGCCGCGAACAGCCGCAGCAGCTCGTCGTTCAGCCGCTCCCGGGTGATCTCGTCGAGGGCGCCGAACGGCTCGTCGAACAGGAACAGGTCGGGGTCGAGGACCAGCGACCGGGCGAGGGACGCCCGCATCCGCATCCCGCCCGACAGGGCCCGGGGCAGGTGCTCCTCGAAGCCCGTGAGCCCCACCAGGTCGATCGCCGCCCGGGCGGCCGCGGCGCGCTCGCGCCGCCGGACACCGTGGAGCTCGGCCAGCAGCTCGACGTTGCGGCGGACGGTCCGCCAGGGCAGCAGGGTGGCGTCCTGGAAGACGTACCCCACCCGGCTCGCGGGCACCTCGACGCTGCCGCCGGTGGCCTGCTCCAGGCCCGACGCCAGCCGCAGCAGGGTGCTCTTGCCGCAGCCGGACGGACCCACCACCGTGACCAGGTCGCCGCGGTCGACATCGAGGTCGACGCCGCTGAGCGCGACGGTGCCGTCGCCGAACGCCTTCTCGACCCCGCGGAAGCGCAGCCGCGCGGGCGCCTCCGGCGGGTCGCCGGCCGTCGTGGGAGCCGGCGTCACGGAATGCGTCGCCACGGGCTCACTGTGGCGGCCGGGCCGTGCCCCCCGGTCGCCGAGGTGTGAAGAGTTCGTGTCGAGTTCGTGTCCGCGGGGCCGGATCGTCGGAACCGCGTCACACCGCCGTCATCTGCCGCCACTCCCGGGTGACCCGGGTCCGGGCCACCACCCGGCCGCGCCTGACCACGACCCGGTCGGGGGTGAGGGTGGCCAGGGCCTCGGCGACCGAGCCGGCCCGGACGGCCAGCAGGTCCGCCGGGCACCCCGCGGCCACGGCCACCGGGGCCAGCCCCATGGCTCGCCGGGCGCCGTCGCTCACCGCGCGGTAGGCCTCGGCGGGCTGCAGGTGGCCGGCGGCCACCAGCAGGGCCGCCGCCTCCAGCGGGTCCCCGCGCCCGAGCGGGTTGAAGGGGTCCTGGACGTTGTCGCCCCCGGCGGCGACGGTGACCCCGGCGTCCAGCAGGGCCCGGACGGCGGTGAGGCCCCGGGGCGCCGCGCTCGGACGGTCGCGGCCCTGGAGGTAGAGGTTCGTCTGCGGCAGGGCGACGACGGCGACGCCCGCGGCGGCGACCGCGCGGGCTGTGGCCGCCGCCGCCCTGGGCGAGCGTTGGCCCAGGCTCACGCAGTGGCCGGCGGTCGCCCCGTGCCGGAAGGCGCGCCGGGTGACCGCCGCCGCCAGGACGTCGAGGTCGCGCGACGCCGGGTCGGTGGTCTCGTCGGCGTGGAGGTCGACGGGGACGCCTGCGGCCTCGGCCGCGTCGAGCACCGTCTCGACGCAGGCCGCCGGGTCGGGATCGAGGTGCGGGCAGCCGCCGGCGGCATCCGCGCCGGCGGCCAGGGCGGCGTGCAGCAGGCGGGCGTTCGCCGTGCCCTCGGAGCCGGTGAGCGGGGCTGCGGCGAGCGCGACCACCTGCAGGGTGAGGACGTCCCGCAGGTCGTCGCGCAGCTCGATGAGTGCCTCGACGTGCCGCAGCCCGGCGTGCACCCCGACGTCGGCGTGGCTGCGCACCGCCGTCGCGCCGTGCGCGAGGGCGTCCAGGGCCGCCGCCCGGGACCGCCGCCGGAGGTCGTCGGGCGTGACGGACGGGAGCACGGTGAGCATCGCCTCGACGGCACCCGCCAGGTCGCCGGTCCGGTTCGGCGCCCGGTGGGCGAGGAAGGCCTTGTCGAGGTGGGCGTGCGGTTCGGCGGGCGCCGGGAGCAGCAGGTAGCCGTGCAGCTCCTCGACCGGCTCCCCGGGGGCCGGGGCGGCCGCGCCGGCGGGCCCCACGTCGCTGACGGTGCCGGTCCCGGAGTCCACGGTGACGTCGACCGGGACGCCGTCGACGAGGGCCCCCCGCAGGAGGGTCACGCCGTCCCCCGCCGTCCCCCGCCGTCCCGCGCCGGGCTCCGGGCGGGACCTCACCGGGACCTCACCGCAGGGCCCGGGCGACGGTCGCCAGTGCCGAGGCCACCGTGCCCGGGGCCAGGGCGGAGCCGGGGCCGCCGCCGCCGGAGAGGTTGACGCCGCGGACCCCCGGCACCTCCAGCAGCGCCCGCGACAGTGCGATCGCGGCGTCGACGCCGGCGCGCAGCGGGTCCCGGGCGGCCAGGACCCCCTCGACGTAGCCGGGGGGCAGGTGCAGGCCGGTGAAGGAACGGAGCACCCCGGCGGTGGCCTCGTCGAGGACGATCGGCACGCAGGCGACGAACGGCACGCCGGCGCCCTCGGCGGCGGCCGCCGCCGTGAAGGCCCCGACCGCCGCGGCACCGGCGGTGTGATTGACGAAGCAGGCCGTCGCGCCGGCGCGGACCTTCTCGGCCAGCCTGGCCGGGCGGCGCTCCACCGGCGGCGCCCCGGGGTTCTCGGCCACGGACACCGGCAGCCCCATCGCCGAGGCGAGCGCCGCCAGGCGGGTCGAGTCGAGGTCGAACACCCCGCGGGCGTCCGGCCGGTGCCCGAGGCTGGTGTGGTCCCCGGTGACGCAGTGGACGCCGGCCACCCCGACCTCCGCGAGGCCCGCGAGCTCACCCTCCAGTGCCACCCGGTTCCGGTCCCGGCAGTTCAGGCCGGCCCATGCCCGGACCCCCTGGGCCTGCACCCAGTGGGCCCGCAGCGCGGGTGGGAACTGCACCCGTTCGCCGCCGTGGTCGCCGAGGAGGACGGCGTCGACCGTCCCGGCGACCGCGGCGGCGCACTCCCGCAACGACGCCAGGTCGAGCGCCCGGGCCGGCAGGTCGGCGATGACGAGGGGTCGGCGCATCCCGGCGAAGGCGTCGGCGGGCTCCGGGGCGGCCCCGCCGGACCACCGGGGCAGCGACAGGTCGAGGAAGGCGCACCGCCCGGCCCCGGTCTCGCACCCGCCGTCCGGGGCGACCCCGCCGCAGGGCCCGTACGTCATCTCCTTCGGGCAGGCGGCGAGGGTGGGAGCGGGCACGGTGACCGTGGCCACGGAGGGGGTGGTCACGGCGCTGCGGGCAGGGTGATGCCGAGGCGGGGCAGGACCTCCTCGGCGACGAGGTGGAGCTGGTCGTCCATGGACTCCCGGGTGTGCCCGGGCAGGTCCGGGAAGAGCACGAGGTGCTGCAGGTCGAGCAGCTCCCGGTACTCGCCGAGGGTGTCGACGACGTCGTCGACCGACCCGATCGCCATCACCCGCAGCTCCATCGACTCCTCGAGCGTCGGGCGGTGGGTGAAGGGCCGGGGCGCCCGCTCGCCCGGCGCCAGGTAGGCGCGGAACCGGCCGTACGGCGACAGGAACTTGCAGAACTCGTCGTGGCCGGGCCGGGCCTCCGCCATCGCCTGCTCGCGGGTGCGGGCCGCGTGGACGTGGATGTTGAGGACGCGCCGCTCCCCCGGTGCGAGCGACCGGCCGTGGCGCTCGGCGGCCTCGGCGTAGGAGTCCCACAACCGCCTGGTGGCCGTCGGGCTGCCGAGGGCCACGACGCCGCCGATGTCGTGGGCGGCGGCGAACTCCGCGGTGCGGCCGGGGCTGATGGGCATGACGAGCGGGATCTCGCGGGTCGGGCGCGGGACCAGGGTGAGCTCGGTGACGGTGCTGCCGCGGTCCGGGATGCCGGGCGGCGGGAACACGTGGTGCTTGCCCGAGAACGAGAACCGCTCGTTCCGCCAGGCCAGGCGCATGACCTCCAGGCCCTCGGCGAACAGCTCCCAGTTGGTCTCGTTGTCGGCGCGGCTCATCTCGTTGTCGCCGGAGGCCACGACGCTGCCGAGGCTGCGCGCCTCCCGGGGCACCGTGCCCCGGCCGATGCCCACCTCCAGCCGGCCGCGGGTGAGGACGTCCGCCATCGCGATGTCCTCGGCCAGGCGCAGCGGGTGCCACTGCGGCACCACGTTGAACATCTGCCCGGCGTGCAGCCGCTCGGTCACGGCGGCCAGGTGGACGCCGAACAGCACGAGGTTGGGCGTGACCTCGTAGCCCTCGTACTGGAAGTGGTGCTCGGTGAGCCACATCGTGTGATAACCGAGCCGGTCCGCCGTGCCGGCCCAGTGGACGAGGTTGCGGTACCCCGCGACGACCGCGTCGTTGCCGTACCGGCGATCGGTCGGCGCCGGAGGGCCGGCCCCGGCGTCGGACATGGGGACGCCGCCGTAGTAGTGGACGTCGACGCGCATGCCTCCAGGCTGCTCGCCGCTCGTTTCGCCGGCGTGACGAGCCGGGACCCGGTCTGTGACGTGGCGGCGAGGTCGCCGGTCCGGCCCTACGGCCCGGTCATCGGGTCGGTGCGGCGAGGACGGAAGGGCCTGCCGGCGGCACGGCGACCCGGTCGCGCCCTTCTCGCTTCGCCCGGTAGAGGAGCCCGTCGGCCTCGTCCACCAGGTCGAGGAACCAGGACAGCTCGTCCGCGGTGGCCGGCGCGGCCGGGCACGCCGTGGCACCGATGCTCACGGTGACCCCCAGGGCGCCGTTCGCGGTGTTGACCGCGAGCCGGAGGCGCTCGGCCACCTCGGCGACGGTGGTTCCCTCGAGGACCAGCGCGATGACGAACTCCTCACCCCCCAACCTGGCGACGAGGTCGTCGGCACGCAGGCCGCGGCGCAGCCCGACCGCCGTGGCGACGAGCACCGCGTCGCCGGTCGCGTGGCCGTGCGTGTCGTTGACCCGCTTGAAGTGGTCGAGGTCGGCCACCATGACGGCGACGGGGCGGCCCTCCCGACGGGCCCGGCCCAGGAGCTCGGGGAGGCGGCGCTGCAGCCCGCGGCGGTTGAGCACGTCGGTGAGCGGGTCGCGCTCGGCGACCCGCTCCGCGGCGGCCAGCGCGGCGAGGAGCCGGCTGCGCAGGTGGACGATGCTCCAGCCCGTCGTGACGAGGGCCGCCGCCACGCCCGCCGAGGCCGCCAGGCTCGTGAGGTAGACGGTGCCGCTGTGGACGAACAGCAGCGCCGTGGCCAGCACCCCGAAGACGACCTGCCCCGCCACGGCGGCCGAGGGCAGGCGCAGCGCGCACAGCACGGTGACGAGGACGTAGAAGATCGGCACCAGCCGGACCCACTCCGCCTCCCGCTCGGCCAGCCCGTACACCGTGAAGCCCAGGTCGAGGAGGAGGACGACCGGCAGCACCGCCCGGTCGAGACGGCGTCGCAGCGCGACGCACACCAGGCCGGTCGCCGCCATCAGGGCCGCGAAGGCGGCGGCGCCCGTCGGCTCGGCCGATCCCTGCCGGCCGCTGTGGAGGGGGACGACGAGGGCGAGCGGCCAGCTGAGCACGGCGAACATCGCCATCGCCAGCAGCACGCCGTCGTCGGTCGGGAACACCCGGCCCGGGAGGCGGCGGACGGCGTCGAGCGCACCGCCGCCCCGGGGCGCCGCCCGTCCCTGGATGGCCGCCACGCGGACGACATCGGCCTGGCGCCGAGCGCTCCACAGCGGCCGAACGGCGGAACTGCGGGGGCACTGTGCGTCGAGCCGGACCCGCACCCCGCCTGAGCGTCAGGGACCGGAGTTCGGCGTCGACCCCGGCCTCCGCGCGCTGCTCCGGGGTGATCGGCGCGGGGGCGCCGGTCAGCGGGACGAGACGCCCCCCGAGCCCTGCTGCCGTCCCGGGCCAGGTCGTCTCTCCTCGAACCGTTGCACGACGCAAGTTGCACCCCGCAACGAGTGGGAGTCGGCACCACACCGAGGCCGGGCTGTCGGCGGGGTCACCGCCGGGCTCGTCGAACTCGGCGTCGACCCCGCCTCGGCAGGCTGCTCGGGGTGATCGGAGCCGGTGCCCCGGTCAGGCGGTCGGGTCGACGACTGCCTACTCCCGTGTGAGGACGGCCTCCAGGCCCAACTGTCAGCTTCAGCTGGGCTACGGCCTGCTGCGCCAGGCGCTAGTTTCGTCCGTCTGGTGTGCGGCTGAGCAGCTCCGAGCGGACCCCGCGCACGAGCAGATAGGCGATCATCCAGAACGCCCCGACGATCCCCGGGACGGTCAGCCCGTCGACCACACGAGCCGGCGGATCCGCGAGCCCCACGGCGAGGACACCGCTGGCGACGTGACAGGCGCCGCCGACGACGACGACCCAGCCGAGCGCCGGCGGGAACCGCCTCGTGGCCAGGGCGGCCCACCCCATGGGGATGAGCTGCAACCCGAAGAACAGCCCGCCCAGGGACCAGCTGTTCGCGCCGAGCAGGTACAGCAAGCCGACCGTCCCGGCCGCCTCGCCCGGTGCATGGACCAAGGTCTCCGCCGCGACGCCCATGAAGGTGGCGCTCGTCATGACGGCCGCAGCGGTCATGACACCGAACACCGCCACGACGAACCCGGCCCAGGGCGCACCGGCACCGTGGAGCAAGCGGTAGAACCAGACCGCAGTGAGCGCCTGAGCAGCCACGATGCCGAGCAGGAGGATAACGACCCGGGCGAGGGCCGCCCGGTCGGTGAGATCGGTCGGCCTCCGGAACAAGCCGACGTCGTCGACCAACACCGGACTGATGACCAGGACGCCGAACATGCCGAGGACGGCGAGGGCGAGAAAGCACACGCCCGTCACCCGTCCAATGGTCTTGAGATCCTCCATGGGCCCCCGCTTGTCGTTCGATTCCGTCACCGGGCGACGGACGTCTCAGGCTCCCGGAGAGCGACGACGGCCACAGCGACGCTCTCCGGAGAACTACCCTAATCTCCGTGAGGGGGTTCACCGCCCTCGACGTCCACGCATCGCACGACTTCCCGGCTTGTCGGGGTGGATCGTCCGACGTCGCCGTCAGGGGGTGTCAGCGACCGGCGGGACCACGGGCGAGGTCGGGCCGTCGGCGGCGGGCGCGCCGGGTTCGGCGTCGACGCCGGCCTCCGCGCGCTGCTCCGGGGTGATCGGCGCAGGGGCACCGGTCAGCGGGTCGTACCCGCCGCCGGTCTTGGGGAAGGCGATGACCTCGCGCAGCGACGCCGACCCGGACAGCAGCATGGCGATCCGGTCCCAGCCGAACGCGATGCCGCCGTGCGGCGGGGCGCCGTAGCGGAACGCCTCCAGCAGGAAGCCGAACTTCTCGGCGGCGTCGGCGGCCGGGATGCCGAGGACCTCGAACACCCGCTCCTGCACGTCCCGGCGGTGGATCCGGATCGACCCGCCGCCGATCTCGGCGCCGTTGCACACGATGTCGTAGGCGTCGGACAGCGCGGCTCCCGGGTCTGCCGCGAACGACGCCTCGTGCTCGGGCTTCGGCGCGGTGAACGGGTGGTGGACCGCGGTCCAGGCCCCGGACCCCGCCGCCACGTCCCCCGCGGCGACCGCCTGCTCGACGGGCTCGAACATCGGGGCGTCGACCACCCAGACGAACGACCACGCCTTCCCGCCCGCCGCCTCGTCGGCCTCCCTGATGAACCCGAGCCGCTCGGCGATCTCGTTGCGGGCCGCGCCCAGCAGGGCCCGGGCGTCGCCCGCCGCCCCGGCCCCGAAGAACACGCAGTCCCCGGGCTTCGCGCCGACCTGATCCGCCAGCCCCGCCCGCTCCGCGTCCGACAGGTTCTTGGCCACCGGCCCGCCGAGCTCCCCGTCCGCCCCGACGAGGACGTACGCCAGCCCGCGGGCGCCGCGCTGCTTCGCCCACTCCTGCCAGGCGTCCAGGGTGCGCCGCGGCTGGTCGGCCCCGCCCGACATGACGATCGCCCCGACGTACGGGGCCTGGAACACCCGGAACGGCGTCGCCGCGAAGTACTCCGTGCAGTCGACCAGCTCGAGCCCGAACCGCAGGTCCGGCTTGTCGGAACCGTAGCGGGCCATCGCCTCGGCGTGGGTGATCCGCGGGATCGGCGTCGACACCTCGGCGCCGACCAGCGACCACAGCCCCCGGACGAGATCCTCGGTCAGCGCGATCACGTCGTCGGCCTCGACGAAGCTCATCTCGAGGTCGAGCTGGGTGAACTCCGGCTGTCGGTCGGCGCGGAACGCCTCGTCCCGGTAGCAGCGGGCGATCTGGTAGTAACGCTCCAGCCCGCCGACCATGAGCAGCTGCTTGAACAGCTGCGGGCTCTGCGGCAGCGCGTACCACGACCCGGGGACCAGGCGCGCGGGGACGAGGAAGTCGCGGGCGCCCTCCGGGGTGGAGCGGGTGAGGGTCGGGGTCTCGACCTCGACGAAGCCGTGCCGGTGCAGGGTGTGGCGGGCGACCCGGTTCATCTCGCTGCGCAGCCGCATCGCGGCGGCCGGCCCCGGGCGGCGCAGGTCGAGGTACCGGTGGCGCAGCCGGACCTCCTCGCCGGCCTCGGTGTGGGCGTCCAGCTGGAACGGCAGCGGGTCCGCGGCGCTCAGCACCTCCAGCCCGTGGGTGTCGACCTCGACCTCGCCGGTGGCCAGCGCCGGGTTCTCGCTGCCCGCGGGTCGGCGGCGGACCGCCCCCACGACCCGCAGGCAGTACTCCGCCCGCACGTCGTGGGCGGCGGAGGTCTCGAGCACCTCGTCCCGGACCACCACCTGGACGATCCCCGACGCGTCCCGCAGGTCGAGGAAGGCCACGCCCCCGTGATCCCGCCGGCGGGCCACCCACCCGCACAGGGTGACGGTGGTGCCGGCGTCGCCGGCCGACAGCCGGCCGGCCTCGTGGGTGCGCAGCACAGGGAGCCTCCTGGGTGGGGTGGTCGCCGGGTCGCCGCCGGCGGGCGGCCGGGACGTCGCCGGGCCGCCCGCGAGTCTAGGCAGCCGCTCACCCGGGTGCGTGCGCCGAGTGCTCGACCGTCCCGGGCCGCTCCCCGAGCTCGACGACGACGAACTGCCCCATCATCCCGTCGTCGTGGTGGCGCAGCAGGTGGCAGTGGAACAGGTACGGGGTGTCCGGGTCGGTGTCCGCCTCGAACCGCATCGCCAGGCGCACGGTCTGCCCGGATCCCAGGTACACGGTGTCCTTCCACCCGGACAGCTGGGGCCCCGGGTCCCGGCCGTCGACGTCGAGCACCCGGAACAGCACGCCGTGGACGTGGAAGTTGTGCGCCCCACCGGCGTTCGTCACCTGCCAGATCTCGGTCTCCCCGGCGGTCACCACCTCGTCCACCCGGGCCATGTCCATCACCCGGCCGTTGATCTGAGGGGTCTCCAGGACGAAGGTGCGCGTCCGGGCCGCGTCGCCGGGGTCGACGTCCGGCGCGGGCGCCAGGACGGCCGGCAGCTCCGGCGAGGCCGCCAGTCCGGCCGCCGCCCGGAGTTCCAGCACGTCGAAGGAGTCCGCCCCACCCTGCACCCGTCCCGTCAGGGCGCTGAGCCCGAGGTCGGGCGGCGTGCTCCGCAGGACGGTGCGCTCCCCGGGCGCGACGTCGACGACGATCTCGGCGCGCTCCCCCGGCGACAGGCGCACCCGGGTGCTCGGCGCCGGAGCCGGCAGCAGCCCGCCGTCCGAGGCGACGACGGCGAACTCCCGGTCGTCGGCGAAGCCGAAGTCGTACACCCGCGCCGCCGAGGCGTTGAGCAGCCGCAGCCGGACCCGCTCGGTCGTGACGTCGAGGTACGGCCCGACGGTGCCGTTGACGAGCAGGGTGTCGCCCAGCGGCCCGGCGGGGGCGACGAGGGCGGCCGGCGGCGTCAGCCGGCCCTCGGCGTCGAGGGCGACGTCCTGCACCATGACCGGGACGTCGTCGACGCCGTAGGTCGACGGCAGCCCGGCGGGACCCTCCGGGTCGTCCACCAGGAGCAGGCCGTACACCCCCCGCGCGATCTGGTCGGTCGTCGTGCCGTGGACGTGCGGGTGGTACCAGGTGGTCGCGGCGGGCTGGTCGACCGTCCACGACGGGGACCAGGTCCCGCCGGGCGCCACCGTCTGGTGCGGCCCGCCGTCGGCCCCGGCGGGCAGCAGCTGGCCGTGCCAGTGCAGCGTGGTCGGCTCGTCCAGGGAGTTGGTGGCTCTTCACAGATGACGGTGTAGCCCGGAGATGATCATGCGGGGTTGATCAGGGTGGGCGCGCGTCGCTGCCGGGGTAGGGGTCGAGGCCTTCCGAGGATGGAGGTTCCTACGCCG
>JBHJOJ010000146.1:0-37176 GCA_050329835.1 Kineosporiaceae bacterium | reverse complement strand
ACACCCACGTCCACGACCAGCGACCGTGCCACCCCACCCCCCCAAGCCGCTCACACCACGCCGAACGACCAAGAACCACCAGCTCAACCCATTGATCAACTTAAGCTACGTGGCATTGCTCCCAGGGGGGCAACAACAACGCCTACTGCCACGACGACGAGATCAGCTGGGTGGACTGGACCCCGGGGCCGCGCTCGGAGGAGCTGCGCCGCTTCACCATCGCCTGCATCGCGCTGCGGGCGGCCCATCCGGTGCTGCGGCGACCCGCCTTCCCGACGGGAACGGTGACGACCGCCTCCGCCGGGTTCCCGGACGTCTCCTGGCACGGCACCGCCGCCTGGCAGCCGGACTGGTCGGCGGACAGCCGCCTCCTCGCCGTGATGCACAGCGGCCCCCCGGCACCCGGCACGGACCACGCCGACGTCGTCTACGTCGCCTTCAACACCCAGTGGGCCGACTGCACGGTCACGGTGCCGGCGCCGGCCGACGGGCTGCGCTGGACGGTGACGATCGACACCGCCGCCGATCCGCCGGCGGACCGGCGGGCCCGTCCCCTGTCCGGCGACGGGCACCTCACGTTGCCGGCCCGGTCCGCCGTCGTGCTCGTCGCCGGACCCGCGGAGCCCGGCGGACCGCCGCCCCGCCCGACGCCCGCTCGACCAGAGGAAGCCGTCATGTCCTTCATCAGCACGGTCCGCCAGGAGGGTTCCGCCGCGGTCATCACCCTGGCGGGCAGTCTCGACTCCGCGTCGGCGCCGTTCTTCCGCGAGAGCATCTCCGACGCGGTGGCCATCTCCCCGGACCGGCTCGTCCTCGACGTCAACGACCTCGAGTACATCTCCTCGGCCGGTCTGCGAGGGCTGGTCACCGCCCGCCAGCGGATGCGCCCCGCGGCGCGCATCATCCTCGTCGGCACGACCGCGCAGGTGGCGAGCACGCTCCGGATGACCGGGTTCCACCACAGCGTCTACTTCGCCGACACCCTCCCCGAGGCCCTCGATGACGGCCCCCGCACCGGGTGACGACGAGCAGTTCCGGCTCGACGGCGACTCCGCGCACCGGGACGTCACGCAGGTCGTCCGGCACGTGCTCGACCGCGCCCGCCACCACGGGCTGCCGGCGGAGGCAGCGGCCCGCCTGCGGCTGGCCGTCGAGGAGCTCGCGACGAACATCGCGGTGCACGGCTACCGGGGGCACCCGGCCGAGGTCAGGCCGCTGACCGTGAGCGACGGCCGCTGCGACGACGGCACCGTGTGGGTGCGGCTGGCGGACCTGGCGCCGCCCTTCGACCCCACGGCGGCCCCGCCCCCGGCCGACCTCGACGCCCCGCTGGAGCAGCGCTGGGAGGGCGGGCTGGGGATCTTCCTTGCGAGTCAGTCGCTCGACGTCTTCCGGTACGAGCGGTCCCGGGACGCCAACGTGGTGACGCTCGGTGTCCGGCCCGGCGCCGGGGGGACCGCAGCCACCGGACCAGGCGGCGACCGGGGGGCGGGGTCATGACGCCGGCGGGCGAGGACCCGCTCGCCGAGCACCCGCTGGCCCACTGCTCGGTCCTCGTCGTCCACGATCCTGGGCCGGAGGTCGGGCAGCTGCTCCACGCCCTGGAGGGAACCGGCGTCACGGTGTCGCTCGTGGCCGCCTCCCTGCTGGACGACGCGGCGGCGCTGGTGTCGGCGGACGTGCTCGGGGCGCATGTCCTGCTGGTGCCCGCCGCACTGGACGCGGGGGCGGCCGTGGACGCGGTCGATCTCATGGGACGCCGCCACGGTCCCGCCGGACCTCAGGTGGTCACCTTCGCGCCGGCCGGTGCGGAGGCGTCACTCGCCGCCTGGGTGGACGCCGGCTTCGACTACCTCATCGCCCCGTTCTCGCGGGACGTGCTCCTGCGGCGCCTGGTCTCGTGCACCGCCGACCGCGTCGAGCACCTCGTGCGCCACGTCGGGGACAACACCCAGCTCGCGCAGTACGAGCGCGAGCTCCAGATCGGACGGGAGATCCAGCAAGGGTTCCTACCCGCCGAACTGCCGCGCCTGGCCGGGTACGAGGTCGAGGTGTCCTTCCGGCCCGCCCGGGAGGTGGCGGGCGACTTCTACGACGCGTTCCCCGTCGTCGGGGGGCACCGGACCGGCTTCGTCGTCGCCGACGTGTGCGACAAGGGAGTGGGTTCGGCCCTGTTCATGGCCCTGATCCGCAGCCTCGTCCGCCACAGCGCCCGCCACGTCGGCGGGCTGAACATCGTCCGCCGACCCGTGCTGTGGATGGACACCGACGAGCCGGGGCCGCCCCGGCGCAGCGCCACGGCCCCGGGCATCGGACCGCTGCTGGGCGCCGTGGTCTCGACGAACGAGTACATGACGGAGAACCACCTGGCCCAGGCGTACTTCGCCACGCTGTTCTTCGGCGTGCTCGACCCGGAGACGGGGGCCCTCCTCTACATCAACGGCGGGCACAACCCGCCCCTGCTCCGCGCCCCCGACGGGGCGCTCACCCAGTTGTGGCCCACCGGCCCCGCCGTGGGCATCATCCCCACCGCCACCTACCGGATCGGCCAGGCGACGGTGCCGCCAGGAGGCACCCTGCTCATGTACACCGACGGCGTGACCGAGGCCCGGAACGAGGTCGGCGAGTTCTTCGGCGACTCACGTCTGCTCTCCGCCCTCGGCCCGCCCGTGACCGGGGCTGCTGAGCTCATCGAGCGGGTCGACCGGGACCTGCAGGGCCACGTCGGACGGGCCCCCCGGTTCGACGACGTCACCATGATGGCCGTGCACCGCTGCGCCGGGGCCGGCAAGCGATGACGACGGTGTTCACGGTCCACTCCCACGCCGGCGGCACCGGGAAGTCGTTCGTCACGGCGAACGTGGCCGCGCTGTGCGCCCTCGACGGCGCCCGCGTCTGCATCGTCGACACGGATCTGCAGGCACCGACGCAGCACGTGTCCTTCGGGCTGTCACCGGTGGACATGACGGGGTCGGTCGCCGACTTCATCGTCGGGAACTGCTCGGCGGCCGACACCCTGCACGACCGCACCGGGCAGGTGGCCGGGCGGGGGGGAACCGGTGCGCTGTGGCTGGCGCCGTCGCGACCGTCGGCCGACCTGCTGCAGGGCCTGCTGGCGACCGGCTACGACGCCGGACTGCTGGACGAGCTCGTGGCCAGCATCATCCGGCACCTGCGACCCGACCTCGTGGTCCTCGACACGCCGACCGGGATGTCGACCGAGACCCTGGTGTCGCTGTCGATGGCGGACAGCCTGGCGATCGTGATCCGGCCGGACGCCCAGGAGAGGTCCGGTGTCTCCCTGACCGGCCAGATGACGCAGCGCCTGACGGACCGGGACCCGTTGCTCGTCGTCAACATGTCCTCCGAGTTCGCCGACGCCGAGCTGGTGCGGCACGAGATCGAGGCGGCCTTCGGCACGACGGTCACCGAGGTCGTGCCGTACCGGCCCATCGTCACCAGCAGCGCGGGCGGCGTGCTCGCCCTGGACCACCCGGACGAGCCGCCGCTGGACAACCTGCGGCGGCTGGCCCGGATGATCCTGGCCCCGGCGCCGCCCGCCGGCTGCGGGTGACCGGGCCTCGTCAGGGGGCGCCCGTTCAGTCGTGGGCGTCCCGTCGGAGCTGGGCGACGGTGGGCCGCAGACCGTCGGCGACGGTGGGGTAGGCCGGACGCCAGCCGAGGTCGTCACGGATCCGGTGGTTGCGCATCCGGAAAGACGTCACGAGGGACCGGACGAGCGGCCGGCCGACGATGAGGCCCATGATCACCGGAGGGATGGTGCCGACCCGAGAGAGCTCCATCTCGTCGGTGACCGCGTCGACGAGCTGCCGCAGCATCAGCGGCTCGTCGTCCACCACGATGTACTCCGCCCCTGCCGGGGCCGCCTCCAAAGCCGCGACGTACGCGGCGGCGAGGTCGTCTCGGTGCACGCAGCTCCAATAGTTGGTGCCGGCACCGATGCAGCGCAGCCGCCCGGCGACGGCCTGGTCCCAGAAGGCGGTCCGGAACAGGCCACCCGGGCCATACACGAACCCCGGCGAGATCACCACGCCGTCGAGCCCCTGCTGGTGCATCGCGCGCAGCGTCGCGACCTCCGACGCGTGGCCCACGCCCAGCGGCGACGGGTCGAAGGGGGTGGCCTCGGTGATCCACCCCTCCCCGTGGTCGCCGAAGGTGAAGCACCCGCTCGTGTGGACGAAACGCTTGCCCTGCTCGCGACAGGCGTCCGCCAGCGTCCCCGTCATCACGGCGCCCGCGCGGCGCAGGTCCTGCAGGCGGCGCGCCGTCAGCCGGCCGGGGGAGCTGAGCTGCGCCGCATGGACCACCGCGTCCACCCCTCCCACGAGATCCCGGTAGGTCGACGGCTCGGTCATGTCGCCCACCACCAGGTCGACACCGATGTCCGTCAACGCCGACGCACGGCCCGGCGAACGCACCAGACCCGTCACGCGGTGCCCGGCCTCACGGGCCCGGCGGGCGATCGCCCCACCGACGAACCCGGTCGCACCCGTCAGAAGGATGTGGGGATGACGCACAGGTGTCCGCCTCTCGCTCTCCGGCGACATTGCGTCACCGGTCGATGGATTCGTCGAGCCCGGCACACGGATTCCACCGGCAGGACGCATCTGTTCACGTCGGGTGCACAGCGGTCAACCCCGCGTCATCAGGTCGGTCATCGCCGCGACGTACTCCTCGTCCGAGGACAGTCCGCCGAACTCGACCCACTGCTCGTCCGTGACCCGGGAGCGGGCGGCCAGCAACATCGCCGCGTCCCGTCCGACGACATGGCGCAGGACGGGCCGGGGGGACTCCACGGCTGCGAGGACCGCACGCGCCACCTCGGCAGGGTCCCCGGCGTGGCGCATCCCCTGGGCCACCATGGCCGCGCTGCGGCGCTGGACCACCTCGTACGGGGAGCCGGAGGCCGGAGTCACCGTCTCGAGACCCTCCCGGAGGATGTCGGTGGCGAAGGAGCCCGGCTCCACGATGGCGACCCGGATCCCGTAGCCGCGGACCTCGACGGCGAGCATCTCGCTCGCCGCCTCCAACGCGTGCTTGGAGATGAAGTAGGGGCCGCCGGCCGGCAGGACGATGCGGCCGTTGACCGAGCTCATGACGACGATCGAGCCGGCACGGCGTGACCGCATGCCCGGCAGGACGGCGCGCGTCATCCGCAGCGCCCCGAGAAGGTTGACCTCGAGCACGAGGCGGAGGGTGTCGTCGTCGATCGCCTCCACGGGCCCCAGGCGGCCGACGCCGGCGTTGTTGACGAGGACGTCGACGCCGCCGCCCTCCTCCGCGGTGGCGACCACCCGGTCGACGTCGGCCTGGTCGGTCACGTCGAGCTCGACCGGGCGAAGCGGGAGGTTCTCGGCCTCCGCGGCCGTGAGCAGGGTCTTCCTGTGTTCCGGGAGCAGGTAGCCGGCCTGGACGCGGTAGCCGTTGCGGGCCGCGTGCAGCGCCGTCGCGAGGCCGATCCCGGTGCCGGCGCCCGTGATGAGCATCGACGGCATGGCAGGTCCTTTCCGTGAGTTCACAGCGGCGGCGAGAGCACCGAGGCGGCGGGGTCAGAGGTGGCTTCCGAACCACTCGGCGGCGGCGGCGAGGGCCCGGTTGCGGTGAGGTTCGACCTGGTAGACGTCCGTGTGGCCGCAGGGCAGGGTCAACAGCCGTCTGGGCTCGCCCGCCCTGGAGTAGGCGTCCTCGATCAGCGACAGCGGGATGACGGCGTCCTCGGCCGCCGCGATCAGCAGGAGGGCACTGGGCGAGATGAGCTCCACCGCGCCGGCCGGGTCGTAGGCGACGAAGTGCTCGAGGGAGGAGACGGCCACCTCGTTGCGCCAGTTGGGCGCGGTGGTCCGCTGGGCCTGGGTGTAGAAGGCGTAGGCCTCCGGTGGCATGAGCGCTCGGTCCGGTGGCGGCGCGACCAGCGGAAGGTAGGCGACATCGTCCGTCCCGTAGGCGGCCTGTCTCGCGTCGGTCACCATGGTGAGGAAGCCGCGAAAGGCCTCCCGCGGCATGGCGCTCAGGAAATTGCGCCACTGGTTGATGGCCGGGAGGACGGCGACGACGGCACGCACACGCGGGTCGAACGCGGCCAGGTGGAGGACGTGACCGCCCCCCAGGGACACCCCCCACAAGCCGATCCGGTCGGCGTCCACGTCGTCGCGGGCGCGTATCCAGCTCACGGCGTTCCGTAGGTCGTCCAGCTGGTCGTGCGGGACGATCTGCTGGCGGGGCTCGCCGTCGCTGGCCCCCAGGGTGCGGTAGTCGAACACCAGGACGGCGATGCCGGCGGCAGCCAGGCGCTCCCCGACGGCACTCATGTGGATCTCCTTGACGGAGGAGAACGCGTTCGCCGTCACCACCGCCGGCCAGCCGTCCGCGGGAGGTGCTCCCTCCGGCGTGAACAGCCAGCCCCGACAGACGACGCCCTCGCTCCGGAACGAGACGTCGAGGACACCCCGGGCCCCGTCGGTCGTACCGACGGCGGCCGCGCTCACCCGACGGCTCCTGCCTGCCTGGCGAGGCCGAGCGTGTCGGCGCTCGTCCATCGCTCGGCCACGCGGCCGCCTGCGACCCGGAAGATGTCGCTGCCCGTCCAGGTGATGGTCGAGCCCGACGGCGCTGCCCCGAACAGGGCCGTCCCGTCGTGGCGACCCCGAGCGGTCCACCGGACGAGGACCCGGTCCCCCTCGGAGATCGTGTGGTCCAGCAGCGGGGTCACCGTGAGGTCGGGCATGGCGCCGCGCAGGCTCGCGCGCGCGGCGACGGCAGATCGGGCGCTCCCAGCACCGGTCGTCGGGTCGTGGTCGACGAAGGTCGCGTCGACCCGCTCGCCGACGAGGGCGGCGTCCCCGGCCTGCAGGGCAGCCAGGAGGGCGGTCGCGGCGGCCAGCACCGATCCCTCGGGGACCACCGGATCGGCGGCCCGCGGCACGGCGGAGTCGCGGTCCCCCCACGAGCCGGCGTGGTCCGGGAGCAGCGTCGGCACGGCCCCCAGCTGCTGCATCAGGCCGAGCATGTCGAGCTCACCCCACCCCTCGACGATCCTGCCGTCGATGATGCGGTCCGACCCGATGGACGTGACGGTCACGCGGGTGCCGGTCGCCGGGATGCCGTAGAACGGCGCACCGGTGTGGGTGCCGACCCACGTCATGCGGTCGGCGACGAGGTCGCCCTCCGCGAGGTAGTCGTGCACCTCCATCCGGCCGTCGGGGAAGGCGGCGCGCCAGGCCCGGACCAGCTCGATGACGCCCTCGGGTCCTTGTTCGATGACCTGGCCGCCGGCCCCGTGAACGACCATCCCGGGATCGACGAGTTCTCGTGCGACGGCCCAGTTCCCGGCGTTCCAGACTTCGTTCATGTATCTCTCAAGCGTCGCGGCGTTGGCACGCCCAACAGTCGCTGCGGCCATCTCAAGCCTTGTCCGGGACCTGCTCGGAAGTACCGTCTTCCACGAAATCCTGCATCATGCGGTTCGCCTTCGCATGCATGCCGGCGTACTCGGGGCCGTAGAGGAAGGGAAGGTCGGGCAGCGGTTGACCGGCCACGGACCACTCCTGCACGGGCGTCTCCTGGATGATGCAGTAGGTGTACGGGAGGGCGACATCGCCAACGATCCGCACGAACGTCTCCGTCATTTCCTTGAGCAATTTTCGCTTTTGCTCCGGGCTGGTGAGGACGACACCTTCGATGGCCTGGATCGTGATGATTGGCATGCCTCAGAGTCGACGTCGGAGGTGATTCCGGTCAAGTTCGCGAGGGGCATACGTCGGTACTCCGGCAAGTAGGACCGCGCAGACTCCATGATTTCTGCCCGACGGTCACGGACATCAGGCTGGATTTCTGCGGACGCTGCGCAGGCGATAGGCCTGCGCAGCCGACACCAGCGTGACGTGGTGGTTCCAGCCGCGGTAGGAACGCCCCTGGAAGTCGTTGAGTCCCAGGTCGCTCCGCATCTCGGCGAGGCAGCACCGGCCCGACGCCCGGTTCGTCAGCAGCTCGGTCGCCTCGGGCAGGGCGCCTCGGACGTTCGTCAGCCAGTGCCCTCGAGGTTCCTCGCGGCCGAGGGGCCAGTCGACGACCAGGGTCCGGAGTCGGCTGTGCCCGCGCGACCTCGCGGTGCGGACCGGGAAGGACAGGAACTGGCTGCGCGCCGGTCGGCCGTCGGGCAGGGCCCACGGCAGGGTCTGGCGCCGGCCGGCGTGCTGTGAACGCACGAGGTCGGCCACGGACGAGGCCGGCGGCGGCCGCCGCCGGCACCGGGGATCGGGAACGGCGGGCTGCCCGGGAGCGACGACCAGCTCGTTCCGCCCGATGGGGACGACGTACGGCAGTTCGCGGTGGTCGAGATCCTCGGCCAGGCCGACAGCGTCCCTGCGGAACTCGTCGTCGAAGACGACCGGGGTCACCGGCAGCCCCCACCCGGTCGACAGCTCGTCCAGCACGGCGACCGCCTCCGCCGCGGGCGGCCGGTGCCGCAAGTGGTCGGGAATGTGGGCCGTCCGGCGTCGGCCCGCGTCCCCGTCCCAGCACGGCGGCAGGCACAGCCGCCAGGTCAGGGGGACGGATCCGGCAGCCGTGACCATGAGCACCGTGACGGCCAGCTGGCAGTTGACCAGTCGGTCCATCTCGTGGACGAACTGTCGCGCGACACCCGCCGACAGGTGGCCGTGCTTCTCGAACGCCGCTTGCTTGACGACCCAGGCGAGGGGCCGGTGATCGGCCAGGACACGCTCGCTGACACTCCGTCGGACGTTCTCGGAGAGCCACGGGGACTGGTTGATGACCTGTTGCAGCGACTGTTCGTAACGGGCATCGCCGCTGAGCTGGGCCGCTTGCCGGATCGTGCGCCTGCCCCGGGCGTGCAGCAGCCCGTAGACGTACATCGACGCCCATCGGCGCTGGTCCTGACGCGCCAGGCTGCCGAGAACGTTGTCGCAGTAGGAGGCGACGTCGGGGCACGGAACCACTCCTGCGACCGCCGACTCCTCGGGAGGCAGCGAAGCACGATCGTCGGCCGGCTCCTCGAAGGGATCCGTCTCGGGGTCGTACGGCAAGGGCTGGCTCCTCCCACTCCGTCGACGCGTCCGTGGGGAGGCGTCACACCTCACTGTGGACACGGTGCGAAGAGAGAACTACGCAAAGTTCACGTATTGCGCGCCCCGGGAGCTGGTGACTCCTGTCACTCAGAGTTGCGGAACGCAGCGACTCAACGCACGCGGCCCGCGCCGAAGATCATGTGATGGCCACGTCCAGTATCCCATCGTGTGCTCGCCCTACTGTGGTGGCCCTCACCCCCACGACGAGCCGGGTGGGTGGCGGATCGACACCAAGGGATGATCACCCCCGACGACCGCTGGAGGAGGGGGCGTCCCTCGCGTCCACCAGGAGCCGTTCCCAGGGCTCGCACCGGGGCCGTCCCGTCCACGCCCGGTTGCGGTCGGCACGGACGCCGGCTCGGACCTCGAGGCGCGGTGAGTACTCGCGGGCGGCGCCGTCCACACCTGCGACACCGGCCGACCGGCGGCCGGTCCACCCGAGAGGCGGTCCCCGTGACCCGCATGATGATCGTCAACCTGCCGGTCGCCGACGTCGCCCGGTCGCGGGCGTTCTTCGCCGACCTCGGCTTCGCGTTCAACGAGCAGTTCTCGGACAGCCAGGCGGCGTGCATGGTCGTCAACGACTCCGCGTTCGCCATGCTGCTGGACCGGGACTTCTTCGGCACCTTCACGCCGCGGCCGGTCGCCGACGCGGCCGCCTCGACCGAGGTGATCGTCGCCGTCTCGGCCGCGAGCCGCGCGGACGTCGACCGCATCGTCGAGGCGGCCGTGACGGCCGGTGGCCGCGAGGCGCGCCCGCCCCTGGACGAGGGGTTCATGTATCAGCGGAGCATCGCCGACCTCGACGGGCACGTCTGGGAGATGCTGTGGATGGCGGCTCCGGAGGGCGGAGGTGAGGAGGCGCGGTCCCCGGGCGGGGGCATATCCTCGTGACGGTGACCACCGACACCGCAGTCGACCGGGAGGCCGTGCTCGACCAGCGCTACCGGCCCGGGCTGCTCGCGCACTGCTACCGGATGATGGGCTCGGTCCACGAGGCCGAGGACCTGGTGCAGGAGACGTACCTGCGGGCCTGGCGCGCGGCGCACTCCTTCGAGGGCCGGTCGTCGGTCAAGTCGTGGCTGTACCGGATCGCGACGAACGCCTGCCTCGACTCCCTCGGCAGCGCGCAGCGCCGGGCGCTGCCGTCGGGGCTCGGCCAGGACGCCTCGGACCCGACCGCCGAGCTCGTCCAGCGACCCGAGGTGCCGTGGCTGCAACCGATCCCCGACCGGATGGTGACGGGCGAGCCGGACGCCGGCCCGGACGACCCCGCCCGGGTGGTCACCGACCGCGAGACCGTCCGGCTGGCCTTCGTCGCGGCGTTGCAGCACCTGCCCGCGCGCCAACGGGCCGTGCTGCTGCTGCGGGACGTCCTGGCATGGCGGGCGGCGGAAGTGGCGGACGCCGTGGGCGTCTCGACCGCCGCGGTCAACAGCCTGCACCAGCGGGCGCGGGCGACGCTGGCCACCGCGCACCCGGACGCCGAGGCGCCCCCGGCGCCGCTCACCGGCGAGCAGCGGGAACTGCTGGACCGCTACGTCTCGGCCTTCGAGCGGTACGACGTGTCGGCGATGGTCGGCCTGTTCACCGCGGACGCGGTGTGGGAGATGCCGCCGTTCACCGGCTGGTACCGGGGACCGGAGACGATCGCACGGCTCATCGCGGTCAACTGCCCGGCCGAGCGGACCGGGGACATGCGCCTCGTCGCCACGGACGCCAACGGCCAGCCCGCGTTCGGGCTCTACATGCGCGGCCCGGACGGCGTCCACCGGGCCTTCCACGTCCACGTGCTGGACCTCCACGGCGACCGGATCCGTCACGTCGCGGCGTTCTTCGAGACCTCGCTGTTCGAGAAGTTCGGGCTGCCGCCCGAGCTACCGGCCGACCCGGCCGCCTGACCGGCGACGTAGCCGGCCGCCCGGTCCAGCACGTCCCCGATCTCGCCGCCCACCAGCTCGTGCCGCTCCAGCAGGGCGTCCCGCAGCGCCACCACGAGGTGCCGCTCGCGCGCCACCACCTCCCGCGCCCGGGACCGTTGGGCGGCGAGGAGCGCCTCCACCGCGTCCCGGGCCCGGGCGTCGGCGAGCACCCGGCTCACGAGGTCCCCACCCACCGGTCCCCCGCCCGCGGCCACGGACACCGGTGATCCCGACATCCCGGCCGCGCCGACCATCTGGGCGGCGACCCGGGTGGCGTAGGCGAGGTCGCTCGCGGGACCGGTCGAGACCTCCCCCGTGAACTCCTCCTCCGCCGCGAGACCACCGAACGCGATCGCGATCAGCGCCTCGAGCTCCGATCGGGACCGGGTGTGGACGTCGTCGGCGTCGCCGTGTGCCAGCAGGCCGAGGGCCGGGCCACGCTTGACGATGCTCAGCACCTCCAGCCGCCGCTGCGGCGCCACGCGCCACGCCACCACGGCGTGGCCGGCCTCGTGGGTCGCGATGAGGCGCTGCTCCCGCTCGGTGTACCGAACCGGGCGGCCCGGGCCGACCTCGACGAGCAGCCGGGCCCGCACCACGTCGTCCCACGACATCGCCGCCGCGCCCCGGCGCACCGCCTGGACCAGGGCCTCGTCGAGCAGGTTCTCGATCATGACCGGGGTGTAGCCGGTGGTGAGGGCGGCGATCTGGTCGCGGGCGACGTCCCCGGCCAGGTCGGCGCCGTGGGCCTTGCGGGCGAGGTAGTGGTCGAGCACCTCGCGCCGCCCGTGCCGGTCCGGGGCGTCGAAGGTGAGCCGCCGGTCGAACCGGCCGGGTCGCAGCAGGGCCGGGTCGAGGGCGTCGGCCCGGTTGGTGGCGGCCACCAGGAGGATCTCCGCGGGTTCGACGCGGGGGCGGGGCAGCCGGCGGTGGTGCGGCAACACGAGGTTGACCGCGTCCACCAGACCCGAGCGGACCCGCTGCCACCCGGCGGGCGCGTCGAAGGACTGCATCTGGACGAGCAGCTCGTTGACGACACCGCCGACACCCTCGGCGACGACCGCCCGGTCCACCTGGACACCGGCCGGCAAGGGCCGGACCGCCAGGGCCGCCTCCGGCAGCCCCACCAACCCCCCGCACCCGGCGACCGCGACGGTCGTCGTCGAGGCGGCCCGCAGGCCGCCCCGGGCCGTCGCGATCGCGTCGATCTCCTCGATGAAGCCGATGGCCCCGCCCTCCCGCCGGGCGGCGCGGCGTAGCGCCGCGAAGTACGACCGGATCCGCCGCGCCGTCGCCCCGTAGTACATGGACTGGAACGAGGTCGCCGACACGAAGAGGAACGGCACCCCGGCGTCGCGCGCCATCGCCTTCGCGAGGAACGTCTTGCCGGTCCCGGGCGGGCCCTCGAACAGCAGCCCGCGCCGCGGGGTGCCGCCCATCGCGTGCCGGAACGTCCGCCCCGCCAGGAACAGGTCGACGGTGCGGACCGCCTCGTCGCGTACCGGCCCCAGTCCCACCACGTCGGACAGCCCGACGTCCAGGTCCTCCGGACGGTAGGTGACGTGCGGGCTGCGGCTCGCGACCACCGTGGTCGCGAGCATCACGCCAAGCATGAGGGTGAAGAACACGACTATCACGGCGAGGAACGGGTCGACCCGCGGCGGCTGCACCAGCGGCGGCTCGCCCGCCAGCAGTCGGCCCCAGAACCAGCCGAGGGGGACGGCGAGCACGACCGCGATCCGCAGCAGGCGTCGCTGCCGCTGCCGCTCCCGGGTCCGGCCGACGTCGGCCGGGTCACGCGGCGCCGTCCCGAGGGCGGCGAGGGCAGGGATCGGGCCGGGGGTTGACGGCATCCGACGATCGTCCGGCCCGGCCCGGGCGGGGCGCGCCCGACGCTGGTCCTCCCGGAGGATGCTCGGGATCGCCGGTCACCCCCGCGGGTCACCCCAGTGACAGCAGGTCAGGCCGCGCGCCGGTGGGATCGGGCCGGGGCACTGGGTCAGGTGCCGAGCGTACCCGCCGTCAGGCCCCGGTGCCGGCGAAGAGGTCGGTCTCGCGGCCGTCGGCGTCGAACGGCGGGGCCGGGGTGCCGCCCAGCAGCTGGTACCACTCCGTCGCGACGATGGGGACCGCGACCCCGTCGTCCTGCGTGGTCGTCCCGGCCCGGAGGTCCACCCGCAGCTGGCTGCGGTGGGCCCGCAGCGCGGCCGCCTTCGTCGTCCAGTGCTCCGGTGCGTCGACGACGGCGGTCACCTGGTCGTCGGGCACGACCATCCCGGGCAGCGGGCCGTCGGGATCGGTCACCGGGAGGCCGGCGTCCGCGAGCGCCCGCAGCGTCGTCCGGACCACCCCGAGCGGCCACACCGCGGCGTACACCTTCGGCACCCGCCAGCCCGGGGCGCCGACGGCGGCGTCCCGGGCGGGCTCCGCCGCGAGCTCGACGGCACGCAGCGCTGCCCGGTGGGCCATGACGTGGTCGGGGTGGCCGTACCCGCCGGTCCGGTCGTAGGTCAGCAGGACGTGCGGGCGAACCTCGCGGACGATCCGGGCCAGGTGACCGGCGGCCTCGTCGAGGTCGGCGACCGCGAACGCGCCCGGCGCCACGTGGTCCGGGATCGCGGCGAGTCCGCCCGGCAGCGTGACCATGCCGGTGTCGCGGTAGCGGACGCCGGCGTCGGCGCCGAGGAACCGGTGGTCGGCGACGCCTAGCGCGGCCGTCGCGGCGGCGAGCTCGGCCTCACGGTGGGTGGCGAGCGCGTCGGGGTTCCCCCGCAGGTGCGCGAGGTCGTCGGCCACGACCTCTCCCAGCTCGCCTCGGGTGCAGGTGACGAGCGTCACCACGACACCGGCCGCCACCGCAGCCGCCATCGTCGCGCCGGTCGTGAGGCTCTCGTCGTCGGGGTGGGCGTGGACGAGGAGCAGCCGGCGGTCGCTCGCTGCGGTGGGCCCCGGGGAGGGCTCCGGGGCCGTCACTGCCAGGCCAGCAGGCGTCGCACGACGGCGAGGATGCCGACGTTGCCGGGCAGCCATCGCACGCTGTCGAGCTCGGCCGGCCCCAGCCACCGGACCTCGTCGTGCTCGTCCTGGGCGCGGGGCTCGCCCTCGGCCACCTCGGCCAGCCAGACCCGCATCACCAGACCCGGCATGATCGGCCACACCCGGCCCTCACCGTCCCGGGAAGGCCCCGGGATCTCGGCACCGAGGCGCACGGTGACACCGACCTCCTCGGCCAGCTCCCGGTGCAGCGCGGCGACCGGCGTCTCGCCGGGGTCGACCTTGCCGCCGGGGAACTCCCACCACCCCGCCCACCGGGGCGGCGCGATGCGACGGGCGCTCACCACCCGGGTCGGCGAGGCGAGGGAGTCGAGGATCGCGGCCGCGACCACCAGCGTGGACACCCGGGGACGGTACCCGGCGCGGGCCGGGTCGGCCGCCCTCGCGCCCAGCCCCCCGCCCAGCCCTCGCGGTCAGCCCTCGCGCTCCGGCGCCGCGGCGGGGTCCTCGGCGAGGATCCGGTACAGCGACTTCCGGGCCTGGTCGAGGACCTCCCGGGCCCGCTCGACCTGCACCTCGTCGCCGGTCTGGAGGACCTGCCAGGCGGCGCCGGTCAGACCCACGAAGGTCTCGACGAGCGGTGGCTGCGCGACCGCCGGCTCGTCGCCGTCCCCCCACAGGCGCTCGCCGTGGCGCTCCCGGGCCTCCGCTGCCGCCGTGCGCCCGGCGTCGGTGAGGTGGAACAGCCGGCGGCCGTCGACCTCCTCGGGCCGGACCAGGCCCTCGTCGGCGAGCTGCTGCAGGACCGGGTAGACCGACCCCGGACTGGGCTTCCAGCGGCCGCTCGTGCGCCGCTCGAACTCGGTGATGAGCTGGTAGCCGTGCTGGGGCCCGTCCTCGAGCAGGACGAGCACGGCCGCCCGGACGTCGCCGCGGCGGGCGCGCGGGGCCCGCGGGCCGCCCCAGCCGCCGGGACCGGGGCCGCCCGGACCAGGGCCGCCCGGGCCGAAACCGAAGGCGCGGGCCCAGGCCCACGGCCCGCCGCCGGGACCGAAGCCGCCGCGGAAGCCCGGACCGGGGTGGTGGTGGCGGTGCTCCGACCGGGGTCCACCCGGGTCGGGGCCGAACCAGGCGCGCATCAGGGCGGCCTGTCGGGGATGCATCCCTCGCATGAGGGTCTCCTCTCGATCATCGCCAACCGACTGTCGACGATATATCGAGAACGGTCGCTCCTGTCGTGGTGTTCCCGTCGTCGCATCATCGAACTCCACCGGACGCGGGCGGGGGCGTCGCCGACCATGCCGTTGCCGGAGTTCGGCGGTGGTCAGTCGCTGACGAAGCAGAACTCGTTGCCCTCGGGGTCGGTCATGATCTGGAACGAGCCCGACTCGTCCGTCACCACCCCGCCCGCCCGGATCGCGCCGAGGCGCTCGGCGCGGTCGGCCGCCGCCGGGATTCCACCGGGTGGGACCTCGACGTCCAGGTGCAGGCGGTTCTTGGCGACCTTGACCTCCGGGACGGGCTGGAAGGAGATCCTCGGAAAGCCCGGGGGCTGGACGTGGGACCACCCGCGGGCGCGGTCCACCGGCTCCCCGCCGAGCAGCGCCGCCCAGAACCTCACGAGCGTCGCTGGACGGCGGCAGTCGACGACGATCTGGTCCAGCCGAGCCTGCATGGAAGCAGTCTGACGACACCGCCGGCTCCCCACGCCAGGACGGATCGCCCGGTGATCACGACTTGCGCCGCGGTGTGGTCGTCATCGGGCCCGGTGATCACGACTTGCGCCGCGGTGTGGTCGTCATCGGGCGGGATGGCGACCGGAACGCGGTGCAACTCGTGATCACGAGCGCGGATGACGACCACAGTGCGGAGGAGGTCGTGATCATGAAGAACCGGGCGAGCCCTGACGTCAGCCGCGCTGCTTCGCGCGGCTTCGCGTGCGGGCGCGGTCGACGGCGTTGAGCTCGAGTTTGCGGAGGCGGATCGCGGCCGGGGTGATCTCGACGCACTCGTCGTCGTTGCAGAACTCCAGGGCCTGCTCCAGGCTCAGCATCCGGGGCGGGACCAGCCGCTCGAGCTCCTCCCCGGTGGACGAACGGATGTTCGTGAGCTTCTTCTCCTTGGTGATGTTGACGTCCATGTCGTCGGCACGGGAGTTCTCCCCGACGATCATGCCCTCGTACACCTCGGTGGCCGGTTCGACGAACAGCGTCCCGCGCTCCTGCAGGTTGAACATCGCGTACGACGTCGCCGCCCCGGACCGGTCGGCCACCAGCGACCCCGTCGGCCGGGTCCGCATCTCGCCCGCCCACGGCTCGTAGCCCTCGAACACGTGGTGGGCGATGCCGGTCCCCCGGGTCTCGGTGAGGAACTCGGTCCGGAACCCGATGAGCCCGCGCGCCGGCACCCGGAACTCCATCCGGACCCAGCCGGTGCCGTGGTTCGACATCTGCTCCATGCGGCCCTTGCGGGGGGCCATGAGCTGGGTGACCGCGCCCAGGTAGGCCTCGGGCACGTCGATCGTGAGGTGCTCGACCGGCTCGTGCAGCTTCCCGTCGATCTCCCTGGTCACGACCTGCGGCTTGCCGACGGTCAGCTCGTACCCCTCGCGGCGCATCTGCTCGACCAGGACCGCGAGCGCCAGCTCCCCGCGGCCCTGCACCTCCCAGGTGTCGGGCCGCTCGGTCGGCAGCACCCGCAGGGACACGTTGCCGACCAGCTCCTTGTCGAGCCGGTCCTTCACCAGGCGCGCCGTGACCTTGGCGCCGCGGACCCGGCCGGTCATCGGCGAGGTGTTGGTGCCGATCGTCATGGAGATCGCGGGCTCGTCGACGTGGATGAGCGGAAGCGGCGCGGGCGCCTCGGGATCGGACAGCGTCTCCCCGATCATGATCTCGGCGATGCCGGCCACGGCGATGAGGTCACCGGGGCCGGCCTCGTCTACCTGGACCCGGTCCAGCGCCTCGGTCATGAGCAGCTCCGACACCTTGACCCGCTGCACCGAGCCGTCGAGGCGGCACCAGGCGAGGGAGTCATTGCGCCGGATCGTCCCCGCCCGCACCCGGCACAGCGCGAGGCGGCCGAGGAACGGCGAGGCGTCGAGGTTCGTCACGTGCGCCTGGAGGGTGGCCTCGCGGTTGTCGACGGGCGCCGGGACGGTGTCGAGGATCGTCGCGAACAGCGGCTCGAGGTCCCCGGAATCCGGCATGCCGCCGTCCTCCGGCCGGGCGAGCGAGGCCCGGCCGGCGCGTGCGGACGCGTAGACCACCGGCGCGTCCAGCAGCGCCTCGGCATCCACCCCGGTCCCGTCGGCGACGTCGAGGATCAGGTCGAAGGTCTCGTCGACGACCTCGGCGATCCGGGCGTCGGAGCGGTCCACCTTGTTGACGACGACGACCAGTGGCAGGTGCGCGGCCAGCGCCTTGCGCAGGACGAAGCGGGTCTGCGGCAGCGGTCCCTCGGAGGCGTCGACCAGTAGCACCACCCCGTCGACCATGGACAGCGCCCGTTCGACCTCGCCGCCGAAGTCGGCGTGACCGGGCGTGTCGACGATGTTGACGGTGACACCCTCCGGGGCCCCGGCATCGGCGGCCGCCGGGCCGGTGTACCGGACCGCGGTGTTCTTGGCGAGGATCGTGATGCCCTTCTCGCGCTCCAGGTCGCCGGAGTCCATGACGCGCTCGGCGACGTCCTGGTTGGCCCGGAACGCCCCCGATTGCCACAGCATGGCGTCGACCAGCGTCGTCTTGCCGTGGTCGACGTGCGCGACGATCGCGACGTTGCGCAGGTCGGCACGGCGGGGAGGATCCTCGGCGGCGCGCGGGCCGGCGGTGGAGGCGTGGGTCACGAGGCACCATTGTCCGTCATCGCAGGGTCGCCGGCTCACGGCCGCCGGCCGCCCCGGCCCCCGGCGAGGACGGGTGCCACGATGCCCCGGTGTCCCCGCCCCGCGACGATCCTCCGTCGCGGGGGCGCATGAGGATCGAGCCGGTCGTCGACGACGACGTCGACGAGGTCGTCGCGCTGTGGCGGGAGTCGGGGCTGACCCGACCCTGGAACGATCCCCACGCCGACATCGACACGGCGCGGCGCGGGCCGTCCACGGTGCTCGTCGGGCGGGACGACGGCGAGGTCCTGGCGACCGCGATGGTCGGCTTCGACGGTCACCGGGGGTGGGTCTACTACGTCGCGGTCCGCGCGACGAGCCGGGGTCACGGGCTGGGCACCGAGATCATGGCTGCCGCGGAGGAGTGGCTGCGGGTGCGGGGGGTGCGGAAGGTACAGCTCATGGTCCGGCGCGAGAACCTGCCGGCGGTGGCCTTCTACCGCGGGCGCGGCTACGCGGAACAGGACGTCGCAGTCCTGGGGCGCTGGCTCGGCCCGGCCGGCGCGCCCTGACCCCGCTCGCGGCCGATCACCGGGTGCCCGCGCGGGGTCCGGGTGGCGGCCCGGGCCGTCCGCGCGAGGATGGTTCCGTGCCACCCAGGACCGCCTACGTTCCGGCCGGCGACCGCTACGACGACCGCGCCACCGGGCCCGCACCCGGCATGCGGTACCGGCGCTGCGGGCGCAGCGGGCTCGACCTGCCGGTGATCAGCCTGGGGCTGTGGCACAACTTCGGCGACGGCGACCCGCTCGACCGGCAGCGGGCGGTGCTGCGCCGGGCGTTCGACCTCGGAGTCACCCACCTGGACCTGGCCAACAACTACGGCCCGCCGTACGGCAGTGCCGAGGCGAACCTGGGGCGGATCCTCGCCGACGACCTCGCGCCGTACCGCGACGAGCTCGTCATCTCGACCAAGGCGGGCTACGACATGTGGCCCGGGCCTTACGGCGGGGGCGGCGGCTCCCGGAAGTACCTGCTCGCCAGCCTGGACCAGAGTCTGGCGCGGATGGGGCTCGACTACGTCGACATCTTCTACAGCCACCGCTTCGACCCGACGACCCCGCTGGAGGAGACGATCGGGGCGCTGGCGACGGCGGTGACGTCCGGGCGCGCGCTGTATGCCGGGATCTCCTCGTACTCCCCGCAGCGGACCCGGGAGGCGGCGCTGCTGCTGCGGGAGGCCGGGGTGCCGCTGCTGATCCACCAGCCCTCGTACTCCATGCTCAACCGCTGGATCGAGACCGGACTGCTCGGCACCCTGGAGGACGAGGGCGTCGGCTGCATCGCCTTCTCCCCGCTGGCCCAGGGGATGCTGACGCCCAAGTACCTCGACGGGATCCCGGACGGATCGCGGGCGGCCCGGGGGTCCTCCCTCGACCCGGCGCTGCTGACCGAGGAGACCCTGGCCCGGGTCCGTGGCCTGGCCGCGATCGCCGAGCGGCGGAGCCAGTCGCTGCCGCAGCTCGCCCTGTCCTGGGCGCTGCGCGATCCGCGGGTCACGTCGGTGCTCGTCGGGGCGAGCAGCGTGGCCCAGCTCGAGGAGAACGTCGCGGCCCTGCAGAACCTCGAGTTCGGCGACGACGAACTGGCCGAGATCGACCGGTACGCCGTCGACTCCGGCATCGACCTGTGGGAGCCCAGCCGGTCCGGATGAGGACCGGCCGGGCTTCGCTGCGGCATCATGGTGCGGTGGAGTTGCGGCCCGACCTCGTCGTCGACGACTCCGCCGTGCTGCGCTTCGCCACTCGGCACGGCATCCGGAGGCTGCGGCTGTACGGCTCCGCTCTCCGCGACGACTTCCGGACCGACAGCGACGTGGACCTTCTCGTGGACTTCGAGGAGGGGCGTGTCCCCGGGCTCCTCCGGCTCGCCCAGATGGAGCTGGAACTGGAAGAGCTGGTCGGGAGGACTGTCGAGCTGCGCACCTACGACGACCTGAGTCCGTACTTCCGGGATGACGTCGCAGCTCACGCACGGCCTCTCTATGCGGCGTGAGGATGCCATCCGTGTCCGCCACATGACAGAGGCGGCCGCCAAGGCGCTCGCGTTCACGCACGGCCGCACCCGGCGGGACCTCGACGACGACGAGATGCTCAGGCTGGCCATCACGAAGCTCGTGGAGATCGTCGGCGAGGCCGCCAAGCAGGTGAGTCCCGACGTGAGAGCGGACCATCCCGATGTCGCCTGGCGCGCCGCTGCACGCATGCGTGACCGCCTGACGCACCACTACTTCGACATCAACCTCGACGTGCTGTGGCAGACCGTCACGGTCGACCTTCCTGCGCTGATCGCCGACCTTCCGGAGCAGTCGGACTCGGAGTGACGACGGCTTCGGACCCCCGTGGCCCGGCCCCCTGCCTCGCACCCGTGAACGGCATCGACGTGTGGGAGCCCAGCCGGTCCGGGTGAGGGACCGGCTGGGCTCCCGGGAGGGTGGGGAGAGGCCTCAGAGGACCGAGAGGCCGAAGCCGCTCGTGACCTCGCTGACGGTCTGGAAGTAGGTGGTGCCGCCGCTGGTGCAGTTGCCGTTGCCGCCCGACGTGATGCCGACGGCGACGCCGCCGGAGGCGAACAGCGGGCCGCCGCTGTCGCCCGGCTCGGCGCAGACGTTGGTCCGGACGAGGCCGGAGACGCTGCCCTCCTGGTACGTCACCGTGGCGTTGTACGCCTGGATGGTGCCGCAGCGGGTCCCGGTCGTGCTGCCGGTCCGGCAGACGGTGGTCCCCACGGGGGGGCTGCCGGCGGTCGACACGTCGAAGGTGCCGCTGTTGTAGAGCACGGTCCCCTGCGGGTTGACGCCGCTCACGTTGGTGATCTGGATGAGCTTGTAGTCGTCGCCGGGGAAGCTCTCGGCCACGGTGGTGCCGATGGCGACACCGTCGTCGTACCAGGTGTCGCCGCTGCAGTGGCCCGCGGTCAGCAGGTAGTAGGTGCTGCCGGACACGAGGTTGAACCCGGCGGAGCACCGGCCCTGGTTGAGGTTGAGCAGGATGTCCTCGCCCCCGTACAGGGCGAAGGTGTCGACCGGGCCCGCCGTCCGCTCGATGCTGACCGGGACACCCAGCGCCTCGGCCTCGGCGACCAGGGCCTCGGTGGCGGCGTCGAGGTCGCCCGCGGGCACGGACAGCACGACCGCGTCGCCGGCCGCGTCCACGCTCACGGCGGCGCCGGCCGCGTCCAGCTCGGTCATGGCCGCCGCCAGGGCCTCGGCCCCGGACTCGACGTCCTCGGCGGAGTCGACGCGGGCCTCGGCGCCGGCGGCCTCGGCCACGTCGGCCGCGGCGGCGTCGGCCACCTCGACGGTGAGGGCGCCGGTGGTCTCGTCGACGACGGCGCCGGTGAGCCGGTCGCCGAGCCGGCTCTCCAGCGACTCGGTGGTGGCGAGGGCGGCCCGCTGGCCCGCCAGGGCCTCGGCGGCCTCGGCCCGGGACAGCCCGTGGGTGGCGACGAGGTAGTCCTGGGCCGCTCGGTCGATCGCGGCCGGCGCGGGCGCCGCCGCGGGTGCGGCGGAGGCGGGGACGGCGGCGAGCGCCCCCGCCGTGAGGACGGTGGCGGCGGAGAGGGCGAGGAGGGCGGGGACGGAGCGGCGCGGGGTGACCGCGCGGGCGGTCGGCCGGGGACGAGGACGGTGGTCGTTCGGCATGACGGCTCCCGATTCGTGGTGACGATGGGTGAGTGATACATATCTGCTGGTAGCCGTCTTGACTAGGCTTTTCCTCATCGGACTTCGGATACCTGCCCTGCCGTCCGCGTCATACCAGCGGTCGGCTGCCCCGTCGGCCGCGCCCGCGGGCTTGCCCCGGACGGCGGCACCGGTCAGGGTCGGCGCCATGGCAGCCCCGAGACTCACCGCCGCCGAGATCGCCGAGCAGCTCCCCGGGCTGCCGGGGTGGTCGCTGGCCGAGGACGCGCTCCACGCCCGGCACGACGCCCCGGACGTGCCGACGGCGACCCGGATCGTCACCGAGGTGTTCCGGGTGGCGGAGGAGATGAACCACCATCCCGACGCCGACATCCGGTGGAAGCGGGTCCGGTGGCGGCTCACGACCCACGACTCCGCCGGCGTCACCGGCCTCGACGTCGAGCTCGCCCGGCGGATCTCCGCGATCGCCGCCGAGGCCGGGGCGACCCCGATGACGCCGTGACGGCGTCCGCCCCGGGTGCTCCCCCGGTGCCCCGGCTGCCCCGTCAGGCCGGAGGCGTCGCGGACGGAGCCTCGGGGCGGCGGAACTCGGCCGTCGGGTCGGGGGCCACGACGGACTCCTTGACCTCGGCGAAGTGACAGGCGCTGGGGTGCCCCTGGCCCCGGTCCACGAGCGGCGGGTCCTCGACGGCACAGATGTCCTGGGCCTTCCAGCAACGGGTGCGGAACCGGCAGCCGCTCGGCGGGTTCGCGGGGTCGGGGAGGTCGCCCTCGAGCAGGATCCGCTCCCGCCGCCCCCGCAGGGTGGGGTCCGGGACCGGGACGGCCGACAGCAGTGCCTGGGTGTACGGGTGGCTGGGACGCAGGTAGATGTCGTCGCGGGTGCCGATCTCGACGATCCGCCCGAGGTACATGACGGCCACCCGGTCGCTGATGTGGCGGACCACGGACAGGTCGTGGGCGACGAAGATGTACGCCAGCCCGAACTCGGCCTGCAGGTCCTCCAGCAGGTTGACGACCTGGGCCTGGACCGACACGTCGAGGGCGCTGACCGGCTCGTCGCAGACGATGATGTCGGGGTTGAGGGTGAGGGCCCGGGCGATCCCGACCCGCTGCCGCTGCCCGCCGGAGAACTGGTGCGGGTACCGGTTGACGTCGTCGCCGGACAGCCCCACCCGCTCCAGCAGGTCCCGGGCGCGCTCGCGCCGCTGGTCGCGTGGCACGACGGTGGGGTGGACCTCCCAGGCCTCGCCGAGGATGTCGCCGACCGTCATCCGGGGGTTGAGCGACGAGTACGGGTCCTGGAAGATCATCTGCATCCGGCGCCGCAGGCCGCGCAGCCGGGAACGGCCGAGGGTGAAGATGTCCGTGCCGTCCAGGTAGGCGTGGCCCGACGTCGGCTCCTGCAGCCGCATCAGGGTCTTGGCGACGCTGGTCTTGCCGCACCCGGACTCGCCGACCAGACCGAGGGTCTCGCCCCGCCGCAGGTCGAAGCTCACGTGGTCGACGGCCTGGACCGCGCCGTAGCGGCGCTGGAACACGACCCCGCGGGTCAGCGGGTAGTGCTTGACGAGGTCGTCCACCCGCAGCAGCGGGTCGGTGGCCGGGCCCGGGGCGCCCGGCGGCGCCGGGGCGGCCGCGGTGGCGCCCTGGGGGTCAGCGGGCATCGAGGACCTCCTGCCAGTAGTGGCAGGCGCTGGCCCGCCGGCGGTCCACCGGGTACAGCGGGGGCAGGTCCTCGCGGCAGCGGTCCCGGGCGAGGGAGCACCGCGGGTGGAAGGCGCAGCCCGCGGGGATCCGGGCGAGGTTGGGCGGGGACCCCGGGATCGGCTCCAGCCGGCCCTCGCCGCGGTCCAGGCGCGGGATCGAGTCCATGAGGCCGCGGGTGTAGGGGTGGGCGGGGCGGCCGTAGAGGTCGTGGGCCGGCGCCTCCTCGACGATGCTGCCCGCGTACATGACGACGATCCGGTCGGCCACGTCGGCCACCACGCCGAGGTCGTGGGTGATGAGGATGAGCCCCATTCCGTTCTCGTCCTGCAGCTCCTGGAGCAGCTGCATGATCTGGGCCTGGACGGTGACGTCGAGGGCGGTCGTCGGCTCGTCGGCGATGACGATGTCGGGGTCGAGCGCTAGCGCCATCGCGATCATGACGCGCTGGCGCATCCCGCCGGAGAACTCGTGGGGGTAACCGTCGACCCGCTCCCGGGCCTTGGGGATCCGGACCCGGTCCATGAGCTCCAGCGTGCGGCGGCGGGCCTCGCGCTTCGACGCGCCACGGTGGACCCGCATCATCTCGTCGAGCTGCCAGCCGACGCTCATCACGGGGTTGAGAGCGGACAGCGCGTCCTGGAAGATCATCGAGATCCGGTCGCCGCGGACCCGGCGCCGCTCGTCTGCCCGCATGGCCAGCAGGTCGTCGCCGCGGAAGCGGATCGTGCCGCCGGTGACGAAGCCGGGCGGGCTGTCGATGATCCCCATGACGGCCTGGGCGCTCACGCTCTTGCCGGACCCGGACTCCCCGAGGATGGCGAGGGTCTCGCGCTCGTCGAGGTGGTACGTGATCCCGTTGACGGCGTGGACCACGCCGCGGCGGGTGCGGAACTCGACCCGCAGGTCCTCGACCTCCAGCAGGCGGCCGGCGCCGGCCTCGGGCCGGTGGTGGGGGGATCGCTCGGTCGTCGTCGTCATGTGGCGGTCCCGTCAGCGCAGCTTGGGGTCGAGGGCGTCCCGCAGCTGGTCCCCCATGACGAGGAAGGCCAGCACGGTGACACTGAGGAAGAGGCCCGGGAAGAGCAGCAGGTGCGGCGCCTGGAGGATCCGGTTCTGGGCCACGCTCAGCATCAGCCCCCACGAGATGGCCGGCAGCTGGAGCCCCACCCCGAGGAACGACAGGGTCGCCTCGGCGCCGATGACCACGCCGACGAAGATCGTCGCGTAGACGATGACCGGGGCGATGGCGTTGGGCAGGATGTGCCGGAGGATGATCCGGAGATCCCCGGCCCCGAGGGCCCGGGCCGCCTGGACGTAGTCCTGCTGCTTGATGCTCAGCACCTGGGAGCGCATGAGACGCATCGACGTCGGCCACGCCAGGACGAACAGCACGAGCGCGACCTGCCAGATGCCGCGAGTGCCGAGGGCGGACAGGATGACGATCCCGCCCAGGATGACCGGGACGGCGAAGAAGACGTCGGCCAGCCGCGCCAGGATCGCGTCCAGCCAGCCCCCGTAGTACCCGGCGAGCGAGCCGAGGACGATGCCGATCGCCGCGGCCGTCGCCGAGGACAGGAAGCCGATGGCGATGGAGGCCCGGGCACCGTAGATCGTGCGTGCGTAGTAGTCGCATCCCTGCAGGTCGTAGCCGAACCAGGCATCGGCCGACGGCCGGCCGAGCGAGTTCGACAGGCTGCACGACCGGGGGTCGGTGTTCGTGAACAGCGAGGGCACGATCGCCATGACGATGACGACGAGCGCGACGACGGCGGCCGCGACGAAGAGCGGGCTCCGCACCAGCTCCCGGACGGCGTCGCCCCACAGCGAGGCCTGGCGGCCCGCGGCCGGCAGGCTCGCGGACGCCCGGCCTTCGCCGGCCCGCGGATCCGCCGCACCCGGCTCGGTGCCGGGTCCCGCCTCTGTCGTGTCACTCATAGCGGATCCTCGGGTCGAGCACGGCGTACAGGATGTCGACGAGCAGGTTGATCAACAGGAAGATGATGACCAGCAGCGTGACGATGCCGACGACCACCGCGTTGTCCTGGTTGAGGACCGCCTGGAACACGGCGCGCCCCACGCCCGGCAGGTTGAAGATGCCCTCGGTGACGATGGCCCCGATCATGAATGTCCCGGCCGCGATGCCCAGGTAGGTGACGACCGGGATGAGCGAGTTCCGCAGGGCGTGCCGTCCCACCACCCGCCCGCGTGACAGCCCCTTCGCGGTCGCGGTCCGCACGTAGTCGGCTCGCAGGTTCTCCACGAGGCTGGTCCGCGTCAGCCGCGAGACGTAGGCCAGCTCGCCCGCCGCCAGCACCAGTCCCGGCAGGATGTAGCTGACCCACCCTTCCCGGTCGCCCGCGACGGGGAACCACCCCAGCTGCACCCCGAACAGCAGCTGGGCCGTGTAGCCGAGGACAAAGATGGGGACGGCCACCAGCAGGATCGTCGACACCCGGACGAGGTTGTCCACCACCGAGCCCTTGTACAGCGCGGACAGCACACCGGCGACGACGCCGATCACCGCCATGAAGACGAAGGCCGTCAGGGCGAGCCGCAGCGTCACCGGGAAGGCGCTGACGATGATGTCGGACACCGCACGCCCACGGAAGTCGATGCCCAGGTCGCCCTGGAAGACGTTCCCCATGTACTTCACGTACTGTATGACCAGCGGGTCGTTGAGGTTGTACTGGTCGCGGATGGCCAGCAGGACGGGCTCCGGCACCGGTCGCTCGCCGAAGAGGGCACGCACCGGGTCACCGGGGATCGCGAAGACCGCGGCGTAGACGATGAAGGTGGCGCCGAAGAAGACCGGAATCATGATGAGAACCCGGCGGACGATGTACCGCCACATGTCGACCTGACCTCTCGTGAAACGGACAACGGTGACGCGCCCGCGCCGGGGCCGGCCGCTGGGCCGGCCCCGGCGCGGGCGTCCGCTCACTCCTCGGTCACGGCCACCTGGTAGAGGTCGACGTTGCCCTGCCAGTCGAGCTCGAAGTTGGTGATGCGCTCACCGGCGATGCCGATGTTGCGCGCCACGAACATCGGCATGATCGGCATGTCCTCGTTGAGGAGCTCCTGGGCCTGCTCGAACGCGGCGATGCTGCTCTCGGCGTCCTCGGCGGCCTTCGCCTCGGCGAGGAGGGCGTCGAACTCGGGGTTGGCGTACCCGCTGTTGTTCGACGACCCGCCGGCCTCGGGGCTGGCGTGCAGCGACTCGAGGTAGGTCTTGGCACTCGGGTAGTCGGGGAGCCAGCCGAGCCGCCACGGGCCCGTCACCTGCTGCCCGTCCAGCAGGGGCAGGTACTCGGCGAACTGCAGCGACTGGAACTGGATGTCCTCGATCCCGAGGTTCTCGCGCAGCTGGTTGGAGACAGCCTCCATCCAGCCCTCGTGGTCCCCGCCCTGGTTGAACCAGAGGACGAGGGGCCCCTCCCAGCCGCCGGCCTCCTCGAGGAGCTGGCGCGCCTGCTCGGGGTCGGCGGTGGGCGGGCAGTTGCCGCCGCACTCGTCGCCGAGCCCGCTCGCGACGGTCTCCGGCACGAACCCGTTGAGCGGCGCCCAGTCCGGCCGGACCGCCTCGGTGATGGCCTGCCGGTCGACGGCGAGGCTGAACGCCCGGCGCAGGTTGGGGTCCTGGAAGCGCTCGTCGTACAGCGGGAACCCGATGAACTGGATCGAGTCGGACGGCTCGTCGAAGTAGTTCGGGAAGTCCTGCTCGGCCGTGGCGAGCGAGGCCGCCGGGATGTCGCCCATGACGTCGAGGTTGCCGGCGAGGGCGTCGTTGTAGGCCGAGTCGATGCTGTCGTAGATCCGGAACTCGACGGCGTCGACGTTCGGCTGCGTGCCGGGGTAGTCGTCCCACCGCTCGACGCGGATCTGCTGGTCCTGGACCCAGCCTTCCTCGTCCACCTGGAACGGGCCGTTGCCGATGGGCGCGGCCTCGAACGCCTCGGGGTCGTCGAAGAAGGCCTCCGGGACCGGGAAGAAGGCGGAGTAGCCGAGGACCAGGGCGAAGACCCGGTTGGGGGCGCTGAGCGTGATCTCGAAGGTCTGGTCGTCGATCACCTCGAGCCCGGAGAGCTCCTCGGCCGTCGGCGGCGTCGGGCAGGGGTTCTCCTCGGTGGGCTCACCGCTGCACTGGAGGTCCGCGTACCCCTCGATCTCGGCGAAGAACTCCGCCCCGGTGTTGGCGTTGGTCCCGACGGCCCCGTAGTTCCAGGCGTCCACGTAGGACTGGGCGGTCACCGGGTCGCCGTTGTGGAAGGTCCAGCCCTCCTTGAGGGTGATGGTGAAGGTCTGGTTGTCCTCGGTCTCGAGGTTCTCCGCGACGGCGTCCGGGGCGTCGTCACCGAACAGGGGCTCCGCCTGCTCGAAGTCGAACTGCACGAGCGGCGCGTACAGCGCCCGGATGACCTCGCCGCCCTCGGACTCCGTGACGTTCGACGGGGGCGCCAGGTTCTCGGGGTTCGTGAGGAAGACCGACAGCTCCCCGCCCTGCGGAGCCTCGGCGGTGTCCTCCGCGGGAGACTCGTCGGCCGCCCCCTCCTCGGCGTCGCCGCCTCCGCTGCAGGCGGCGACCGTCATCACCGCTGCCAGCGCGGCGGCGGTCGTCACGACCCGCCTCGTCCTCAAGCGCCTCACTGCGTCCTCCCTCGACTGTGTGGATCGGGGCCCGGTCCCGGGATCGTCCGTGACCGCGGGTCCTCCGAACCGGACTTGTGGCACGGTCCGCCAGGACGGTGCACCGTAAGCCGGGACGCTACTGCCCGGTAGGCGGCGGCCCACCGCCCCAGCGTTACGGCTGTGTCACGATTCGCGAGATCCGTCACCCGCCGGCGGTGCAGTGTGCCCGCCCGATCGGGCCGCTCAGCCCGCCGGCCGCAGGCCGTGATCCGCCGAGCGTTGGGCCGTCGCCCGCCTAGGATCGGCCCGGTGACGCCGGCGCAGCTCCGCGCCTTCTCGACCGTGGTCCGGCTGGGCTCCGTCAAGGCCGCGGCCGAGGAGCTGGGCGTCAGCGAGCCCGCGGTCAGCCTGCACGTCGGGCAGCTGCACCGGGAGCTCGGGGACCAGCTGTACACCCGGACCGCCTCGGGCCTGGCGTTCACGCCGGGCGGGCTCAAGCTGGCGCGGCGGGCGACGGAGATGCTGGGCCTCGCCGACCGGACCGTGCGCGAGGTCAGCCAGGCCGGCCAGGGGCGGCGGACCCTCAGCGTCGCGGCCTGCAGCCTGTTCGCCGAGCACGCGGCGCCCGGGCTCATCGACCTCTTCACCGGCCGCGCCCGGGACCTCGACGTCGAGCTGAGCGTCCACCACCCGCGCCACGTCCCGCAGCTGCTCGCGGGCCGGGCCGTCGACCTCGCCCCTCGGCACCCGGCCGGACCCGCTGCCGGGCGGGCTGGTCCACCGGACGTTCATGACCTACGAGGTCGCCCTGGTGGCCGCGCCGGGACACCCCGTCCTCGCCTCGCCCGCCGACGCCGCCACCCTGCGCGAGCAGACCTGGCTGCTCGGCCCGGCGGCCGCCGACGACCTCGGCGCCGTGCCCTGCCTGGTCGGCTCGCTCGGCGTGCCCGAGCACCGCCAGCACATCTTCCAGAGCCAGGCCGCCGCGCTGGCCGAGGCGGAGCGCGGCCTGGGCGTGGCGCCCGCGCTGTCGTTCACGGTGCGCGAGGCGCTGGCCGCGGGCCGCCTGGCCCGGGTCGACCACCCGGCGGCGCACGCGGAGGGCTCGTGGTCCGTCATGGCGCTCCCCGACCACGCCCAGGTCGCCGCCGCGGCGGAGCTCGTCCGGTTCGTCTCCACGCCGCGAGCCCTGCAGGCGATGCTGCGCGGCACCGGCGTCGGCATCCGCCGCTTCCGCCCGGCGGTCCACGTCACGCTATGGAGCTGACGGCTATCCGGCCTCGCCGAAGAGGTCCTCGAGCAGGAGTCGGGTCCGGTCCGGGACGGGTTCGTCGGGGAACACGTCGTCGCAGACGGCGAGGACGGCCGCCGAAGAGGTGAGCCCCAGATGCCCGGACAGCAGTGTGATGTCCTCGGCGTCGCGTCGGCGTCCAGCCAGGACCTTCATGGCGAGGAGATGGTGGGGCGAGGCCGCCGAGACACGCAGACCGGGGTGATCGAAGATCCGTGGCGCATCCACGTCCCGGCCGCGTGCGACGTAGACGCTTGCCTGTTCGTTCAACCACCACGGCGGAAGCCCGAGGTCAGCGGCGACGCGAGCGGCTTCTTCGACGACGATGCCGTGGGGTTGGAAGACCGCGTCGATGTCACGGGTGGCGCGTCGCCCGTCATAGGCGAGCGCGACCGCGGCCCCACCGAACACGTAGAGGTCCGCGACCACACCCCGGCGTGCCAGGCGGTCCCCGAGCGCACGAAGTGCCAGCTCGATCTCCTCCCTGCCGAGAAGACGATCACCGCTCACCTACGCGACCTCCAGCTCGCGTCCCGCCACGAAGACCCCACGGCGGCGGAAGGCCGCCGGAGCGTGGACGATGGCATCCACACGCGCCGCTCGCGTGTTGTACGGGAACCAGAAGCGATGAAGCGCGCGCGCCTCCGCCCACTCGGGCGCGCCACGTCCGTCAGCGGCGGACAGGTGCTCTGCAAGGGCGCCCAACAGGACGTCCCATCGCTCGTCGCCGGTGGACGCGGGTTCGTCCGCGAGCAACAGGAAGCGGGACGACGGCGCTTCCCACCGGAACTCCTCGAGGAACTCAGCGATCAAGCGCCATCGCGTCGGGTCGTCCCGTCCGACCAGGAGTGACGCGAGGTCCACGAGGGTCATCGCCTGGTACGGCGGTGTGGCCATGGCACACACTTACACATCGGTGAGGCGGTCGCCCCGGATCCGCCGCGGCCCGGCGATCGCGGCCACGACGTCGAGCATCGCCCGCGGGGTGTGCGCGGGCAGCAGGTCGTCGCAGTACGGCAGCGCGGCCGCCATCCCGCCGGCCAGCGGCCGGTACGCCTGTGCCGCTGCCCGCGGGTTGAGCCACAGCACCCGGTGCGCCCGGCGCCGGATCCGCGCCATGACCACGGCCAGTGCCTCGGGGTCGTCGGAGTCCCAGCCGTCCGAGGCCACGACGACGACCGCCCCCCGCAGCGCCCCGCCGTGGTGGGACCGCACCAGCTCTCCCAGTGCGGTGGCGATCCTCGTGCCGCCGAACCGGTCGGCGACCTCGGCGCTCGCGTGGGCGACCGCGGCCTCGGGGGTCGACGCCCGCAGCGCCGGTGTCAGCCGGGTGAGCCGGGTGGCGAACGCGAACGCCTCCGCCCCGGTGACCGTGGTGGCGGCCCGCATGAGGTGCAGGTAGGCCTCGGCGTACCCGCGCATCGACCGGCTCACGTCGCACACCACGACCAGCCGCCGCGGCCGGCGGACCGGGTCGAGACCGACGACCTCCACCGGTTCCCAGCCGGTGCGCCGGGAGCGGGCGAGGGTCTCGCGCAGCGCGACGCGGTGGCCCGCCGGCGTCGCGGCGAACCGCCGGGTGCGCCGGCGCGGCCAGGCGGCGAGCGCCGTCGACAGCGCCTGCCCGAGGTCGGCCAGCAGGGCGGGCGAGAGCTCCGGGAACGGGGTGTCGGCGTCCCCGGCGAGGGCCGCGGGCAGCAGATCGGGGACGTCGGCGCCCGGGTCGGGATCCGGCGCGGCGCTCACCTCGACCACCGCCGGGGCCCGCAGCCAGGGCGCGCCGCCGCCCCGGGTCGGCGCCGCCGACCGGGCGACCCCGGCCGGCGCCCAGGCCCCCGGCGGTGACGGGGCGCTCCCGCCGTCAACGCCCGAGCGGCGGGCGTGCGGGTCGACGCCGAGGACCGCGCCGAAGGCGGTGTCGAACACCCGGTCGAAGGCGTCGAGGTCGGCGTGGCGGTGGACCAGCGTCACCCGGCAGGCCCAGTAGAGCCGGCCGCGGGTGGCGGGCGGGGCCAGGTCGAGTGCGCGGGCCAGCGCGTCGACGCCCGCGGTGCCGGCGTCGGCTCCGGCGGCCCGCAGGCGCTCGACGAGCGCGACGGCGAAGGCCGCCCGGTCGACACCGCCGAGCACCGTCGCCGCGCACACCCCCGGCCCCGGCGGTCCCGAGGGCGGCGGCGAGGCCGCGCCGGCCGTGGTGGTCAGCGGGTCGCCACCCACACGACGACCGCGACCGCGACGACGCCGATCCCGACGAGCACCGGGACGACGCGCTTGGCCACCGCCCCGCCCGCGTACTTCCCCAGGTCGAGCGCCTCGACCTCCGGCTCCGGCTGCGACGGCGCGGCAGCGGCCGGAGCCGGCCGAGCCGCGGCGGGCGCGGGTGGCTCGGGGGACCACGCGGGCGTCGGGGTCGACGGGGCGGACGACGGGATGACCGGCGGGGCGGCCGTCGGCATCGTGGGAGCGAGGGGCGCCGCGGCGGGCGCCGCACCCTCGCGGGCCACTGGCGGGGCGGGCGCGGGCATGGTGGGAGCCGCGGGCTCGGCGGTGTCCGTGGCGGCGGGTGCGGCCGTCGCCTCCGGGCTCCCGCCCGCGGTGGGGGCGGAGTTCGTGATCTTGCCCTCGAGGCACTGGACGAAGGTGCCGATGAGCTTCTGGGAGACCTCCTGGATCATCCCGCTGCCGAACTGCGCGAGCTTGCCGGAGATCTTCATGTCGGCCTCGACGCTCGCCCTCGTCGAGCCCTCGCCGTCGGCCACCAGGCGGGCGGTGATGGTCGCCGACGCGTTGCCGGCACCCCGGGCGTCGCGGGCCTTGCCCTCGATGACGGCCACCTTGGCGGCGTCGTCCTTCTCGACGAACGACGCGGTGCCGGCGAACTCCGACACCACCGGGCCCACCTTGACCTTGAGCTTGCCCCGGTACGCCTCGCCGTCCCGGCCGGTGATCTGGGCGCCGGGCAGGCAGGGGGCGATGAGCTCGAGGTCGGTGAGCACCTCCCAGGCGCGGTCCACGCCGGCGGGGACGGTGAACTCGTGGGCGATCTTCATCGGTCACTCCTGTCGGTCGGGGACGCGTCCGGCTCGCCGACAGCCAGCGCGGCGGCGATCCTCGTGACATCGTCCGGCGTCTTGGCGATCGCGCCCAGCGTGGGCACGGCGAGCCCGGCGGTGAGGTCCGCCGCCCCGAGCGCCGCCAGTGCCGACACCCAGTCGATGGTCTCGGCCATGCCGGGCGGCTTGTCGAGGTCGAGGCCGCGGACGGACTCGACGAACCGCGTCGTGCTCTCCACCAGCGGCTCGCCGGCCGCGGGCACGGTGCGGCGGACGATCGCGGCGGCCCGGGCCGGCGCGGGGAAGGGGATCCAGTGGTAGAGGCAGCGGCGGCGCAGCGCGTCGTGCAGGTCCCGGCTGCGGTTGGAGGTCAGCACGGTGACCGGCGGCCGGCGGGCGGTGAACGTGCCGAGCTCGGGGACCGTCACCGACGCCTCCCCGAGGTACTCCAGCAGCAGCGCCTCGAACTCGTCGTCGGCGCGGTCGATCTCGTCGACGAGCAGCACGGCGGGGGTGGGGCCGGTGTGGCGCACGGCGCGCAGCAGCGGCCGCTCGGCGAGGAACTCCTCGGTGAAGAGGTCGGCGTCGGCGAGCCGCTCGTGGCGGGCCTCGGCGAGGCGGATCGCCAGCAGCTGCCGGGCGTGGTTCCACTCGTACAGCGACTCCCGGGCCGTGAGGCCCTCGTAGCACTGCAGCCGGATCAGCGGGGCGTCGAGGGCCCGGGCGAGCGCCTTCGCGGCCGTGGTCTTGCCGACCCCGGACTCGCCCTCGAGCAGCAGCGGCCGGCCGAGCGTCACCGCAAGGTACAGCGCCATCGCCAGCCCGTCGTCGACGAGGTAGTCCAGGGCGTCCAGCCGGCGTGTCACGTCGTCGGGCCCGGCGAAGGGTCTGTCCCCGGGCACCGGGTCGGCGGTGGGCTGCGACGCGACGGCCGTCACGCGGCGCCTTCGGTGCCGGGTGGGGCGGTGTCGCCGGTGCTCCCGGGGTCCCGAGAGGCGACCCGGAACCCTGCGGACACGTGGTGGTCCCGGCAGCCCGGTCCGCAGAACCACACGTCGGCCCGGTCGACGACCGCGTGCGGGGTGGCGGGTCCGACGACGACGGTCATGCCGCACACCGGGTCGACCGCCTGACGCGGCGGGGTGGCCGCCGGTTCCTCGTCGGCGGACGGCGCCCGGACCCGCCGGTTCCCGCCGCCCACCTCCCGGACGATCTCGGCGAGGATCGAGACGGCGATCTCGCCGGGCGTCCGCCCGCCCAGCCACAGCCCGGCCGGGGAGTGGACCCGCTTCCGGTCGTCCTCGGCCAGGCCCAGGGAGTCGAGCACCGCGGCCGCCCGGCGAGGGCTGGCGACCAGTCCGACGTAACCGGCTCCCGAGGCCAGTGCCGCGACGACGGCCGGACCCTCGTCGCCGGTGTGCCCGGCCAGCACGACGGCGTCCGCCCGCGGCGCCGTCGCCTCGCGCGCGACCGCGTACCCGGCGACGCGGGCCACCGCCGCGAGCGCCTCGGCGACGGGCGAGTCCCCCACCACGGCGACCAGCGGTGGCGGCAGGTGGGGTCGGAGGAACACCTCGATCGCCCCGCCGGACAGGCAGGGGTTGACGGTGACCCGGGCCCCGGGCACCTCGGGGAAGCCGGTCGCGTCGTCGGGGAGGATCCGCAGCAGCACGCTCTCCCCCGTCGACAGCGCGTCGAGGGCCGCCGCCTGCACGTTGCCGCGCGCGCAGTGCCCGCCGACGAAGCCCTCGACGGAGCCGTCCCCCCGCACGAGCGCGACGTCCCCGGGACGGGCCGACGTCGGCGCCTCGGCCCGCACCACGGTGGCGTGGACGAACGGCACCCGGTCGCTCGCCAGCCGCCGCTCCAGCTCGGCGACCCGGGCGGCGACGCCGGCACCGGCGACGCCGCCCCCGGGCGCGGCGTCCCCGGTCACGGCCTCGGAGGCCGCCACCGCACCGCCCGCACCCGGGTCGACGTCCTCGGTCACGGGCCCGGTCAGATCGGGGGCGTGGCGCGGCCCTGCATGGCCTCCCACACCCGCGACGGGGTCAGCGGCATGTCGGCGTGACGCACCCCGAACGGCCGCAGGGCGTCGACGACCGCGTTGACGATCGCCGGCGGCGAGCCCACGGTCGCCGACTCCCCCACGCCCTTGGCGCCGATCGGGTGGTGCGGCGAGGGGGTGACGGTGTGCCCGGTCTCCCAGTCCGGGGTCTCCATGGACGTGGGGATGAGGTAGTCCATGAGCGAGCCGTTGAGGCAGTTGCCGTTCTCGTCGAACGAGATGATCTCCATCAGCGCCATCCCGACGCCGTCGGTGAGCCCGCCGTGCACCTGCCCCTCGATGATCATCGGGTTGATCCGGGTGCCGCAGTCGTCGACGGCGACGAACCGGCGCACCTTGACCGCCGCGGTGTCGGGGTCGACGTCGACGACGCAGACGTAGGCGCCGAACGGGTAGGTGAGGTTCGACGGGTTGTAGCAGATCTGGGCCTCCAGGCCGCCCTCGATCCCCTCGGGCAGGTCGCCCGCCCCGTGCGCCCGGAACGCGACGTCCTGGATCGTCACCGACGCCGACGGGTCGCCCGCGACCTGGAACCGGCCCTTCTCCCACTCCAGGTCCGCGACGCTGACCTCGAGCATCCCGGACGCGATGATCCGCGCCTTGTCCCGGACCTTGCGCGCGACCAGGGCCGCGGCGGCGCCGGACACCGGGGTGGACCGGGAGCCGTAGGTGCCGAGCCCGAACGGGGTCTGGTCGGTGTCGCCGTGGACGACCTCGATGTCGGCCGGCGGGATGCCCAGCTCCTCGGCGACGATCTGGGCGAACGTCGTCTCGTGGCCCTGGCCCTGGGTCTGCACGGACAGCCGCACGACGGCCTTGCCGGTGGGGTGGATCCGCAGCTCGCAGCCGTCGGCCATGCCGAGGCCGAGGATGTCCATGTCCTTGCGGGGCCCGGCGCCGACGGCCTCGGTGAAGAACGAGAGACCGATGCCCATGAGCTCTCCGCGGGTCCGCTTCTCGGCCTGCTCCCGGCGCAGCTCGTCGTAGCCGGCCATCTCCAGCGCCCGGCGCAGCGCCGGCTCGTAGTCGCCGGAGTCGTAGACCCAGCCGGTCGGGGTGGAGTACGGGAACTGCTCGGGCCTCAGCAGGTTCCGCAGCCGCAGCTCGGCCGGGTCCATGCCCAGGTCGTACGCCAGGACGTCGACCAGGCGCTCGATGAGGTACACCGCCTCGGTGATCCGGAACGAGCAGGCGTAGGCCACGCCGCCGGGCGCCTTGTTGGTGAACACCGACGTCATCGAGCAGTACGCAGCCTGGAGGTCGTAGCTGCCGGTGAAGACGCCGAAGAACCCGGCGGGGTACTTGATCGGGGCGGCGACGCCGTTGAACGCTCCGTGGTCTGCGAGCACGTGGGTGCGGACGGCGAGGATCTTCCCGTCCCTGGTCGCGGCGATCTCGCCCTGCATGACGTAGTCGCGGGCGAACCCGGTGCTCGTGAGGTTCTCGGACCGGTCCTCCATCCACTTGACCGGCCGCCCGGTGAGGATGGACCCGACGATGGCGCACACGTAGCCGGGGTAGATCGGCACCTTGCCGCCGAACCCGCCGCCGATGTCGGGGGCGATCACCCGGATCTTGTGCTCGGGGAGCCCGGCGACCAGGGCGTACACCGTGCGGTGGGCGTGCGGCGCCTGGCTGGTGGTCCAGAGGGTGAGCTTGCCGTCGACCCGGTCGAAGTCGGCGACCGCGCCGCAGGTCTCCATCGGGGCGGGGTGGACCCGGGGGTAGACGATCTCCTGGGCCGAGACCACGACGTCGGGGCGGGCGAAGACGGCGTCGGTCGCCGCCTTGTCGCCGGTCTCCCAGTCGAAGCAGTGGTTGTCGGCCTTGCCCTCGAGGTCGGTGCGGATCACCGGGGCGTCGGGGTCGAGCGCGCGGCGGACGTCGACGACCGGGTCGAGGACGTCGTACTCGACGTCGATGAGCTCGAGGGCGTCGCGGGCGGAGTACCGGTCCTCGGCGACGACGCAGGCGACCTCCTGGCCCTGGAACCGCACCTTGTCGGTGGCCAGCACCGCCTGCACGTCGTTCGACAGGGTCGGCATCCAGGCCAGCGGCGGCGACAGCGCCGCCAGGTCCGCGCCGGTGAACACGGCCTTGACCTTGGGGTGGGCCGTGGCGGCGGTGGTGTCGATCGAGACGATCCGGGCGTGGGCCACCGGGGAGCGCAGGACCGCCAGGTGGAGCATCCCGGTGAGCTGGATGTCGTCGACGTAGCGGCCCCGGCCGCGCACGAAGCGCGGGTCCTCCTTCCGCAGCATCCGCCCGAAGCCGACCGGCTTGCGGTCGTTGTCGACGAAGCCGTGCTTGAGGGACTCGCCCTCCGGGGCGCCGGCCTCGCCGCCGATCACCGCGGTCACTGCGCCCCTCCCACCGGCTCGACCGACATCGCCCGCTCCGCCGCCTCCTGCCGGGCGGCCCACTGGATGGAGCGCACGATGGTGGCGTACCCGGTGCACCGGCAGATCTGACCGGAGATCGCCTCGCGGATCGTGGCGTCGTCCGGGTCCGGCTCGCGGTCCAGCAGGGCGCGCGCGGTCATGAGCATGCCCGGGGTGCAGAAGCCGCACTGCAGGCCGTGGCACTCGACGAACCCCTGCTGCACCGGGTACAGGCCGGACGCACGCTCCAGCCCCTCGACGGTGCGCACGGCGTGGCCGCCCGCCATCGCCGCCAGCATGGTGCAGCTCTTCACCGGCTCGTCGTCGACGAGCACGACGCAGGTGCCGCAGTTGCTGGTGTCGCAGCCCCAGTGGGTGCCGGTGAGGCCCAGGTGGTCGCGGAGGAAGTGGACGAGCAGGGTGCGCGGCTCGACCTCCCGCGTCACCTCCTCGCCGTTGACGGTCATCGTGACCTGCACGGGTCCTCCCTCGTCA
>JBHJOJ010000145.1:0-15133 GCA_050329835.1 Kineosporiaceae bacterium | reverse complement strand
CCATTCGCCGTACTCGGTGAGGAACCCCTCGTCGTCGACGTGGATCTGGCGACCCGCAAACTCGGTGACAGGCATGTGGACCTTCCTTCCGGCCGCTCAGGCGGCTCGTTGCCCGGCGGGGGCCAGCTCGGCCATCGCCCGCTCCTCCGGCTGCTTGCCGGCCATCGACATCAGCGTCGGGACCGGCATCGGCCGGCCGGGCAGCAGCACGTTCCAGTACATCCAGCGGAACGCGAGCTTCCCCCAGTGGTTGAACCGGGTCTCGCCGAGCAGGCGCATCGGTCCGATCCCCGGGATCGGGTAGGCGCCGGGCAGCGGCTGGGTGTCGTAGTTGAAGTCGATGAGCAGCCCCTTGCCGTGACCGGATTCGACGAAACAGTTGGCGTGGCCGTCGAACGCCTGGGTCATGGGGCGGCCGTGGATGTGCTCGACGAAGTTGTCGGCGAACAGCTCGACCGAGAAGTGGGCGACCGACCCGGCCTTGGACGTCGGGAGGTCGGTGGCGTCGCCGATCGCGAAGACGTTGTCGTGGGCACGGGAGAGCAGGGTGTGCTTGTCGACGGGCACGTAGTTCAGCTCGTCCCCGAGCCCGGACTCCGCGACGAACTCCGCCCCCATGTTGAGCGGCACCGTGACCAGCAGGTCGAAGGGCACCTCGCGCTCGTCCATCGACACCAGGACGCCGCCGTCGCCGTCCTCGCGCCCGTCGACCCGCTCGACGACGAAGTCGGGCTCCAGGGCGATGCGCCGGCTGTCGAGCATGCCGCCCAGCCGGGCCGACGCCACCGGCTTGGTGAACGCGCCGTCCAGCGGCGTCACGTACGTGAGGTCCGTCCGGTCCCGCAGGCCGGCCCGGTCGAGGAACGCGTCGGCGAGGAACGCGAACTCCAGCGGCGCCACCGGGCACTTGATCGGCATCTCCGTGACGTGGACGACGAGCCGGCCGCCCTGCCACGTGCGCAGCCTGTCGCGCAGGGCCGTCGCCCCGTCGAGGGTGAAGAAGTCGAAGACGCTGCGGCGCCACTGCTCGTCGCCCATCCCCGGGGTCTGGTCCGGGCGGGGCTCGACCCCGGTCGCGATCACCAGCTGGTCGTACGGCAGCGTCGCCCCTCCGGCGAGGCGGACCACGCCCGAGTCGGCGTCGACGGCCGCGATCCGGTCCTGGACGAAGTCCACGCCGTCCGGCACGTAGCGCCGCCGCCGGCGCACCAGCTGCCGGGGGGTGTAGCGGCCGAACGGCAGGAACAGCAGGCCGGGCTGGTACAGGTGGTCGTCGTCCTGGTCGACCACGGTGATCTGCCACCGGTCGCGGGGCAGCCGCCGCCGCAGCAGGTTGACCGCCATGGTCCCGGCCGTGCCGGCACCCAGCACCACGAGTCGCTCCATCGCCCACCTCCGGGGCCGCACGAATGCCCCCATCGTCGCCGTCCGGACCTGCGCGGCACCGAGACCAACGTCCCCGCACCGGGCGGGGATCGCCTCACACGGCGGCGACCGCCCGGACGAAGGCGTGACCGCGACCGAGGTCGAACTCCTCCTTGAGCCACGCGAGGATCGGGGCGGCCTTGGTGTCGCGGTCGAAGCCGCGCTCGTGCGCCAGCGCCACCAGCTCCGCCGGGGTGCGGCCGGTCCTCTGCTCGGCCGCGTCGAGGTACGCCTGGAAGGACATCGCCGCTCCTGTCGTCGGTGTCGGTCCCGTCGTCGACGACGCACCGACACCGGACTCATCGGCAACCCCTTCCAGGAACGACGGACCGAGAAGGCGGCAATGAGAGGTGACCTCCCCAACGCTGTGCAAAACATACAAATTTTAGGTCATGCATAGCTCCGGAGAAGGCGGATCCGCCATACGCGGGTCCACGTCGCCCGCTCGCACACCACCGACACCGGATCGCGTCCGGACGCGTCAGCCCCAGTCCTCCACGGCGAGCTCGGGGGCGGGCGCGACGACGAGGCCGGTGCTGCCGCACGCGGGGCAGCGCGTGAGCCGGGTCCCGCGGTAGTCGTCCCCGCACTCCCAACAGGTCAGATCGTCGGTCGCGGCGGACCACTCGACGGCGGCCGCGGCCAGCGGGGTGCCCTCGACGGCGTGCTCCCACCGGGCCCGGACCGCCTCGATGTCGACCGCCGGCCCGACGGCCACCCGCACGCGGGTCACCGGCCGCCCGCCCGCGGCGGCGAGCAGCGCCGTCACGGCGCCGTCGGCGAGGCCGCCCTCATGCACGGGCCGGCACCCCCCATCCGGCGAGGACCCGCTCGGCCTCGGCGAGCAGGTCGTCGAGGCGGGCCGCGACGACGTCGCTGAGCCCAACCCCCGGCTCCAGTGAGGCGGGGACGACGCCCACCACGACGGCCCGGGCCGGCGCGCCGCCGGCGAGGTCGGCGACCCGCAGCGCGTCGGTGACGTCGAGCTGGTGCACCGACAGGCCCGGCGCCGCGCCGCTCGGCAGCTCGTCGGCGTCCAGGGTCACGATGTCGCCGGGTGCCAGGCCCTCGCCCATCACCGCGTCCAGCACGAGCACGGCCTCCCGCCCGACGATCTCGGTGAGCAGCTGCAGCCCGAGGGTCCCGGCCGGGAGCACGTCGACCCCCGGCGGGGCGCGCTCGGCCAGGCGGCGGGCGGCCAGCACCCCGACACCCTCGTCCGTCAGCAGCTCGTTGCCGATCCCGACCACGAGCACGGGTGCCGGGGCGGACAGCTGGTCGCTCACCGGTGGCCGCCCGACGGCCGCTGCCGGGGGTCGGAGTCGGGAGGCGGCGGGGTCGCCATGTCCTCGGGCACGGTCTTGGACCCGCCGATGATCGACGAGATCAGCCCGTTGCGCTCCTCGTGGTCGATGAGGACCGCCGAGTACACGTGGTGGATGACGAATCCGACCGTGAGCCACAGGATCAGGTGGTGGGTGAACCGCACCGTCTGCGGCGAGGCGATGTCGAACACCCACGACGCGAAGAACCGGTCGAACAGGCTGCCCTGGACCTCGAGCCCGCGCATCGCGAATCCCGTGACGATCTCGACCGTGAACATGACGAACAGGACGAGGTAGGTGAGCCCGGCCAGCGGGTTGTGCCCGGTGACCGGGGGCGGGTCCCGCCGCAGGAACAGGTAGTACCGCAGCGACCACCCGACGAGGCGGCGGCGCTCGGGGTGCACCGGCACGAACTGGTGCCACCGGGCCCAGTGGTTGGCCCCGACGAAGGCGAACAGCACCCGGGCGACCAGCAGCACGGTGAAGATCAGCCCGGCGCCGTAGTGCACCGCCTTGACCCACGTCATGAGCTGGTCGCCGGCGGCGCCGGACTCGCTGACCGAGACGAACGGCCGGGCGATGTAGAAGCCGGTGAGCGAGAGCACGAGGATGTCGGCGACCAGCGCCCAATGGATGACCCGGACCGGGATCTGCCACACGTAGACCCGGACCAGGCGGCGCCCTGGCGCCGCACCGGCCGCCGCACCGGACGCCGCGGGCGCGGTCACGACACCCTCACCTGGGCCAGCCGCCGACCGTCGGCGTCGACGACGTGGGCGGCGCAGGCCATGCAGGGGTCGAAGGAGTGGATGGTCCGCAGGATCTCCAGCGGCCGCTCCGGGTCCGCGAGCGGGGTGCCGACGAGGGCGGTCTCGTACGGGCCGGGGGTGCCGTCGGCGTCGCGCGGGCTGGCGTTCCACGTGGTGGGGACGACGGCCCGGTACCGCTCCAGGCGCCCGTCGGCGATCACCGCCCAGTGCGACAGGGCGCCGCGCGGCGCCTCGTGCAGGCCGACGCCGCGGGCGGTGGCCGGCCAGGTGCGCCGCTCCCACCTCGTCCCGTCGTGGATCTGGAGGTCGCCGCCACCCAGGTTCGCCTCCAGGCGGTCGACGAGGGTGAGGACGTACTCGGCGAGCGCCCGGGTCTCCAGCCCCCGGGCGAGGGTGCGGCCCAGGGTGGAGTCCAGGGCCGACGCGTCGGCGCCGAGCCGGGCCAGGGAGTCGTCGACCAGGGGGGCGAGCACCTCGTGCCCCTGGGCGTAGCCGATGACGACCCGGGCCAGCGGCCCGACCTCCATGGCCAGCCCGTCGTAGCGCGGGGCCCGCAGCCACGAGTACGCGGCGTCGACGTCGAGCTCCTGGTACGGCGGGGCCGGGCCGGTGTAGGCGGGGGTGACGTCGACGTCGTACGGGTGGCGGGCGGCGGAGCCGTCCGGGCCGGTGAACCAGGAGCGGTCGATGTGCTCGCGGATGAGGCCGAGGTCGACCGGCTCCACCCGGCCCGGGGTCGAGGCCCGGACCACCCCGCCGGGCAGGAAGCCGTCGGTCACGGGCTCGCCGGGGCGCCGCGGGTCGGCGGTGAGGTCGCCGAAGGCGAGGAAGTTGCCGGGACCGGCGCCGATGCCCGCCCAGTCCGGGTAGGCGGCGGCGATCGCCAGCAGGTCCGGCAGGTAGGCCTGGCGGACGAAGTCGAGGCCCAGCTGCGCCAGCCGCCGCAGCTGGGCCAGCGTGCCCGCGTTGACCGCGGCAGCGCTCGTCGGGTCGACCGGGCTCGCCATCCCGCCGACGAGGTAGGTCTGCGGGTGCGGGTTCTTGCCGCCGAGCAGGGCGTGGATCTTGACGTACTCCCGCTGGAAGTCGATGGCGTCGAGGTAGTGGCTCACGGCCAGCAGGTCGACCTCGGGTTCCAGCGCGTACGCCGGGTGCCCCCAGTAGCCGTTGGCGAACGGGCCGAGCCGGCCGGAGTCGACGAACCGCTGCAGCCGCTGCTGCACCGCCGTGAGCTGCCCGGCGGTGTTGCGCGGGTAGTCGGACAGGCCGGAGCCGATCGCGGCGGCCCGCGCCGGGTCGGCCCGCAGCGCGTTGGTGACATCGACCCAGTCCAGGGCGTGCAGGTGGTAGAAGTGGATCACGTGGTCGTGGACGAACTGCGACGTCGCGATGAGATCCCGCAGCAGGTGGGCGTTGCGGGGGATGGCGATGTCCAGGGCGTCCTCGACGGCGCGCACCGAGGCCAGGGCGTGGACCGTGGTGCAGACCCCGCAGATCCGCTGCGCGAACAGCCAGGCGTCGCGGGGGTCGCGCCCGGCCAGCACCTGCTCGATGCCGCGCCACATGGTCGCCGACGCCCAGGCCTCGGCGACGGCGCCGCCCTCGGCCCGGGCCTCGATCCGCAGGTGGCCCTCGATGCGGGTCAGGGGGTCGACGACGATCCGGCTCACGGGCGCGCCTCCTCGGTCGCGGGCGGCCCGGCCGGCCCCTCGCCGTCGCCCGGCGCAGCGACATCGGCAGCCCCGGCGGCCTGCCGGTCCCGCCGGACCCCGATCCGGTGCTGGACGTACTTGCCCACGCCGTGGGCCGCGAACCCGGCCGCCGTGGCGCCGGCCACGGTGAGGCCGACGGTCTGCGCGGTGGCGCTGTAGCCCAACGCCTCGACCTCGGGCAGCCGCTCGTAGAAGGGGCTCATGGTGTCCCAGAACGCCGGCTCCGAGCAGCCGACGCAGCCGTGCCCGGCCCCGATCGGCCAGCTCGTCGCCTGGTTCCACTTGACCAGCGGGCAGCTGTGGAAGGTGGCGGGCCCCTTGCACCCCATCTTGTACAGGCACCAGCCCTGGCGGTGGCCCTCGTCGCCCCACTCCAGGGCGAACAGGCCGGCGTCGAAGTAGCCGCGCCGCGGGCAGGTGTCGTGGATCCGGTCGCCGTAGGCGAACAGCGGCCGGCCCAGGTCGTCGGCGGCCGGCAGCGCACCGAACGCCAGGTAGTGGGCGACCGTCGCGGTGATGGTGTCGGCGTTCACCGGGCACCCCGGCAGGTTGAGGACCGGCACGCCCGAGACGACGTCGCCGACGGCCACGGCGCCCGTCGGGTTCGGGTCGGCGGCCGGGATGCCGCCGAACGCCGAGCAGGTCCCGACGTTGATGACGGCGGCGGCGCTCGCGGCCGCCTCCGTCAGGTGCTGCTCGGCGGTCCGGCCGGCGATGGTGCAGTACACGCCGCCGTCGGCGAGCGGGACCGAGCCCTCGATGACGAGGATGTGGCCGCCGCGCTCGAGGGCGTCGGCGAGGGAGGTCTCGGCCTGGCGGCCCGCGGGTGCCATGAGGGTCTCGTGGTAGTCGAGGGAGATCTGGTCCAGCACGAGGTCGCCGACGCTCGGGCTGTGCGCGCGCAGCAGCGACTCGGTGTCCCCGGTGCAGCTCTGGAACTCCAGCCAGACCACGGGCGGGCGGTCCGGCGCCGCCAGGGCGTCCGCGATGTCCTGGGTGTGCGTGGCGGGCAGCGCCAGGGTCGCCGTGAGGCCCGCGCAGTAGGAGAGGAACGTGCGCCGGTCGACGTCGTGCGCCAGCAGCGCCGCCGGCAGGTCGGTGAGTCCGGCGTCGGTCACGGTCACCGCCTTCCTGCCCCGCGGCCTCGGTGCCGCGGGCCACCCGCCCAGCCTCGCCCCCGCCGCGGCGCGACACCTCGGGCCAAGGTCCCGGCCTAGAGTTCCGCGGGTGCGGCCGTTCCTGCTGCTCGCCACCCGAGCCGAGGACGCCGCGGCGGACGGCGAGTACGAGGCGTTCCTCCGGTTCGGCGGGTTGGGCGAGCACGAGCTCACGCGGGTCCGGCTGGAGCGCGGTCCCCTGCGCGACGAGATCGGTGAGTTCGACCCGGAGGACTGGTCGGGCGTCGTCGTGGGCGGCGGGCCCTTCAACGCCAGCGACTCCCCGACGGCGAAATCACCGGTCCAGCGCCGGGTGGAGGCCGAGATCTCCGCGCTCCTCGACCGGGTGGTGGACGCGGACAGCCCGTTCCTCGGTGCCTGCTACGGGATCGGCACGCTCGGCGTCCACCAGGGGGCGGTGGTCGACCGGACCTTCGGGGAGCCGGTGGGCGCGGCAGAGGTGTCGCTCACCTCGGAGGGAACGCAGGACCCGGTCTTCGGCGCCCTGCCCCGGACCTTCACCGCGTTCGTCGGCCACAAGGAGGCGGTGAGCCGGCTGCCCGCCCACGCGGTCCGCCTCGCGTCGTCGCCGGCCTGCCCGGTCCAGGCGTTCCGGATCGGGCGCCACGTCTACGCCACCCAGTTCCATCCCGAGCTCGACGTGGCCGGCATCTGCACCCGGATCGACGTGTACCGGCACGCCGGCTACTTCCTCCCGGACGAGGCGGACGCGCTCAAGTCGGCCGCGCGGGCCGCCACGGTCGTCCACCCCCCCGCGGTGCTGCGGCGCTTCGTCGAGCGCTTCGCCCGCCGGGGCCGGTCCGGGGTTCCGCGGCGGGCGGCGGCGGGGACGCGGCCCCCGTCATCCGTCACCGGGCGGTCGGAGGCACCCGTCCTCGGCCAGTGAGTGCAGGGCCCGGGCGTCGGTATCGACGTGACCCGTCGGGACGGGCAGTTCGGGGAGCCTCCGGCAGGACTCCAGCAACCCGACGACGAGCCGGGCGTCGGCCACCACGGCGGCCGCCGAGAGCATGCCCGGGAGGACCCTCACCTCGACGGTGTCCTGGCGCGAGGGCCTCCCGACCAGTGCGGTGAGGTTGATGTCGCTGTACTTGCTCAGCGGCACGTCCGCGATCGCAGCCACCGCGGCCTCCCACGACGGGGCGTCCCGGACGGCCGGGACCCGGTCGACGAGGGCCTGGGGCGGCGGCGCGAGTCGGCGGCAGTTCGCGTTCGTGCCGAGCAGACGCCACAGCGGCGCCCGCCAGCGCGCGGCCAGGCAGACGAGGTTGGCGAGCGCGCCGGGGGTCCGGAAGCCGGCCGCGTCCAGGTGGAGATGGACCGCCGCCTCCCGCGGGACCTCGCAGCCCAGCTCCCGGGCCGGCCCGAGCAGCGCCTCCAGGGCGGCCTCGTGACACCGCTCGAGCACGGGCGTGACGATCTCCGCGGGGCGGTGGCGTTCCCCGGTCACGGGAGCCGCCAGCGCCACCGTCGCCCCCTCCCGGTCGGCCACCTTGCGGATGCGGTCGCCGGGGCTCCGGCCCGCCTCCACCCGGGTGCCGAAGAGCTCGGCCACGGGATCGAGGACCCGGTCCAGCGGTGCCGTCGGATCGCACGCCTCCGCGAGGAGGCTCAGCAGCCGGGGGTCGTCGGTGAGGAGCCGGTGCCACCCGGGCAGCGGCGGGGCGTGGGCGTCCAGCCCGTCGACCAGGGTGACGTCGTCGACCACCGAGCACATCCGGTCCCCCGCGGCGGAGAGCACGTCGAAGCCGGGGGTGAGATGGCGGAACGTGCCCATGCCCGGGACGGCGGACGGCTCGCTGTCACGGTGGAAGGTCCGGCGGACACCGCCGCCCGCGGCCGCAGCGATCGCGGTCGCGAGATCACCGCGCGAGGCGCCGCGGGGTGCCAGCAACTCGACCTCGACACCGAGACGGACCGCGAGGGTCCCCGCCGACCCGGACACGGGGCTCGCGGTCAGGCCGTGGCGTCGACGAACGGGAGGACCCCGACCGTCAGGAGTTCGCGGCCGGCCCGGGCCTTGGCGTCCAGGGTCGACGTCTCCCACGCGTCCGCCAGGACCGAGGCCTGCTGCGGCGTGCAACCCGCGTCGCCGTACACCTCCCGCAGGTCGGAGGAGGTGAGCCCGGCGGCCGCCTTGGGCTCGGACAGCGGGTACGTGGCCAGCGGGTGGCCCTGAGCCAGCCACTGGCCCGCCTTGAGCACCGCCGCCCGGGAGTCCGCCTTCCCGGTCCCGGGCTGCTCCAGCCCCCACCGATCAGCCAGGACACGGGCGTCCAGCGGGGTGTAGCCGGCCTTCGCGAACGCCTTGTCGGGCTCCACGCCTTGGTCGGCGCCCGGTTCGGGGTCGACGTGGGGCAGTACCCCGATCATCTTGATCCGGGAGCCGGCCGCGGTCGTGGCGCGCTGCACGCCGACCCCCCACCCGTCGGCCAGGACCTCGGCGTCGTGGGACGAGTAGCCGGACCCCACGAACGCCGCGATCGCCGGGGCTTCCCCGGACTCGGCGACCACGGTCGTTCCGGACGTCGAGGCGGACGCCTGGTGAGCGTTCGCGGGCAGGGGACTGACGGCGGACGCCGACAGTGGCACCGCCAGCAGGCCCACGGTCATCAGCCCTCGCGCTCGGCTGCCGGCGTGGCGTCCGGCCCCGGCCGGACGGGGCGGGCCGGGGCGGTCGGTCGTGGGAGACGTGCTCGTGGTCATGGGCGGCTTCCCCTCCGGTCGTGCGGGCGCGTCGGTCACACCCGTCGAAGTCATGAACCCCCGCTGATCCCTGACGACGGGGGACGTGACATGGCTCACGCCAGGCCGGGTCGGTTGGATCACGGGAGCGGGAGCGGGCCGTACTGGGCATCGGCCAGGTACCCGAGCGCCTTGGCCGCCGGCTGGCCGACCTGCCACTCGGCCTCCAGCAGGGCGGCGTCCTCCGGGGTGTAGCCCTCGTCGAGGAAGGCACCGGCCACGACGCACCCGATGCACCCGTCATCCGGGTCCTCGAACGTCACGCCCGCCCGCCGGCTCTGCTCGAGGATCGCCTGCGCCTCGACGACGCTGACGCCGTAGCCCGCCGTCTCCCACTCCGCCGCGAGGGCCTCGGCCTCCTGGAGCCCGCCGGGCCGGGCCGCCTGGTCCGCGACGAGGTCGGCGATCCAGAGGTCGCTGAGGACGTAGTCGAAGTCGGCCCCGCCGGTGGCCGGCGCCGATGTCGCCGGATCGGAGGACGGGCCCGTGGTCGGGCCCGCGGTGGTCGGCGGCGGAGGGGCGGCGGCGGCGGACGTGGCAGGCGGGGTCGAGGGGGCGGTCCGGGTGGCGGCGGGCCGGGACGGCGGCGGTGCGGTCCCCTCGACCGTGGGGCGCCCGGCGGGCTGGGTGACGTCGGAGACCACGACGCCGCCGATGCCCCGGCCGGCGAGGGTCTGGGCCGTGACGCCGAGGACGGCCACCGACACCACCGACGCCGTGACCGTGCCGGCGACCCGCAGCCGGGTCCGCCGGCGCCGCTCGACGATCGCCATCACCTCGTCCAGGGTCGGCGGGGTCGGGTCGCCGGTCATGCCGGTCCTCCCTCCGGTCGGGCGCCGTCGGCCGGGTCGGGCGCACCGATCTCGCGTCGCAGCCGGCGCCGGGCCGCCGCCAGCATCGCCGACGCGGTCCCGGGAGCAACCGCCATCCGCTCGGCCACCTCCCGCTCGGTCAGGTCCTCCCAGTACCGCAGGCGCACGGCGGTCCGCATCCGCACCGGGAGCCGGCCCACCGCGCGCAGGACGTCGTCGTCGGGCACGGCCATCTCGACGACCAGGGGAGACGGCAGGGTCCGGGCCATCGCGCGCCGCTCGAGAGCGCGCCGGCGCCACGCCCGGCGGCACACGTTCACGGCCACCCGGTGGACCCAACCCTCGGGCGAGTCCAGGTCCCGGACGACGGACCAGCGCTCGTAGGCGCGGGCGAACGCCTCCGCCGCCGCCTCGCGACCCAGCATCGGATCTCCCAGCGACCACGCGATGCGCCGGGTGAGATCGGGGGCGACCACCTCGTACCACGCCTCGAACCGCTCGAACCGCCGGGGCGGGCGGCGGCCTTCATCCCCCGTCATGTCGTACTCCGCGACCGAGGTCATCGCGTCCCCTGCCCGGTGAGGGACCGTCGGGACCGGCCGGCGGGCGCGCGGGCGCCCGCACCGGGCCGTGGTCCACCCGGGTGCGCCTCGTGCCGACCGTCCACGCCGGACCTCCCCGCTGCACGTGCCCTTCACGCCGCCGTCGAGGGCCCTGAGCCGCACCGCAGCGAAATTCCTTAGCAATATGACGTGAATCACTCGCTGGGCCGCGAGCGGGATCCGGACCATTGTCGGTGCGCACCGGGCGCCTACGCTGCACGTCGTGGCGGACAACGGCTCTCGCCCCGACGGTCCCGCCGGTGCGACCGTGACCGGGCCGGACCCCGGCGCCCGGCCGGCGGGCATCGGGCCGGTCCCGCCTGCGGTCGTGATGCTGGTGGGGCTCGCCGCGGCGATCGCGGTCCTCGGAGGGCTGCGGGCGGCGTCGTCCATCGTGGCGCCGATCGTGCTGGCCTTCGTCATCGCGGTCGGCGTCTACCCGGTGCAGCAGGCGCTGGACCGGCACCTGCCGCGCTGGGCCGCCGCGGTCATCACGATGGTGGTGACCTACGTCGGGATCTCGCTGTTCGTCCTCGCGCTCACCATCAGCGCGGTCCAGTTCAGCGAGATCCTGCCGAACTACCGTGACCAGGCCGACCAGCTGACCCGGGACACGCTCCAGTACGTCGAGGCCTTCGGGGTCAGCGACGACGACCTCGCCGAGGCGCTGGCGGGGGTTGACGCCGGGAGCGTGCTGAGCCTGGTCAGCGTGCTAATCGAGGCCCTGGCGGCGACGTTCGGCAGCCTGCTCTTCGTCCTCGTGCTGCTGTTCTTCCTGCTGGTGGACGCCTCGACGATGCCGCAGCGGATGGCCGAGGTGGCGGGCCGCGCACCCGGGGTCGCCCGGTCGCTGCAGGACCTCACCTCGGGGATCCGCCGGTTCCTCGTCGTCACCACGGTGTTCGGGGCCGTCATCGCCGTCATCGACGTCGGCATCCTCTATGCCTTCGGGGTGCCGCTGCCGCTGCTGTGGGGCCTGCTGTCGTTCGTCACCAACTACATCCCCAACATCGGCCTCGTCGTCGGCCTGGTCCCACCGGCGCTGTTCGCCCTGCTCGACGGTGGCCCGGTGACCGCGTTCTGGGTGACCGTGCTGTGGCTGCTGGCGAACTTCGTCGTCCAGACCCTCATCCAGCCGAAGATCGTGGGGGACGAGGTGGGGCTGTCGGTGACCGCGACGGCGCTCAGCGTCTTCGTGTGGGGGTGGGTGCTGGGGGCGCTCGGCGCGCTGCTGGCCGTCCCGCTGTCCCTGGCCGCGAAGGAGCTGCTGTTCGACGAGCACTCCCCCCGCGGGTGGATGTCGCCGCTGATCTCCAGCTGGAACGTTCGGGGCCGCCGGCCCGCTCCGGCGCCCGCGCCCCCCTCGCCCGCGCTGGACGCCCCCGCAGACCCCACCGGGGAGCGGGCCGCGGCGGGCACGTCCGGACCGGACCAGGAGTCGGTCAACCGCCCGTGACGGTCGGCCAGGCGTTGGGGACGCACCCCTCGACGCTCTTGGTCTGCTGCATCATGACGGGCGCCGGCTCCCCGTCCCCCGGGCAGCCGACGTGGCCGTAGCCCAGGAAGTGGCCGAACTCGTGGTTGACGAGGTAGGCCCGGTAGCCGGCCACGTCGTCGCCCCAGGAGTCGGCGCCGCCCGCCCAGCGCAGGGCGTTGACCACCACCAGCGGGCCGTTGCGGCACGAGAAGGTGCCCGAGGTCCGCAGCGGGGCGCACAGCCGGTCCACCGTGTCCGGGCTGGCGAGCAGGATCCGCGCGTCGCCGCCCCCGTCGACCCGCTGCAGCGTCCAGCGGCCGAGGCCGGTCCACGACCGGTCGTCGCCCAGCACCCCGTCGACCTCGGTCGCGACGGTCATGGCGTCGAACGGCAGCCCGTCCTCCACCTCCACGGTGTACCGCACGGACGTCCCGCCCCGCCCGACCGGACCGGTTCCCCCGCCGGCCACGACGAAACTGCCGGACGCGGACCGGGGGACGTCCTCCGGTCCGGCCTCGGGCACCGCCGTGGCCGGGGCGGGACCGCCGGTCGTCGCCGTGCCCTGCACCGCGGTGGTGGGGGCCGCGGAGACCCGAGGGGTCGGGGTCGCGGTCGCCAGCACCGGGGCCGGCACGGCCGCCGTGGGCAGCGGCTCCGGGCCCACCACCGACACCAGCGCGTCCGCTGCGCCCCGGGTGGCCCGTTCCGGCACGGCCACCCAGACCAGCCACAGGCACAGCACGGCCAGCGCCGAGAGCACGGGCCGCCAGCGTGGCCGCCGCGGGCGGCGACGCGAGGTCGGCTCGGCCCGGATCACGTCGTCGACCGTACGCGGCCGGGGGATCCAGGCGTCGAGGCCGGGGGTCGACCCGGGGGCATCGGGGACCCGGTGTCCCACCGCGTCACCTCCTCGCCGTCCGCGCCCCGCTCCCCGGGCGTCGTGGTGCTCCCTCGTACCCTCCGGGGGTGACCCCCCGGCGTATCGCCCTGGTGACCTGCCGTGAGCTGCCCGACCTGGACCCGGACGACCGCCCGCTGGGGGCCGCCCTGCGGGCCCGGGGGATCGCAGCCGAGCCGGTGGTGTGGGACGACCCGGACGTGGACTGGGCCGCCTTCGACCTGTGCGTGCTGCGCTCCCCCTGGGACTACACGCTCCGGCGGGACGAGTTCGTTTCATGGGCCCGCCAGGTGCCCCGGCTGGCGAACCCCGCCCAGGTCGTGGCGTGGAACACCGACAAGCGGTACCTGACGGAGCTCGCCGCGGCCGGGGTCCCGACGGTCCCCACCGTGCTGGTCGGGCCGGGCGGGGACTGGCAGGTCCCCGACACCCCCTTCGTGGTCAAGCCGACGGTGGGCGCCGGGGGCAAGGACGCGGCCCGCTACGACCCGGCGCGGGCGGGGGAGGCGGCAGAGGCGGCCGACCACGTCGCCCGGCTCCACGCCACCGGACGGGCCGTGCTGATCCAGCCGTACCTCGCCGGGGTCGACCGGGACGGCGAGACGGGCGTCGTCCACCTCGGCGGCCGCCTGAGCCACGCGTTCCGCAAGGACGCCCTGCTCGACGGCACCGCCAGCGTCGTCGAGGGGCTGTACCGGCCCGAGACGGTGACGCCCCGGGAGGCTCCCGCCGACGTCCTCGACCTGGCGGAGGCGGCGCTCGCCGCGGTCGCGCGGGTGGCCCCGCCGCATCCGCCGCTGCTGTACGCCCGGGTGGACACGGTGCCCGGCCCGGACGGCCGGCCCCTGGTGCTCGAGGTCGAGCTGACGGAGCCCTCGCTGTTCCTCGGTCTCGGCCCGGGCGCGGTCGAGCGCTTCGCCGCCGTCATCGCCGGCGCGACGGCCGGTGCGACCGCGAGCGGCAGGTCGGCGTCGCCGGCCACCCCGTAGGCTCCGGACCATGGACGACGCGTCGATCCGGCAGCGGATCAGCCGACTGGTCGACCGCGAGCACGCCCTGCGCGACGCGCTCACGGAGGGACGGATCACCGAGCAGGCCGAGCACGACGAGCTCTCGACGATCGAGGTCGAGCTCGACCAGTGCTGGGACCTGCTGCGGCGGCGGGAGGCCCGGCGGCGCGCCGGTCTCGACCCGGACGAGGCGGACGTCCGCCCGCCCGGGGAGGTCGAGGGCTACCTCCAGTAGCAGCGGGAGCGCGGTCCCGGGAGGTCGGCGGCCGCGGCGGTCGGCGGGGCCCTCAGGCGGGCACGGGCTGCGGCGGCGGGAAACCGGCGTAGCGGGCCGACGGGCGGATGATCCGCGGGTCCTCGGCCTGCTCGAGGACGTGGGCGCACCACCCGACGACCCGGCTCACCGCGAAGGTCGGGGTGAACATGACGGGCGGGACGCCGCACGCCTCCATGACGACCCCCGCCCAGTACTCGACGTTGACGTCCAGCCGCCGGCCGGGCTTGAGCTCGGCCAGGGCGGCCACGACCCGGCGCTCGACCGCCCCGGCCAGCTCCACCCGACCGCCCCCGAGGCGCCCGGCCACCTCCCGCAGCAGGACCGCCCGGGGGTCGGCGGTGCGGTAAACAGCGTGGCCGAAGCCCATGACCCGCCGCCCGGCGGCGAGGGTCGCGCGCACCCAGGCGTCGGCCCGCTCCGGGGTGCCGATCTCGTCCAGGGCCTCCAGGGCGCGGTCGGGCGCGCCGCCGTGGAGCGGCCCCGCGAAGGCCGCGAGGGCCGCGGTCACCGCCGCGGCGACGTCCGCGCCGGTCGACGCCACCACCCGGGCGGTGAAGGTGGAGGCGTTGAACCCGTGGTCGGCGGCCGCGACGAGGTACTGCTCCAGGGCACGGGCCCGCTCGGGACCGGGCTCGACGCCGTCGAGCAGGTGCAGCCACGAGGCGGCGTGGCCCAGGTCGTCCCGCGGCGCCACCGGGGCCAGGCCCCGGCCCGCCCGGTGCAGGGCCGCGAGGATCGTCGGCGTCACCGCGCACACCCGCAGGCACTCGGCCTCGCGCGTGGGTCGATCGGTGTCGAGCAGGGGGCGGAACCCCTCGTCCGCGGCCAGCAGCGACAGCCCCGCGCGCAGTCCGGCCACCGGCGAGGTCCGCGCGGTCGCAGCCGCGATCGCGGGCAGCGCC
>JBHJOJ010000144.1:0-6708 GCA_050329835.1 Kineosporiaceae bacterium | reverse complement strand
CCCCGCCTGGCCGGTCCAGGGCCTCCCCCCGGCCCGGCGGCGACCGGTCGCGGGCATCCCGGGCCGCTGGCCGCGCAGCCTGGCCGCCGCCACGGCGCGCCGCCACGCCTCGTCGACCGCGTCGGGGGCCGCCCTGGCCGAGTCGGTGGCAGCGGAGGCGGCAACGGTGCGTTCGACGGCAGGATCGCCGCCGGGGGCGCCGGCCGGTCTCACCCCGCCACCAGGCGCGACAGACCGGTCCCGGGGTCACGGACGACCGAGACGACACGTCCCCGGGAGGGATTCGGGACATCCTCGGCGACCGCCGCCGACACCAGGGCCTGTTCGGCCCGGGCAGCCCGGTCGGCGAGATGGCGGCGGCGGGCCCCGTCGAGTTCGGCGAACACGTCGTCGAGCACGAGGACGGGCTGGGCTCCCGGCTCGTCCTCCGCGGACAACAGGTCGAACGTTCCCAGCCGCAGGGCGAGGGCGAGCGACCACGCCTCGCCATGGCTGGCGTAGCCCCGGGCGGGCAGCCCGCGGACCCGCAGCTCCAGCTCGTCCCGGTGGGGACCGACGAGGCAGGCCCCGCGCTCGACCTCGTCCCGTCGGCGCGCGGCCGCAGCCGAGGCGAGGGCCTCCCTGACGCGCTCACGCACCTCGGCCGACCCCGACTCCACGAGGAGATGGTGAGTGCCGTCCGGCCCGAGGTCCACCTCCCCGCCCGGCGCCGACAGTCCGCGCGCCTCGTACCGCAGGTCCAGCGGGCCGGCCCCGCCGGACACCTCGTCGTAGGCCGCGACGGCGTGCGGTGTCAGCGCCGCCAGTGCCTGGCAACGGCCCACGACGAGGTCCGCACCGGTGTCGGCCAGGTGGGAGTCCCACACGTCGAGCGCCGCCGCAGCCGCGGCCCGGGCCCCGGGTGCCGCCGCCCGCAGGGAACGCAGCAGTGCCGCCCGCTGCCGCAGCACCCGCTCGTAGTCGCTGCGGACGCCGGCCAGCCGGGGGGCACGGACGGTCGCGAGGTCGTCGAGGAGGCGCCGGCGGCGGTCCGGCTCCCCGCGCACCACGGCGAGGTCCTCAGGAGCGAAGACCACCGCTCGCAGCAGCGGCGGCGAGCGTCTCGGCCGCGCCACGGGGTGCCGGTTGACCTGCACCCGCAGCCCGGACCCGGGCGTGATCTCGATGTCGGTCGTCGCCACCCGGTCCCCGCGACGGACCCGCGCCCGGATCACGGCGGCGTCGGCGCCCTGGCGGACCAGCGGGGCGTCCGCGGCCACCCGGTGACTCGCCAGGGCGGCCAGGTACCCCACCGCCTCGAGCAGGTTCGTCTTGCCGTTGCCGTTCCCGCCGAGCAGCACCGTCACCCCGGGGCCGAGGTCCAGGTCGGCCGCGGGATAGCTCCGGAAGTCGACGAGGGACAGGTGCTCGAGGTGCATGTCGGGCGGAGGGCTCCGGGCGGGCGCCGGCGCTCAGGCGCCGGACGGGCCGGCCGAGCCCGCGGCGGCCGTCCGCACGCCGTGGCCGCCGAACTTGGCCCGTAGCGCGGCGACCGCCTTCATGGTCGGGCTGTCCGGCTGGCGGCTGGCGAAGCGGGCGAACAGGGCGGCGCTGATGGCGGGCATCGGGACGGCGTGGTCCACCGCCTCGATGACCGTCCACCGGCCTTCGCCGGAGTCCTGTGCGTACCCCCGCAGGCTTGCCAGGCCCGGGTCCTCCTGCAGCGCCTCGACCAGGAGGTCCAGCAGCCACGAGCGGACCACCGTGCCGCGGCGCCAGCCGCCGAGCACGGCGGTGACGTCCTCGACGACGCCGGTGGCGGTGAGGAGCTCGTACCCCTCGGCGAAGGCCTGCATGGCGGCGTACTCGATGCCGTTGTGCACCATCTTGGCGTAGTGCCCGGCCCCGACCGGGCCGGCGTGGCTGAAGCTCTCGTCCCGGGGGCCGTCCGGGCGGAGCGCGTCGAACACCGGCATCGCGCGCGCGATGTCGTCCGCGCTGCCGCCGGCCATGAGGGCGTACCCCTCGGCGAGCCCCCACACGCCGCCGGACACGCCGCAGTCCACGTAACCGACCCGCCGGACGGCGAGCGCCTCGGCGTGCACGCGGTCGTCGTGCCAGCGGCTGTTGCCGCCCTCGATGATGAGGTCCCCGGGTTGGAGCAACTCTCCCAGCGACGCGACGGTCTGCCGGGTCGGCTCCCCGCTGGGGACCATGACCCAGACGATGCGCGGGGCGGGCAGCGCCGCCACGAGGTCCGCCAGACTCTCGACGTCGGTGGTGGCCGGATCCGGGGCGTATCCCGTGACCGCCACGCCGCGCTCGCGCAGCCGGATCCTCATGTTGCCGCCCATCCGGCCGAGCCCGACGAGGCCGATGTGCGGGGTGGAGTCGCTCATGGGGTCAGCCCACCACGCGCCTCGGTCAGGCCGCGAGGCGGATCGGCATGAGGAGGTAGGTGAACCCGTGCGGGTCGGCGTCGTCGGCCGACGTGTGACCGGTGAGCAGCGCTGCCTTGGTCGGCTCGGTGAACGAGAACCGGACGACGGGCGACTGGACGGCGCCGAGCCCGTCGAGCAGGTAGGCGCCGTTGAAGGCGACTGTGATGTCCGGGCCCGCGACGTCGGCCGGGACGGTGTCGCTGGCCTGGGCGTCCTCGCCGGTGCCGGTCTCCAGCAGCACCTCGCCGTCCGAGAACGACAGCCGGACCGGCGAGCGGTCCCCGACCAGCGCCACCCGGCGCACCCCGTCCACGAGGGCCGCCGTGTCGACCGTGGCGAGGGTCTGCGACGACGTCGGCAGGAGCTTGCGGACCGGCGGGTACTCGCCGTCCATGGTGGGCACGGTGGTCCGGCGCCCGTTCGCGCCGATGCCGAGCAACGACCCGCCCTCGGGATCCAGCCCGATGGTGACCTCGCCCGGTCCGAGGGAGCGGGCGATGTCGTGCAGGGTGCGGGAGCGGACGAGCAGCGACCGGCTGTCGGCGGGCCGGCCCGGGCTCCAGGCGAAATCCCGCAGCGACAGCCGGTAGCGGTCCGTCGCCACGAGGCTCACGTTCCCGCCCTCGACCTCGATCTTGACGGCCGTCAGTACCGGGGGGGTCTCGTCCCGGGCGGCCGCGATCGCCACCTGGGCGACGGCGGTGGCGAACACGTCCCCGGGAACGGTGCCGGCGGGCTCCGGTGGGGCCGGGAGCTGGGGATAGTCCTCGACGGGCATGACGGGCAGCGCGAACCGGGCGGCACCGCAGCGGACGACCGCCTTGCCGCCCTCGAGGGCGAGGGACACCTCGCCGGCGGGCAGGGTGCGGGCGATGTCGGCCAGCAGCCGGCCCTGGACGAGGACACGACCGGGTTCCGCGACCGCGGCGGGGGCGTCGCAGCGCGCCGACACCTCGTAGTCGAAGCAGGCGAACTCCAGCGTGCCGCTGCCGGAGTCCGAGGCGTCGAGCAGGATCCCGGCGAGGACGGGCAGCGCGGGCCGGCCGGGCAGGACGCGGGTGGTCCATGCGACGGCGTCGGCGAGGGCGTCGCGGTCGATCGTGACGCGCATGGGCCTCCTCCCGGGTGAGACGGCGGGTGTCGGACGGGCGTCCGCGACCCTAGCGCCCTCGTGGGGATGCGCGACGGTTGTGGGTGGAGAGAGAGGTCGTCGTCGTCGTCGGGGGTGTGGATCCTGTGGACGGCTCGCGTTCCGCCTGATGGAGGGTGCGATGCCCCTGGGGGCGGGCCTGTTGACGGTCGGGGGCCGGCGACGTTCGCGTTGTGGATGGCGAAGTGAGCGGGCGGACCTTGTGCACGGGGCGGTGGACGACGGGCCGTCTTCTGCACAGGTCCCGACTCTTGTCCCCAGGGTTGTCCACAAGCTGTGGGGAAAGTCGACGGTACGGAGAAGATCGACCACGTTGAGTCAGTTGTCGAACACCTGTACGCATCGAGCAGTGGTGTTCATCCACAGCTGTGGACAGGGATGGGGACAAGTGGTCGAGAGACGGCCACGTGGGGCGAGTCGGACCGGACCGGCCGGGCCACGCGCACCGGGGTCAGGTCGACGCGTGCCGCTTGATCCGGTTCGTCAGTTCCGTCACCTGGTTGTAGACGGCCATCCGCTCGCCCATGAGGCCCTTGATCTTGCGCTCGGCGTGCATGACGGTCGTGTGGTCGCGCCCGCCGAAGTGCTGACCGATCTTGGGCAGCGACAGGTCCGTGAGTTCGCGGCACAGGTACATCGCGATCTGCCGGGCGTTGACGAGCACGCGCGAGCGGGACGAGCCGTGGATGTCCTCCACCGTGACGCCGAAGAAGCTCGCCGTCTCGGCGACGATCTGGCCCGCCGTGATCTCGGGCGTCCCGTCACTGGGGATGAGGTCGCGCAGGACGACGTCGGCCAGCGGCGTCGTGATCGGCTGGCGGTGGAGGCTGGCGAACGCCGTCACCCGGATGAGCGCGCCCTCGAGCTCACGGATGTTGGTCGTGATGCGGCTGGCGATGTACTCCATGACATCGTCCGGCACTGCCAGGGCGTCCCCGATGGCCTTCTTCCGGAGAATGGCGATGCGAGTTTCCAGGTCCGGCGGCTGGACATCCGTGAGCAGGCCCCACTCGAAGCGGCTCCGCATGCGCTCCTCGAAACCCTGAAGCTGCTTGGGGGGCACGTCGCTGGTGATGACGACCTGCTTGTTGGAATTATGCAGGGCGTTGAAGGTGTGGAAGAACTCCTCCTGGGTCTGGACCTTTCCCTGAAGGAACTGGATGTCGTCGATGAGGAGGACGTCGACGTCCCGGTACCGACTGTGGAACGCCTGCGCCCGATCGTCCCGGATCGAGTTGATGAAGTCGTTCGTGAACTCCTCGGAATTCACGTACCGCACTTTTATCCCGGGGTAGAGGCTGCGTGCGTAGTGCCCGATCGCGTGGAGCAGGTGGGTCTTCCCGAGACCCGACTCGCCGTAGACGAAGAGAGGGTTGTACGCCTTGGCCGGGGCCTCCGCGACGGCGACTGCGGCGGCATGGGGGAAGCGGTTGCTCGCGCCGATGACGAATGTCTCGAAAGTGTACCGTGGATTGAGCCGGGCGCCGGGGTCCTCGACCTCTGGACCCTCGTCACGGGCAGGGGACGAGAGGTCGAGCACGACCTGGCCGACCTCGGCCGTCTCGTCGCCAACGGAGGCGGTGGCGGCCGCCCCGGGCCGGGCCGCCAGCGCGTCCATGGTCGGGTCGACCACGACGCGCACCCGCACCGGCCGGCCGGCCGCACCGCTGAGTGCCGTCGTGATCGGGTCGAGGAGTCGGGTCTCGATCGTCTGGCGGTCGTAGTCGCTGGGGACCGCGAGCACGGCCATGCCGTCCACCAGGCCGAGCGGCTGTGCGGTGCGCAGCTGGCCGAGCTGCAGCTTCGGCAGGACGGGCTCGAGTTCGGTCAGGACCACGGACCAGGCACGACCGAGATCGTCGCCACCGGCGTCGCCCGTGGGTGGTGCGGTGGGACGATCGGCTGACACCCGTCACACCCCCATTCCGCCCTGTCCACAGAGTTGTCCACAGGTGTGGAGCACGTCGGGCCGGCGACCACCGACCCGCCGCCTCGGGGCGATAGGCGTTGTCTCGCTCCGCTGATCCGGCTGTCCGTTCTGCCCGGGACCACCCGCCGGCGTGCGGGCCCCATCGGAACGAGGGGCGAGCCTAGACCCTCGGGGTGGGGTCCGTCAGCCCACGGACGCCCTCCGTCGGGCGACAGGCCGCGGACGGTCGTTGACCGCGCCGACGCGCCTGCGTAGCTTCACGCGGTTGGCCCTCGTGGTGCTGGGTGCGTTAGCCTGCTTCGGAGGCCGACGAGTTCACGGCACCTTTCGACCCGCGATCAGGAGATCCCTCGTGAGCAAGCGAACCTTCCAGCCGAAGAACCGTCGGCGTGCGCGCACCCACGGCTTCCGGACGCGGATGGCGACGCGGGCGGGGCGGTCGATCATCGCAGCACGTCGGCGGAAGGGCCGCGAGGAGCTCTCCGCCTGACGCCCGTCGGGCGGGCACCGGGTCGGACGGGGGTCGTGGCATGGGACTCCCTCGGGCGGCGCGGATGAGCCGGGCGGACTTCCGGCGGCCAGGTGCTCTCGGCGGCCGCCGTGCCGGTGCCGGCCCACTCGTCCTCCATGTGGTGTCGCGGGCGGCGCAGCCGGCGGACGGGCGTGAGGCGGACGGGGTCCGGGTCGGGTTCGCCGTGGGCCGTCCCGTCGGTGGCGCCGTGCAGCGCAACCGCGTGCGCCGGCGGTTGCGCGCAGCGGCCTCGTCGGCCTTGCCGCTGGCCCGCGGCTCGGGTGCGTCGCGCTCCGGCGGTCGGACCCTCGTGGTCGTGCGGGCTCGTCCGGGAGCGGAGTCGCTCGGGGTGGCAGACCTGACGGCCCTCATCGCGCAGGCGTGGCGGCGCCTCGACGTGCGCCGGGGCATCCGCTCGTGACGACGGTGTCGCGGCCGGTCGCGCCCGGGACGCCGGAGTCGTGGCGGCGACGTCCGGCGGTGTGGCCCCGGTACGCGGTCATCGGACTCCTGCGGCTCTACCAGCTGACGATCTCGCCGCTGCTGGGGCCCGTGTGCCGGTTCGCGCCCTCGTGCTCGTCGTACGCTGTCGAGGCCGTCCGGATCCACGGTGTCGTGCGCGGTGGCTGGCTCACGAGCCGGCGGCTCGCCCGCTGTCATCCCTGGAACCCCGGCGGGTGGGATCCCGTCCCGCCCG
>JBHJOJ010000143.1:0-3480 GCA_050329835.1 Kineosporiaceae bacterium | reverse complement strand
CGGCCACCGCGCCGGAGTCGAGGACCCGCAGGTGCGCGGCCACGGTCGCGGCGTCGCCGCGCGCGACCGGTCCGGTGAGGGCGGCGTCGCCGAGTCGCAGCGCGTTGTCGAGAGCGGCGCCGGCGAGCGGCGCCAGCACCCGGGACGGCCGGTCGACGCCGGCCCCGGCGAGCAGGTCGAGGCCCTGGGCGACCACGGTGACGAGGTGGTTGGCGACGTGGGCGAGCGCCGCGTGGTAGGTCTCGCGGGCCTCCTCGGCCACCACCACCGGCTCGGAGCCCATCTCGAGGACGAGGGCCTGGGCGATCGGGAGGACCGCCGCCGGGGCCGTCACGGCCATCACGGCCCCGGACAGCCGGGCGAGGTCGAGGCTGGTGCCGGTGAACGTCATGGCCGGGTGGACGGCGAGGCCGATGGCCCCGGACCGGGCGGCGGGAGCGAGGACGGCCGTGCCGTGCCGGCCGCTGGTGTGGACGACCAGCTGCCCGGCCTGCCACGCCCCGACCGCGGCGAGTCCGGCGACGAGGTCGGCCAGGGCGTCGTCCGGCACCGCCAGCAGGACGAGCTCGGCGCGGCGGGCGACCTCGACCGGGTCCAGCCGGGGCACCCCCGGGAGCAGGACCTCCAGCCGCTCGACGCTGGCCTCGCTGACGGCGCTGGCCCCGACGACCGCGTGCCCGGCCCCGGCCAGGGCGGCGCCGAGGACCGCGCCGACCCGGCCGGCCCCCACGATCCCGACGCCGAGCCGCCCGGGCCGCTGGTGCGGCGCGGTGGCGGCGTCGCCCGGCACGGTCACGAGGCACCGGGTCCCGGGTCCGGAGCGGTGTCGAGCGGCGACATCCAGCGCTCGGAGCGGTCGTGCTCCCGCGCCCGGCGGGCCCGGACCGCCTGCTCCGCCACCAGCCGGACGGCCTCGGCGGCCTCGAGGTGGGCGACGACCGGGGTCACCGGCCCGGGCGTCGAGTGCAGCCCGACGTCGGCGAGGTGCAGCCGGCGGGTCAGCGGGCCCTGGGTGAGGCCGAGGCTCTGGATGCGGGCGTGCGGCACGACGACCAGCCGCCGGCGCAGCCGCCCCGTCCGGACCAGCACGACGGTGCCCGTGACGGCGTAGCCGTTGCGCCGCCAGGTCAGCGGGTCGAGCCAGCGCGCCCGGCGGGGCGAGTGGACGAAGCCGTCGCCGGCGCCGGTCCCGGCGAGCGCCGCGGCGAGGACGTCGAGCGGGCGGTCCGTGCCGATGTCGGGGACGACGAGCCGGAGCACCCACAGCGCGTCCAGCCGGGTGCCGACCGGCAGCAGCACGGTGCGCTGCTGGGAGTCCTCCCCCGCCCCGTACCCGGCGATGTTGACCTGCACCCGCCACCAGTCCCACCGCCGCCACAGCAGGGGCTGGGCGAACTCCAGCGCCTGCACCCGGCCGGGCGGGATGGTGGCGGCGCGGGTCTCGGTGAGGCCGCTGCGCACCCGGATCCCGTCATCGCCGGTCGCCAGGCGGAAGTTGAAGCCCCGGGCGAACCGCGAGAACAGGTACCCGCCCAGCCCGAGCAGGGCCGGCAGCACGCCGGCCAGGGCGGCGAACGGGATCTCGGCCGCGACCAGCACGGCCATGCCGAGGAGGACGGCCGCCGCCGCCGGGAGCGCGGACAGCAGGATGCTGGCGACCAGGCGGTCCACCGGGACCGCCAGGACCGGGGTCTCGGGCGCCTCCGGAACCTCCTCCCCGCCCCCCGGCGACATCCCCGCGGCCTCCGCCAGGAGGGAGTTGCGCAGCTGCTGGGCCCGCCGCTCCGGCAGGTAGGCGAGCTTGACGTCGGACTCCGACCCGCCGGCCACCTCGACCCGCAGCTCGGCGAGGCCGAACAGCCGGCCGACGATCGGCTGGACGACGTCGACGGCCTGGATCCGGTCCAGCGGGGCCTGCCGGAAACTGCGACTGAGGACGCCGCTGCGCAGCTGGAGTGCGCCCTCGTCGACGCGGTAGGCCGTGAACCACCACCCGAGGACGTTGGCCACCAGGGCGACGACGGCGATCCCGAGGACGCCCAGCAGCTGGGTGGACAGCCCGAACTGGGGCCCGAAGTCCTGCGGGCCGGGGCCCGGGATCCCGACGCCGCCGACCACCCCGTCCGCGACGATGCCGAGCGCGACCAGCACGGCCACCCAGGACTTGACCAGCGGCGTGGCGGGGTGGAACCGGCGCCAGCGGGGACCGGCCGCCACGTCCTCGGGGGCCGGGGCGACCCCCGGCCCGCCGGCGCCGGCCGTCACAGCCCTGCCAGACGCGCCCGGCCGCGCGCCGTGAGGCGGTCCCGCAGCCGGGCGGCCTCGGCCGGGACCAGCCCGGGGATCGTGGCGTCGGTCGCTGCGCTGGCCGTGTGGAGCTGCACCGTGGCGACGCCGAACAGCCGGTCCAGCGGCCCGGCGTTGACGTCGACGTACTGCATCCGGCCGTAGGGCACGACGGTGAGCGACCGGAACAGCACCCCGCGCCTGACCATGAGGTCGTCCTCGCGCTCGGCGTAGCCCCAGGACCGCACCCGCGCGGGGACGAGCACCGCGGACCAGACGAGGCCGAGCACCGGCACCAGCAGGGCGAGCCAGACCCACCAGACGCCGATCAGGGCGGCGGCCACGACGATGCCGACCGCCAGGCCGAGGGCCGACAGCCCGGCGCTCACCAGCCGCACCGCGATCAGCCGCGGCGACACCGGCGTCCAGTCGACGCCCTCGGGCCGGAACGGGTCGACGTCGCTCACGCCCCGATCCTGCCTCACCGCCCCGCGTGGCCGGGAGACCGCCCGTGCTGGCGGCCCCACCCCGGCGCCGGGCGATCCGAGAGCTCGCCGAACTCCACCGAACGTCCGGCTGTGAGCCCGACAGCGGTGCGGATGGTGGAGTTCGGCCGGGACGCTCAGGCGGCGGAGCTGGCCACCTCGTCGTCGCCGTCGTCGGCGCGCTCGGCGCGCCGCTGCTGGTCGCGGGCGTGCTCGAGCATCGCCGAGACGCTGATGATGCCCGTGACGTCGTCGAGGTCGGACTCGGCGAACGCCTCGAAGGCGGGCCGGTCCCCGGCGGCGAACTGGGCGGCGCGCCGGGACCCCGCGGCGACCTCCGGGGGCAGGATGAGCTGCGTCCCCGTGGGTTCGGCCGCTCCCGGCAGGACGAGGGCCGGCTCGGCGGCGGAGGCGAAGAGCGAGGCGAGCTGGTCCCGCACGGCGACGAGCTGCTCCCGGGCCTCGCCGAGCTCGTGGCGGGCGGTGTCGAGCTCGGACCGCATGACGGCGAGCTCGACCTTCGTCGCCAGCAGGCCGGTGGTGGCGGTCCGCAGCTCGTCCCGGCCGGCGGCCTGGGCCTGGTCGAGGTCGCGCAGCCGCTGGCGCAGCGCGTGGATGCGGGCGTCCTGGGCGGTCGCCATGGCGGCGGCGCGGCGGCGGGCGGCCTGCTCGGAGTGCAGCTTGCGGCGGGTGCGGGCCGACCCCCACG
>JBHJOJ010000142.1:0-15067 GCA_050329835.1 Kineosporiaceae bacterium | reverse complement strand
GCCCGCTGGCGGGCGGGGCCGGGAGCGGGCCGGGGTGCACCCGCTCGGCGTCACCCGCCTCTGGCATCACGGGCGGCGGACCGGCCGGGTGGCGGTGCTGTTCCACGGGTTGTCGAACGGGCCCCACTCCATGGTCGAGCTCGGTCCCCGGCTGCACGCCGCGGGCTGGACGGTGCTCGCGCCGCGCCTGCCCCGGCACGGCCTCGCCGACCTCGCCACGGACGAGCTGCGGCGGCTCACCGCCGAGGACCTGCGCGACGCCGCCGACGAGGCGGTCGACGTCGCGGCGGGCCTGGGGGCGTCCGTCACCGTCATGGGGATCTCGGGCGGCGGGGTCGTGGCGGCGTGGGCCGGGCAGTTCCGGGCGGAGGTCGAGCGGGCGGTGCTGGTCGCCCCGATGTTCGGCCTCGGCGGGCTGGGGCCGCGCGTCAACTGGTTCCTCGTCCGCCTCGCCCTGCTGCTGCCGAGCGTCTCGCTGTGGAAGGACGCCCGGCTCAAGGCGGACTTCCCCGGGCTCGGCCACAACTACAAGCGGATGCACACCCGCGCCGTCGGCGAGACCGGACGGCTGGGGGTCGCCGTGCGGCGCGCGGCGCGCCGCCTGCCACCCGCCGTGACCTCGGCGGCGCTGGTGACGAACGCCGCCGACCGGGCGGTCGCCCGCGAGCCGGCGCCCCGGATGGCGACGGAGTGGGAGCGCTGGGTCCCCGTCGATCGGGTCGAGTTCCCCGCCTCGGCGGGGCTCGGGCACGAGCTGATCGACCCCGCGGACCCCGAGGGCGACGTCAGCGTGACGTACCCGGTGCTGCTCCGGCTCCTCGGGGCCGCGGGGGCATGACGGCGACCCCGGCGGCCGGGGAGGGCGCCGGGGCCACGACCGTCGCTCCCCCGCGGCGCTCGAACCAGTCCAGCACCGCCGCCGCCGGCAGCGGCCGGCTCAGGTGGTACCCCTGGACGAAGTCGCACCCGATCCGGCGCAGCGACTCCATGGTCTCCTCGTCCTCGACCCCCTCGGCGACCAGGACGAGGCCCAGGGCGTGGGCGAGCTGGACGGCCGAGGTCACGATGGCCCGGCCCCGGGCGTCGTCTGTGACGGCGGCGACGAAGCTCCGGTCGAGCTTGAGTTCGGTCACGGGCAGTTGCGCCAGGTAGGAGAGGCTGGAGTACCCGGTCCCGTAGTCGTCGATCGCGACGCCGACCCCCGCCTGCCGCAGCTGCGCGAGGATCGCCGCCGACCGCTCCCGGTCCTCCATCAGCAGGTTCTCGGTGACCTCGAGGACGAGCGCCGACGCCGGTACGCGGTGGTGGGCGAGCAGGCGCGTCACCTGCCGCGGGAAGCCCTCGTCGACGAGGTTCGACGGGCTGACGTTGACCGCCATCGTGAGGTCGAGGCCGGCCACCTCCCAGGCGCGGCGCTGCTCCAGCGCCAGGTCGAGCACGGTGGTCGTGAGCTGCGGCATGAGGCCGTGGGACTCCGCGAGCGGCACGAAGGCGTCCGGCTGGAGCAGCCCGCGGGAGGGGTGGCGCCAGCGGGCCAGGGCCTCGACGGCGGGGCTGCCGCGCCCGTGCAGCGCCAGCTTGGGCTGGTACTGCAGTTCCAGCTCACCCCGGGGCAGACCGCTGCGCAGCTGCTCGACCGTCTCCCAGCTCGTCCGGGTGCGCCCGTCGCGCTCCTCGTCGTACACCGTGACCCCGGCGCGGCGGGACTTGGCGGCGTACATCGCCATGTCCGCGCGCTGCAGCAGGTCCCGGGCCGTCGTGGCGTGGTCCGGCCCCACGGCGATGCCGACGCTGGCGTCCACCGTGAGCGATGTCGGGCCCATCCGGAACGGGTGGCGGAGCTCGTCGCGCAGGCTCTCGGCGACCTGCCGGGCGACCGCGACGTCGGTGTCGGCGGCGAGGACGACGAACTCGTCCCCGCCGAGCCGGGCCAGGACGTCCCCCGGCCGCAGCCGTTCCCGCAGCCGCGGCGCCAGGTCCCGCAGCAGCATGTCGCCCACGGCATGCCCGAGGGAGTCGTTGATCTCCTTGAAGCGGTCGAGGTCCAGGAGCAGCACGGCGAACGACCGTCCGGCGGCGAGCGCCGCGTCGGCCCCCTCGAGCACCTGGTAGGCCTGCCGTCGATTGGGCAGGCCGGTGAGGTCGTCGGTGAGCGCGAGGCGCCGGTTCTCCGCCAGGGCCCGGACCTCGCGGAAGGTGAGCGCAGTCCGGAGCAGCGCGGCCACGAGCGCGGCCAGGGCGAGCGCGCCGGCCAGCGGGTCGGCGTCGCCGCTGGCGTACCCCGCGTAGAGGAGGGCCAGGGAGGCAGTGGCACACAGGCCCGGCAGCACGAGGACGCCGACGCCCTCCAGGCGGGTCGAGACACCAGTGCCCGGCCGGGTGCACGCCGCCCCCGCGAACGCCAGCCAGGCCAGCACCCAGCAGGCGTCGAGCGGCCCGGCGTCGACGTAGGTGCCCTCGGCGACCTGCACGGCGTACACGGTGTCGGTGACGGCGAAGATGAGGATGCCGAGGGCCAGCCACCACCAGGCCGCCCCGGCGCCGCGCACCCCCACGACGGTCACCGCTCCCAGCACGAGAGCCAGCAGCAGCAGGTCCGCCACCGGGTACGCGACGTTGGTCGCGACGACGCCGACCCCGCCCTCGGTGCTCGCCAGGAGGCTGCGGAAGGCCAGTGCGGTGCCGAACGCGGCCGCCGTGAGGCCGGCGACCGCGCCGTCCAACCAGACGGACGCCGGCAGGCGCCGCACCCGCCGCCGCAGCATGAGCACCACCGCGACGTAGGTGGCCGGGTAGAGGAGCAACCAGGCGGCGTCGGCCCACGACGGGAAGGGGATCTCACCGCTCGGCAGGTACACCAGCTGATACAGCAGGTCACCGGCGAGGTACGAGGCGAGACCGACGGCCAGGGCGGCGAACGCCCAGCGCTCGCGGCGGTCCCGGGCGGCGCGGATCGCCACCAGTGCGATGACGCCCGTGCAGAACGCGTCGTACAGCCACACGTCGAGGCCGGTGTCGAAGCCGGGCGCCGGCCGAACTCCCGGGATCAGGGACACGACGTAGGCGAGGCCCAGGAGGACGACCACGGTCGGCAGCGCCGCGCGGGCGACGGCGGCCGGGGTGAGGCGGTCCGCCGACACGAGGCTCACCGGGAGGATGTCGACCCGGACGGCGGAGGTCTTGAGACGGGCGGGACGGAAGAGCCGCGGCGGCCGCGCTCGTCAGGGAGGAGGTGGGATGTCGACCGGGCGGTGCGCGGCCACGGGGGCGGCGGCCGTGCTGAGCGCCATCGCCGACGAGGCGACCGAGGGACCAGCCGGACGAAAACACGGGGTAAACACGGGGTCCGACCGTTCATGATCCACAGGCAAGCCTCTGACCTGCGGTGTTGCTCCCACTGTTGGACTCGAACCAACAACCTGCCGGTTAACAGCCGGCTGCTCTGCCAATTGAGCTAAGTGGGACCGAGGGCAGCGTCCCGAACTCGGACGCGCACGGCTCGTCGCAGGGTACTAGACGACGAGACCCTTCCGCGGCGTTCCGGCCGCGCCGCGCGGCCGGGGTGGGGACGGCGCACGTCCGGCGTCGTCGTGACCGCGGCCCGGGGTCGGCGCCGCTCGACCGTCAGCCCGTGGGTGCCGTGGTGTTGATGATGAGCCCGACGTGCGCGAAGAAGTTGAAGGCGCCGAAGAGCAGCCACGCCGCTCCCGACACTGCCCAGCACGCTCCGACCACGACCGCCCACGGGCCGGTGAGGCGGCGCACGGCCAGCGGCAGCAGGATCGCCCCCAGCCCGACGATGACGTGAGCGTGTTGTACAGCCGGAACTCGCCCTCGGCCCAGGGGATGACGAGGCCCTGCCCCGCGAACGACGGACTCACGGGCACACCGTGTCCGCCGACCCGCGGGCGGCGACGCATGTCAGCGCTCGGCGCCACCCAGGGTCCGGGGAGTCGAGCCGGCACTCAGCAGCCCACGTCGACCGCCGCCACGCTGCCACTCCGGCGCCGCCGCCCAGCAGGAGCACCCGCAGGCCGTGGCGCTGTGACAGGATCGTCGGCGGTTCCGAAGGAGGCGACATGGCCGCGGTCACCGTCGAACGGCGTGTCGACGCCCCCCTCCCCCGGGTCTGGGACGTCGCCACCGACATCGAGGGCAGCCCCGCCGTGCTCTCCGGGGTGGACACCGTCACGGTGCTCGACACCGGCTCGGGCCGCGACGGGCGCCTGGGGGTCGGCACCCGGTGGCAGGAGACCCGGACCCTGCGGGGCCGGGCCGCCACCGAGGAGATGTGGGTGACCGAGGTGCAGCCGCTGCGCTCGTACACGGTCGAGGCCGACAGCCACGGTCACCACTACGTCTCGACGTTCCGCTTCGACGACGCGGGGCGGACCGAGCGGGGGCCTGCCACCCTCGTCACCCTGGGCTTCGAGGCGCTTCCCCAGGGGCGCGTCGGGCGGTGGCTGTCACCGCTCACCCTGCGCCTGGTGCGCCGCACCGTGGCCGCGGCGCTGGCCAAGGACCTCGCCGACCTGGCCCGGGCCGCCGAGACCCCCCGCATCTGACCGGGCGGCGCGGCCCCCGGCGGCCCAGGGTGGCGTCGGCACGGCCTCGGGTGGCACGGCCTCAGGCGGCGCCGGCGGCGGCCCCCTGCGGCAGGTGCCGCACCACGGACCCGTCGGCGAACAGGGTCCCATCGGCGCAGCGGGCCTGGACCTTGCCCTCCCCGAACTGCTCGGCGTACAGGCGGGCGTAGAGACCCCCGCGGGCCAGCAGGTCCGCGTGCGTCCCGGTCTCGACGAGGCGACCGGCGTCGACGACGCAGATCACGTCGGCGTTGAGCACGGTGGACAGGCGGTGGGCGATGGCGATCGTGGTGCGGCGGGTGGTGGCGCGCTCCAGCGCCTCCTGGACCAGGCGTTCGGACACCGTGTCGAGGGCGCTCGTCGCCTCGTCGAGGATGAGGATCCGCGGGTCCTTGAGCAGCACCCGGGCGATCGCCAGCCGCTGCTTCTCCCCGCCCGACAGCCGGTACCCCCGCTCCCCCACGACGGTGTCGTAGCCGCCCTCGAAGCCGAGGATCCGGTCGTGGATGTTGGCGGCGCGGGCGGCGTCCTCGATCTCCTCACGGGTGGCGTCCTCGCGGGCGTAGCGGAGGTTGTCGAGGACGGTGGCGTGGAACAGGTACGTGTCCTGGGTGACCATGCCGACCGCTCCGGCGAGCGACTCCAGGGACAGGTCCCGGACGTCGTGGCCGTCGACCAGGACCCGGCCGCGGGTGGCGTCGTAGAGCCGGGGGACCAGGTACGACAGGGTCGTCTTGCCGGACCCGCTGGGCCCGACGACGGCGCACAGCTGACCCGGCTCGATGGCGAGGGAGACGTCCTGCAGGGCCCAGGCCGGCGCCGGCCCGTCCGCCCGCGCCCGGTCACCGGTGTCGGCCCGCGATCGGTCGCCGCCGTCCGTCGGCAGCCCGGCGTCGGTCGGGTACCGGAACCAGACCTCCTCGAAGCGGACCTCACCGCGCACGGCCGCCGGCAACGACCGCGCCGCGGGCCCGTCGACGATCGAGGGCGTGAGGTCGAGGTACTCGAAGATCCGCCGGAACAGGGCGAAGGACGTCTGGACGTCGAGGGACACCTGGAGCAGCTGGACCGTGGGGAACAGCAGTCGGGTCTGCAGCGTCGTGAACGCCACCAGGGTGCCCGCGGTGATCGCGCCGTCGAGCACCAGGATGAGCCCGGCCAGCAGGTACACCAGTGCCGGGGTGATGCCGAGGAACGCCTGCACCACGGCGAAGAACCACTGCCCCGTCATGGCCTGGCGGACCTGCAGGCCGATCTGGCGGCCGTTCTCCGCCCGGTACCGCTCGACCTCGCTCGCCTGGCGGTTGAAGACCTTCGCCAGCAGGACGCCGGAGACCGACAGCGACTCCTGGGTGATCGCCGTCATCTCGGACAGCGACTCCTGGGTCCGCTTCGCGATCCGCTGCCGGACCCGGCCGACCCGGACCTGGAGGACGACGAACAGCGGCAGCAGCGCGACGGCCACCAGCGTCAACTGCCAGGACAGCAGGAGCATCGCGACCAGCGCCGCGAGCACGGTGACGCTGTTGGACAGGATCGACGACGCGGTGGTCGACAGGACGGTGCTGACCCCGCCGACGTCGTTGGCCAGGCGCGACTGGATGGACCCGGTGCGGGTGGCGGTGAAGAACGCCAGCTCCATCCGCTGGAGGTGGGCGAACAGCCGGGACCGGAGGTCCGCCATCACGCGCTGGCCGAGGCGGGTGGTGAGGAACGTCTGCCCCACGCCGACCAGCGCGCCGAGCATGGGGATCGCGATCAGACCCGCGACCAGCCACAGCAGCAGCCGCACGTCGACGCCCCCGCCGTCGACCGGGAAGAGCGCCCGGTCGAACACCGCCTGGGTGAGGAACGGGGGGATCACCCCGAGGCCGGCGGTGACGAGGATGACAGCGGCGATGACGAGCATCCCCCGCCGATACGGCGTGAACAGCCGCCAGACCCGGGCACCCGTCGAGCGGTCGGCGTCGGCCCGGCTCCCCCCGGAGGCGGCCGAGGACGGCGGTGCACTCACCCGCCCAGCGTGTCACGCCGGCGATCACCGCCGACCGACGGTCCTCGTCCGGAGCCGGTGGGAGGACGTCCGCGGCCCCCCGGCCCAGGTGTGACCCTGTCGTCGACCCCGCACGCTGACCCGCCCGGTCCCCGTCATCCGTGATCGACCTCATGTGACGGCAAGTTCGAAGGCCCACGGACATGCCGCCGCATGAGTTCGATCATGGAGCGGCGCCGCACCATGGCGGGGTGGAGCCGACGCCTCGACCACTGACCCGCCGGGCCCTGCTCGGCTGGGCGTTCGCCGCCGTCGCCGGGACCGCAGGCTGTACGTCGGACGAAGCCGGGCCGCCGACCGGGACCGGTCCGACGTCCCCGGGCCCGTCCGGCTCGGCGGTGGACGCCACGGACACCGGCCCGGAGCCATCCCCGGAGCCTTCCCCGCAGGCCGCGGAACCCGAGACGTTCCCGCCGTACCAGCCGCTGGCGCCGGAGGTCGAACCGCCGCTCAAGGCAGCCGGAGCCGCCTTCCTCACCGCGGCCCTCACCACCGACGGCACCGGTGCGGGCTTCGGGGCGCGAGTGTCGGGGGCGGGACAGCCGGCCGCTCCGGCAGCGGCCCTCGCCCCGCTCCTCGACGGGATCGCCGCGTCGTCCCTGCGGATCGTCTACCCCCAGAGCGGCGGGCTCGCCGACGACCGGTTGACCGCCCGGCTCATGGTCGTCGCCGAGCAGTCGGTGGTGGCGACCGACGACCCGGCACGGGTCGGGCGCCGGTCGGTCACGGTGCGACTCGGCGCCGCCCGGTCGTCGGCGACGGACGACTGGCAGGTCACCGAGGCGTTCCTCCCGGACCCGGTGGTCCCCCGCCCGGTGTCCGCGACCAGCGCGGCCGTGCAGGCGCTGCTCGCCAACCCGCGGGTGCGCCTGCCCGAGGCCGCCCGGCTCGACGCCCTCGGCACCGAGGGCATCGACGACCGGATCGCGGGCGTGCTCAACGCCCTCGCCGAGCGCTGGGTGGTGGACGTCTCGGTGCTGCGGTCGGGCCACTCGGTCACCGTCTTCGGCACCGATCGCACGTCCAACCACGCCGTGGGCCGCGGCGTCGACGTCTGGGCGCTCGACGGCATCCCGATCATCGAGAGGGAGCGCAGCCCGTGGCGCCCCGCGATGGAGCTCGCGGCCGGGTCGGGCGCGAGCGAGGTCGGCGGCCCCGAGGAGATCGCCCCCGAGCCGTACTTCACCAACGCCTCCCACCAGGATCACCTCCACATCGGCTTCGGGCCCTGACCCCGGACACCCGTCCCCGGGCGCGGCCCGCCCGGCGGGGTCACGGTGGAGCGGACACGGGCGCACGCCCGGTGCGCCCGCCCGAACGGAGGCGAGACCCGTGAGCACACCCCGGACCCCCCACGACCCGTCCCGTCGACCCCCCGGCGCCGCGGCCCCCGAGGCCGACCGCCCCGCCGTGCCCGCGCAGACGACCAGGGCCCACGAGGTGGGCGACACCCCGCCGCCGGTCGTCGACCCCGCGCGGACCCGCCAGGCGGTGGTCGAGCGCGAGCGCCAGGAGCACGGCGGACTGAAGGCGGGCTCGGCGTTCCTCGGGTGGCTCACCGCCACGGGCGCGGCGATCCTGCTCACTGGCCTGGTGAGTGCCGCCGGCACGGCAATCGGGGTCGCCTTCCCGCGGATCCCGGTCAACGAGGGCGAGCTCACGACGGCCGGCTGGGTCGCGATCGCCCTCGCGGCGCTGGCGTCACTGGCCGGCGCCGTCCTCGGCGGCGTGCTCGGCACGCGCTACCACCGTCGCGTCGACCGGACCGGCTTCGGCGGCTGACGTCACGGCCCGGCTCAGCCCGGCGGCGGCAGGCCGACCTGCTCCCGGACGGCGCGCTCCGCCTCGGCGACCTCGGCCGCGACGTCCGGGCCGCTGATCGAGACCCCGGGCCCGGGGACGACCTGCACGAGCACCTCGCCGTCCGGGGTGCGCCGGGCCGTCACCCGCACCGCCCGGCGGCCGGCCAGCTCGACGGTGCGGGTCAGCAGGACCGAGTGCTGGACGCGCTCCCGGACGACCGTGGCGAGGGCCCGGCCCCGGTTCCGTCCCAGCACCAGCACCCGCCGTGACCCGGCGACCAGGTCGACCTCGAGGACCCCCTCCTCGGGCGCCAGCGACGCCGACGCGACGTCGACCCACCGGTCGGCCGTGACCATGTCGGCCGCCCCCGCGGCGGGCCCCGCGACGACCAGCCGGTGCGTCGTCGCCACCGCGACCCCCCCGTCGGTCAGGCCGGCGGACGCGAGCGGACGCTCCCCGCGGTCGAGGCGGACGCGGTCCCGGGCGCCGGGCGGCAGGGCGGCCAGTCGGAACGGCGGGATCACGCGCCGATCGCCCGTTCCCGCAGGGCCCGCTGGCGCAGGTGGGCGGTGTGCAGCGCGGTGCTCGCGGCGCGGTAGGCGTCCGCGTCCTCGTCCGGGTCGAGCCAGGCCAGCCGGCGGGTGAGGTCGAGGACCGCCCGCGTCACCTCGGCCTCGGCGACCCCGGCGACCACCGAGCGGGCGTAGCGGGGCAGCTCGGCCTCGCCGACCGGCAGGTCGGACACGGCGAGCTGGGTGACGAGCGGCAGCACGGAGGCCGGCACCAGCTCGCGGACCGCGGCCACCAGCTCCACCCCCGACCGGCCGGCCGGCCCCCGGGCGGCCCGGACCGCCTCGTGGATCGCGCGGTGCGCCGGCTCCCGGAACGCCTCCGGCCCGATCGCCTCGAGCTCGGCGGCCACGAGGTCGGGCACCTGCAGGGCGACCGCCAGCGCCGCGCGCTCGGCGGCCACCACGGGATCGTCGCCCCGGGCGAGCGCCGGGTTCCGGCGCGCGTGGTCGATCTCCTCGGCGACCGCGGCCGGGCGGGCGGCGCGCGCCACCCGGGCGAGCACGAACCGCTCGTCGAGGAAGCCGGTCCAGCGGTCGAGGCTGATCGCGTAGCGGTGCCGCAGCCCGGGGTCCTTGATCTGGGCCACGATGGGGGCGGCGGCGTCGAGGGCCGCCATCCGCCCCTCCTCCGTCTCGAGGTCGTGGTCGGCGATGACCGAGCGGACGGCGAACTCGAAGAGCGGGCTCCGGGAGGCCACGAGATCGCGGACCGCCTGGTCGCCGCCGGCCTGGCGCAGCTCGCAGGGGTCCTTGCCGGTGGGTTCCACGGCGACCGTCGTGCGGGCGAGCAGCTGCTGGTCGACGGCGAAGGCCCGCAGCGCGGCGCGCCGGCCCGCGGCGTCGCCGTCGAAGGTGAAGATCACCTCGCCGTTCGCGTCGGTGTCGCCGAGCAGGCGGCGCAGCACCCGGGCGTGGTCCTCGCCGAACGCCGTGCCGCACGTCGCCACGGCGGTGGTGACGCCGGCGAGGTGGCAGGCCATGACGTCGGTGTACCCCTCGACGATCACGGCCTGCCGCTGCCGGGCGATCTCCCGCTTGGCGAGGTCGACGCCGTAGAGGACGTGCGCCTTCCGGTACAGCGGGGTGTCCGGGGTGTTGAGGTACTTGGCGTCGATCCGGTCGTCGTCGAACAGCCGGCGGGCGCCGAAGCCGAGGGTGTCCCCGGTGACGTCGCGGATCGGCCACAGCAGCCGGCCCCGGAACCGGTCGTAGGCCCGGCCCGACGCGGACCGGCCGACGAGGCCGGCGGTCACCAGCTCGTCGTCGGTGAAGCCGCGCCCGCGCAGGTGGGCGAACAGGGCGTCCCCGGCCCGGGGGGCGTACCCGACCCCGAACGTCACCGCCGCCTCGCCGTCGAGGCCGCGCTCGGCCAGCAGGCCCCGGGCCGGGCGGGCCTCCGGGGACGCCAGGTGGTCCCGGTAGAAGGCGGCGGCGGCGGCGTTCGCCTCGGCGAGACGCCGCCGCCGCCCGGCGGCCTCGCCCCGGCGGCCGGGCGCCCCGGGGACGTCGTCGGCGTAGCGCAGCTCGACGCCGACCCGGGCGGCGAGGCGTTCCACCGCCTCGACGAACGAGAGATGGTCGATCTTCATGACGAACGCGATGACGTCGCCGCCCTCGCCGCAGCCGAAGCAGTGGAAGAGCCCGACCTGGGGCCGGACGTGGAAGGACGGGGTGCGCTCGTCGTGGAAGGGGCACAGCCCCCGCATGGACCCCACGCCCGCCTTGCGCAGCGCGACGTGGTCGCCCACGACCTCCTCGATGCGGGCCCGCTCGCGGACGGTGGCGATGTCGTCCTCCCGGATCCGACCCGCCACGTCCGGAGTCTAGGTCGCGGCCCGGTCCCCGGGGTCCCCGGCCGCCCGCTGTGGGGACGCCGCCCGTCGCAGTGCCCGGTCACCGAGGTGGGCGCCCGCGGCCAGGGCGAGGAACGCGATCCCCACGATCGCGACGTTCAGCAGGACGGTCGGGTACCCGAGCCCGGTCACGTCGAGGAACGGGTACGGGTACCAGCCGTCGACGACGGCCCCGCGCACGAGGGTCAGCACGGTCCATGGCACCGGCAGGGCCAGCGACCACAGGACCACCGGCCACGAGGTGCGTCCACGAGGCCCGAACGCGACCCAGCCGACGACCGTCAGCACCGGCACGACGATGTGGAACAGCTCGTTCGCCACGGCTCCGGGTCCCGGCTCGGCGGGTTCGCGCAGCACGACGTTGTAGACGGCGAACGTCACCGTGATCGCGACCAGGCCGGCGAGGCGGGCGGCCCGCCAGGCGACCTGGTCGAGGTCGCGGCCGAGGGCCGAGCCGGCCGCCACCACGGCCACCAGGATGTTCGACCAGATCGTGAAGAACACGAACAGGTTGAGCACCCGTGACAGGGGTGTCGGGAAGGACGCGTCGTCGGTCGCGCCGGCGGACAGGGGGACCTGGATCGCGAGCGCGACCACCACGGCGAGGGCGGTCGCCCCCCACCACAGCCGGGCCGCGGTGCTGAGAGTCATGCGGCGATCATGCCGCGGGCGTCGCCGCCCGCGAGGCCGAGGGCCGGTCCGACCAGGGCAAGGCCGACCTGAAGCAGGCCGGCGAGAAGGTGACGGACGCCTTCCGCCGCTGACCGCACGCCCGTGGCGGCGTCGTGGCACGCTCGCCGCGTGCCCACGACGCCTGCCGCCCCCACCCCGGCGGCGCTGACCAACTGGGCGGGCAACGTCACGTTCACCCCGGCCGCCGCGCACCGGCCGCGGACGGTCCCGGAGCTCCAGGCGCTGGCGGCCCGCAGCCGGCGGTGGCGGGTCATGGGGTCCGGGCACTCCTTCAGCCCGCTGGCGGCGACGTCCGGGGACCTGGTGTCCCTCGCCGGACTGCCGGTGGACCTCGACATCGACCCGGGGGCCCGCACGGCCACGGTGGGCGGTGGGACGACGTACGCGGTGCTGGCCGCGCAGCTGCACGCCCACGGGTGGGCGCTGCCGGCGATGGCGTCGCTGCCCCACATCAGTGTGGCCGGCGCCGTGGCGACGGGGACGCACGGCTCGGGCGACCACACCCGCAGCCTCGCGGCCAGCGTCCGGGCGATCGAGGCCGTCGTGCCGGGCGGCGACCTCCTGCGGGTCGACCGCGACCGGGATCCCGACGTCTTCCCCGGGCACGTGGTGTCGCTCGGCGCCCTGGGCGGCGTCGTCCGGGTCACGCTCGACGTCGAACCGACCTACGACATGCGGCAGGACGTCTACGAGGGCATGGCGGCGGCGACCCTGCTCGCCGCCTTCGACGAGGTCATGTCGAGCGCCCACAGCGTGAGCGCCTTCACCGATCTCCGGGCGGGTCCGGACGGGCCGCGATTCGCGGTGTGGCGCAAGGCGCGGGTGCCGGGACGGGCGACGACGGGCCCCGGTGGCGAGGGCGACGTCCCCGCCGGGCCCGAGGCCCCGGCGCAGTGGCTGGGCGCCACCCGGGCCGCCGGCCCCCGTCATCCGGTCCCGGGGGCCGACCCGGCGGCGTGCACCGAGCAACTCGGCCGGGCGGGGCCGTGGCACGAACGGCTCCCCCACTTCCGGGCCGGGTTCACCCCCAGCAGCGGCGAGGAGCTGCAGTCGGAGTTCCTCGTGCCGCGAGTGTCCGCCTGGGCCGCCCTCACCGCGGTGCTGGCCCGGGCCGCCGACCTGGCTCCCCTGGTCCAGACCTGCGAGGTCCGGACCGTCGCGCGCGACGACCTGTGGTTGAGCCCGGCGACGGGGCACGACGTCGTCGGCGTCCACGTCACCTGGGAGCCGGAACCGGAGGCCGTGCTGCCGGCGGTGCGCCGGCTGCACGACCTGCTCGACCCGCTCGGCGCCCGGCCGCACTGGGGGAAGATCACGACACTGGAGCCCGCGGCGATCGCCGCGCGGTACCCGCGGATCGACGACGTCCGCCGGCTGGCGGCCGAGGTGGACCCGCACGGCGCGCTCGGCAACCCGCTCCTCGACGCCCTGCTGCGCCCCTGACCCAGGCGCGCCCGGGGGCGGGTCAGGCCGTCGGGCGGGCGTGCCAGGACATCGCCGAGGCGTCCGTCAGGCTCGCGACCTGGTCGATCACGACGCGACGGCGGGAGGCGTCGTCCCCCGCCGCCCGCCACGCATCCGCGTGCGAGCGTTCCAGGCCGTCCGGGGCGGCGGCGAGCAACGACTCGACGAGCTCCGCGACGACGGCCCGCTGCCGGGCGTAGACGGCCTGCCGCTGCTCGGCGTTGACGACGAAGTGGATGGCGATCGCCTTGAGGACGGCGATCTCGGCCCGGGTGCCCGAGGGCACGACCACCTCCGCGGCGTGCCGGGTCAGCGGGCCGGGCCCGTACCGGGCGACGGTGGCATCGCGGGCCGCGACCACGAACCGTCCGATGAGCTGGCTGGTGAGGTCCTTGAGCGCGGCGAGCGCCCGCCACGAGCCGTCGAAGCCCGGCACCCACCACGGCAGCGCCAGCAGCCTGGCCAGCGCCTCCGCCGGCTCGGCGGGGTCGCCCCCGAGGTACCAGGTCGCCGCCCCCGCCGCCACCTCCGCGGCTACCCCGGGGTCGCGCAGCGCCGCGAGGTCGAGATAGCCGGCGACGAGCGCGTCCTCGACGTCGTGGACGCTGTACGCCACGTCGTCGGCCAGGTCCATCACCTGGGCCTCGACGCAGGCCCGGCCGGGGACGGCGCCGCGCCGCACCCAGGCGAACACCTCGGCGTCGTCGCCGTACGCACCGAACTTCCGCGCCGCCCCCGGCGGCCCCCCGCCGCGCGGCCACGGGTACTTGGTCGCGGCGTCCAGACAGGCGCGGGTGAGGTTGAGCCCGGCCGGGCGCCCGGTGCGGCGGTCGACGACCTTGGGCTCGAGCCGGGTGAGGACGCGCAGGGTCTGGGCGTTGCCCTCGAACCCGCCGATCCCGTCGGCGAGCAGGTCGAGCACCGCCTCCCCGTTGTGGCCGAACGGCGGGTGGCCCAGGTCGTGCGCCAGGCACGCGGTGTCGACGACGTCGGGGTCGCAGCCGAGCAGCCCCGCCAGGTCGCGGCCGACCTGGGCGACCTCGAGGGAGTGGGTGAGGCGGTTGCGCCCGAAGTCGTCGCTGCCAGGCGCGACGACCTGGGTCTTGGCGGCCAGCCGGCGCAGCGCGGCGGAGTGCAGGACCCGGGCGCGGTCCCGGGCGAAGGCGGTGCGCGCCCCGCTCTTCGGCGGCTCGTCCGCCCACCGGGCGACGTCGTCGCCGTCGTAGGGGGCCGGCGGCCGGGCGGGCGGTGCGGAGGTCACGGCGGGATGGTCACCCGCCGGTCACCAGGTCGTCCCCGGCGCGGGCGGCAGCCGCGGCGAGGGTGCCGGCCCGGTAGACGAGGAACGCGACGGTCTCGCGGCCGACGTTGAAGGCGGCCCGGCCGCGGTCGTCGACGTTCGGCCCGCCGGGCACCGGGCTGGTGCCCGCCACCGGCAGGCCGACGTCCTCGGCCATCGCCCCCGTCCGGTACAGGTGCCACGGGTCGCTCACCAGCAGCACCGACTCCCAGCCGCGGACACGCTGCTCGGCGGCCACCGCCTGCAGGCTGGTCAGGGTGTTGCCGCCGCTGCCCACCGCGACCACGGCCTCGGCCGGCACCCCGCGCTCGGCCAGCCACCGGCCGCCGACCTCGGCCTCGCTGAGCCGCTGGCCCTCTCCGACGCCACCGGCCGTCACGATGACCGGCGCGACGCCCGCGGAGTACAGGTCCAGGGCGTGCTCCAGCCGCGCCCGCAGGACGTCCCCGGGGACGCCGTTCGTCGCGGCGGCGCCGAGCACGACGACCGCGGCGACCGCTCCCCGGTCGTCGCGCTGGGCGACCTGCACCACCCGCGCCCCCACCACCACGGGCACCAGCAGCGCGAGCAGGAGCAGCCAGGCGATCGGGCGCAACCGGCGCCGCCGACCGCCCACCGTCGCGGGCAACTGTGCGGTGGCCATCCCGGCGAGTCTGGCAGACCCGGCCGACGGCCCCGCCGGGCACCCGGTCGCGGCCGGTGGCCGGGCGCGTCGCCGGCCGGTCAGCCGCCGGACACCGACG
>JBHJOJ010000141.1:0-7399 GCA_050329835.1 Kineosporiaceae bacterium | reverse complement strand
TCGCAGTCTCCGAGTCGTCGTCGATCAAGAGATTCCCCGTATGTGCATCGCCGTGGCACATGGTGTTCACACACGCTCTGGATAACGCGGTCGCATCCGACTCGAGGCGAGACTTCAATCCCCAGAGGAAGCGGATGTCACCCTCAGGCACTCTCCCTTGGAGAGATATCTGTCTCATGCGCTCATCTACCTTGCTCAACGGCGCCCAGCTACGCATCGAACTGGACGGCGGAAGCCGATGCAAAAGACCCAGAAGATGTCCGAGGTGCGATTGGTCCTCATCCTTCCCCTCTCGACCAGCTTGCTGACGCCATAGAGTCACCCACCCGAGACGACTCTCAAGGGGTTGTCTTACTTCACCGAACAAGCGACCGGCGGGATATCCCTGCTCTTCCAGATAACGGGCACATCCGATTTCGTTCTCTATCGCCGCCTCGGTTGCGTAGGGCCGGGAGAGGCGGACGACGAGCGCTGCGCTGTCGACGGCGAACGACATGTTCTCGCCCAGTCGGAGCAGGCGGAAATCACCGGCGTCAATTCCGATCTTGCCCAACACCTCTCGGAGGACTGTCTCTGCCCTACGGGGGGTCCAGGCGTCTGACTCGAGGTTCACGAACGAAAGTCTAGCTGAACCACGCAAGCCGAATCGCTCACCCATCGGTCGATCAAGTGACGTCTTCTCACTGACCTCGTACTTGCTGTCATCGGACTGACTGTCCAGGGCGGCGGCCCGCGTACCCCCGCGCACACGGCAGGCTCCGATGGCGCACCGAGACTGCCGAGGCCGATCCCGTCTCGCGCCATGATACGACGACAAGGCGCGGCGTCCCACCCGCCTCTACCTGGTCCACGGCCGCGCGTGGAGACGCGCCTGTGCCACCACCTGGCCCGAGGACCCACACCCGGGCTCGTCCGAGCCTCGGAAACACTGGATGTCATGTCCTGCATCTTCTCGGTCATAATCGGACCTTCCTGGCAGACACGCCGACCTGCCGTCGGCCCGTTACACCGTTGCCAGTACAGACCCTGCTACCCCCTTGAACCTAAGGTTGGATCCCCGCCGGGGCGGGAATGTCACTTTCGTGGTCAACGGCGAGCCGTCGAGTACCGGAGAGGTGCTGGAGTTCGACGAAGGCCGGACGATCGCGTTCACCTGGGACGCTGACGTCGTGCGCTGGCGGGTGCAGCCGGATGACGCTGGTGCGGCATTGGATCCTGGAGACCACCGTTGAGAAGCCGGAGTATCTGGCGCATTGCGCCGCCGGCTGGTATGTCGGTCTGCACCAGCTCGAGGACCACCTGGCCGGACGGCCGGTGCACCCGCAGACGTCGCAGGAGCCGGAGGTGGTCGAGCACTACCGCCAGACCTTGCGGACAGGCTGACGGCGCCTCCGCGTCACCGACCAGGAGACCCAGAGAGAGAAAATGGCGACCGACCATCAGTTTCCGATCGACGCGCAGTTCCCGACCGACATGCGCCTGCAGCGGGGCGGTGCGGGCGACGACAGGTTGCGCCTGGAGCGCCACTTCGACAGCCCGGTGGAGCGGGTGTGGCAGGCACTGACCGACAGCAAGGACATGTCCTCGTGGTTCGCCTGTCAGGTGGAGTACGACGAGCTCGCTCCGGGCAGCACGGTGGAGCTGCGGTTCCCCGGCGGTGAGCCGGAGCCGGGCAAAATCCTGGGGTACAGCACCGCCGGCGGCTCGCGTTCACCTGGCAGAAGGAGTCGCTCAGCTTCGAGGTGAGCCCCGAGGGTGGTGGCTGCCGCTTCATCTTCGTCACCACGGTGCAGGACCCGGAGCACATCCCGTACTCGGCGGCCGGCTACTTTCAGGCCGTGGAAGAGGGTCTCGCCGGACTGCTCGATGCGGACGCGAAGGGGAAGCCGGACGCGCGGCAGCGGCTCTCCTTCGAAGAACTGGTGGAGCGGGTCACCGCCGAGTGGAAGCTGGACGAGTAGGCGGGCCGCTCCCAGCGTGCGAGTTCGGCGAACGGTCCCGGGCGGGGTCGCTTCGCACTCCAAGAGGTGCCCGGATCGCGCGGCCGGTGCCAGGATCACTGGGACGTGAACCCGGGAGAGCTGTTCCAGGCGTTGTAGGCGGCGTGGTCCGTCACGACCCACAGCAGTGCCCACCCCGCCAGGAGCGGACCGACGAGCCGCCAGCGAACCCGGGCCCGGCCGGTCGTGCGTCCCCCCGCCCGCCACATCGCGATCGCGAGGCCGACGCAGGCCCCGACGAGCATCGACCACACCTGGTGGCCGGCGGCCACGGCGAGTCCGTCGATCGTCTCGAAACGCGCTGCGGGGCAAGCTGCTGCCGACCGGATGCACCCGCGGTAGAGGCGAACTCGGCGACCAGTCCGTACGTCGCTCGTGTGCGCGACCGTCCGGGCTGACCCACCAGAGCGAGCACGGCCACTCCCTCGACCTCGTGTTCGCGACCTCCTCGGGCGGCACACTCCGGCGCTCGACTTTCCGCCGGAGGGTGCGGCTCCCGGCCCTCGAACGCGCGGGTCTCGACCCCGGCCTTCGCTGCCATGATCTGCGTCACTCGTACGCAACGTGGTCGGTCTCCGACGGGGTGCCGGTCAACGTCGGGCAGCGGCTCATTGCCCACGAGGGTGCGTCGACCTCGCTCAACCGGTACGTGCACGCGGCGGATGACCATGACGAACGGGTCCGCCGACTCGTCGCCGCCGAGGACCGGGCAACCGCCACGCCTGCTGACGATGTGCTGACTCCGGCCCCGCCGGAGGTCCCGACACCCCGACTCGACGAAGGGCCGGAGCGATGAGTTGTCGTGCCGCTGAGCGTCTGTATGCACGAGGACCCTGTGGGCCGAAGGCACCGGGAGGAGTGGCGTGGCCGAGGACATGACCGCCGTGCAGGTCGACGAGAGCGTGCAGTTGTGCGTCCAGACGCTCGGAACGGCCGGGGCTCCGGCGCTGCTGCTCATCGCCGGAGCGACGTGGTCGATGGACTGGTGGGACGACGATCTCTGCCGCCACCTCGTCGAGCGTGGGCGCCGGGTCGTCCGTTACGACCAGCGAGACACCGGGCAGTCGACGAGTTGGCCACCGGGTGCTCCTGGCTACACGGGCGCAGACCTGGTAACCGATGCGCTCGCGGTGCTCGATGCCCTGGGGATCGACCGTGCCCACGTGGTCGGGCTGTCGATGGGTGGCGGCGTCGCCCAGCGCCTCGCGCTCGAGCACCGCGAGCGCCTCGCCACCCTGACGCTGATCTCCACCACCCCGATCGATCCCGGCATCCAGGACCTGCCCGGGATGGCACCGGAACTGCAGGCAGTCTCGGGCGCCGAGCGTGCCGAGCCCGACTGGAGCGACCGGGAGGCCGCGATCGATGCGATCGTCGACGGCGAACGTCCCTATGCCGGTCCGGGCATGTTCGACGAGGAGAGGGTGCGGGCCATCGCCACTCGCGTGTTCAACCGGACGCACCGCTTGGCCTCCAGCCTGACCAACCACTTCCTGCTGGACGACGACGGGGCCCCGCGACCGCGGCTGAGTCGGCTCGGAGATCTGCCCACCCTGGTGTTGCACGGTACGGCCGACCCGTTGTTCCCGATCGCACACGGCAGAGCGCTCGCGCAGGCCATCCCGGGCGCACACCTGATCGAGCTCGACGGCGTAGGGCATCAACTGCCACCCCCGTCGACGTGGGACCTCGTCGTCGGGGCCGTGGTTGACCTCACCGAGCAGGGCGGCAGCGCTCGTGATGCACACGTTCGATGACCATCGTGGTCTCCACGGCCGTCCACTTTCTGGTTCTCCGTGCCGGGCGACCGCCGGGTTGACTACTCGCCGAAAGGCTGGACCCGCACGAAGGCGGCGAGCTCGCGCGGGTCCCGGTGCCGGTCGTAGGAACGGAGCAGGTCGATGTAGCGGCGCTTGTCCAGCTCCCAGTCGTACTGCTCGAGGGCTTCGCCGTCCTGTGCCGCCAGGAACACCGCGTCGGCGAGCAGCCTGGTCGTACGACCGTTCCCGTCGGTGAACGGGTGGATCCGGACCGTCTCGGCGTGAGTGGCGATCCCCAGCTCCCGAGCGGTCCAGTCGCGCGCCGACTCCCAGCGGTGACGCATGTCGTCGAGCGAGGTACGCAGCTCGACGGCGATCCGTTCCGGGGCGACACCGATGTTGAGTTCACGCCGACTGAAGACTCCTGCCCAGCTCCAGATCTTCTCGTAGAGCCGGGCGTGGAGGTCGCGAAGGAAATGATCGCTGAGCAGATCGTCGAGAACGAGGCGGCCTTCGATGGCACCGGACAGCACATCTTTCGTGACGTTCTCCTGTACGGCCTGCTCCAGGTCGTACACGGCGGCTCTGCTCGGACGCTCCCCCAGGATCGCCCGAGCCGCGGAGAGAAGATCGTCGAGATGGTCCTCGGAGACCGGGGTGTTCCCGAAGTCGGGAGCCAGCGGCATCAGGAGCGCGGTCGCGGCTGCGCCACGTACCGATCGACCTCGGCCGGCCGACGATAGCCCGGCGGCACCACACGCCGCTCCAGGCGAGCGGACGCGGTCGTGGACTTGGCGGCGGCCCGCTCGATGGCTTCCTTCGTCACCGTTCGACGCTTCACGAGCCACCACCTCACGGAGGACGATCGTCCTGGTCACGCGGGTGGAGCTGAGGGGACTCGAACCCCTGACCCCCTCCATGCCATGGAGGTGCGCTACCAGCTGCGCCACAGCCCCGGAACCCGTCGAGGGTACACCGTCCGACCAGCCCGCCGTGTCATGCCGGCCCGGCCGCGACGCACCGCTCAGCCCGGCGACACGTTCCAGGACACGAGCTGCCAGGGCTCCCCACCGCCGGGCACCACGAGCTCGGACTGGTGGGCGTTGCCCAGGTTCCCGAGCTGCCGGTACGCCTCCGGCCAGGCCAGCCCGGGCGACATCGCCGCCCGCAGCGACGCCCCATGGCCGACCACGACGAGCACCTGCCCGCGCCGCCCGACCGCCGCCGCGTGTCGGCGCACCGCCGCCGCCACCCGCCGCCCGGCCTCGCTCGCCCGCTCGTCGCCGCCGGCGGGGACGTCCTCACGGGCCCGCCAGCGCCGGTACAGCTCAGGCCAGCCCGCCTCGATCTCCGGGTGGCGCAGTCCCTGCCACGCCCCGGCCCGGACCTCCCGCAGGTCGGAGTCCGGCGTCGGCGGGGCGGCGTCGACGGCGTCGGCCAGCGCCTCGGCGGTCACCGATGCCCGTTCCAGGTCGCTCGTGACGACCACGGCCTCCCGCCCGGACAGCCACGCCGCGACCCCGGCCGCCGCCTCCTTCACCTGGGACCGCCCGGCGTCGCTCAGCGGCGCGTCGGCCTGGCCCTGGAACCGGTGCTCGGCGTTCCAGGTCGACTGCCCGTGCCGCACCAGCAACACGGTCACCCCGCCGGTCGCCGTGCCGCTCGCGCCACCGGTCCCCGTGCCCGTCACGGGCGGTACGGCCGCATGCCGCCGATGAGCTCCTCGTCAGTCTCCTCGGCGTCCACCGTGCCGGCCGGCCGGCCGCGGGCGGCCTCCGGCAGCTCGACCGCGGGGCAGTCCCGCCACAGCCGCTCCAGGCCGTAGAAGGCCCGGTCCTCGACGTGCATGACGTGCACGACGACGTCGGCGTAGTCGAGCAGCACCCAGCGGCCGTCCCGCTCGCCCTCGCGGCGGACCCGGTCGATGCCCTCGGCGCGCAGCCGGTCCTCGACACCCTCGACGACGGCCCGGACCTGGCGGTCGTTGGACGCCGAGGCGATGACGAAGACGTCCGTGATCGCCAGGCGGTCGCTGACGTCGATGGCCACGACGTCGATGGCCAGCTTGCCGGCGGCGGCCTCCGCCGCTGCCACGGCCGTGCCCACGGCCTCCGGTGTCGCCGTCACTCTTCGCCCCCCAGCGTGTCCGCGTAGTCCTGTCCCAACCAGACGATGATCTCGGTCCCTTCCGGCACGTCGGCCTCGAAGTCCGCCTTGACGAAGAGGGCGTCGGGCGGGAGGCCCAGCGCCGCGGCGACGGCCTGCCCGCGCTCCCGGTTCTCGGGGGTGTCCGAGGGCACGAGCACCGTGGTCTCGGGCGCGGGCTCTCCCTCGACGGTGCCGCCGCCGACGAACCGGAACCCGGCCGCGACCAGGCGGTCACGGGCCGCAGTCACCAGTCCGGGCTCGCCGACGGCGTTGCCGACCACCACGCGCAGCGGCCCGACGGTCGAGACCGGCAGGCGGGCGCCCGACAACCGCTCGTCGACCAGGGCGGTGACCCCGTCAGCGTCGGCCTCCGGCGGCCCGTCGCCGCCCTGGGCGGTCGGCACGGTGGACGGGGTCGGGGCCTCCCCGTCCGCGAGCACCTGCGAGGCCGCCGCGAGCGAGGACGACAGCTGCTCGGAGGTGGCGGTGGTGTCGGGGTGCCGGTCCACCTGGCTGAGCAGGCTCGTCACCTCGCCCGCCTCCGGCGGCATCGCCGCCACCAGACCCATGACGACCTGGGCGAAGCGGGCCAGCGGGACACCGGGATCCTCGCCCTCGACGCTCGCCGTCGCGTAGGCGGCCGCCTGGGCGCCGGTCAGCCGCTGCGCCGGGCCCACCGGCACGGTGACGTCGCCCGCGGTCACGGCCGTGGCGACGTCGACCTCCACCCCGCCCGCGGTGTCGACCAGGTTGGCGAGCAGCGCACGGTCCATCACCCACGTGCCGTCGACCCGGACCCCGAGCAGGTCCTCGACGGCCCGGTCCGGGGCCTCCGGGCCGACCGACGGCGCCTGGGCCAGCGGCAGGGATCCGGCGTCGGGGACGGCCACCGTCATGTCGCCCGGGACGATGACCGGGACCACCTCGGCCGGTCCGTCGGAGGTCTCCCCGACCGCCATGAGCAGGCCGCGCAGGACGGTGCCGTCCTCGTCCAGGAGGTTCACGAGCACGGTGTCCTGGCGCGGGGCCTCGGGGGGCACGAGAGCCTGCGACGGGGCGTCCTCCCCGCCCGGCCGGAGCACCAGGACGAGGACGAGGATCAGCACCGCCAGCACCGCCGCCCCGATCCCGAGGATCGGGGCGGAGACCGGCAGCCGGCGCCGTGGCTCGTCCAGCGCCGACACCGCGCGGGAGCGCGAGGCACCGCCCGGGGAGCGCAGGTTCCGCAGGGCGTCCGGGACGCCCTCGAACGCGCGGCGACCGGGGGCGGCGGCCGGCTCCGACAGGGTGGCCCCGGACCGCCGCCGGGGCGACGCGGTGTCGTCGCCCGCGGGCGCCCCGTCCCGTCGCCGGAGGGTGCCGGCGTCCTCCACCGCCTCCCCCCGATCCCTCGGGCGGAAGGAACCGGTGTCGTCCTCGCCCGGCGCGCGGTCGCGGCGCCGGCGCCCGGGGGGAGCGGGCGGGGCGGCGGTCTCCGCGGCGGGCCGCCGG
>JBHJOJ010000140.1:0-9755 GCA_050329835.1 Kineosporiaceae bacterium | reverse complement strand
TCCTCCTCGGACGTGATGCCGCCGATGGGGACCTGGGTGAGCCCGTAGTCGCGGGCGAGGTACTCGAAGGCCCGGTGGCTGGTCACCAGCGCGGTGCTCTGGCACCCGGTGAGGCCGGCCCCGAAGTCCTCGTCCAGGGCCGCCAGGTCCTCGAGCAGGCCGTCGCGGGCCGCCTCCATGGCCGCACGGGAGTCCGGCGACAGCTCGACCAGGACGTCCGTCAGCTCGGTGACCATGTCCCCGAACAACCGTGGCGACACCCACGCGTGCGGGTCGAGACCGCCCTCGAGCACCTCGCCGTCGACCTCTCCCTGGACGCCGGCGAGCGGCTCGGTCACCGGGAGCAGGTCCACGACCCCGAGCAGGTCGACCGTCACCACGTCGTCCGGCAGGCCGCCGACGACGTCCTCGATCTGCGGCTGGAACCCGGTCCCGAGGTAGGCGACCGCATCGGCGCGTTCGATGTCGGCCCGGCCCTGCGGGGTCAGCTCGAGATCGTGTGGGCTGACGCCCGGCGGCGTGAGGTTCACGACCTCCACCGCGTCGCCGGCGATCGTCGACGCGACGTCCGCCAGCGGGAAGAAGGCGACGCTCATCACGGGGCGGTCGGCTCCGTCGGAGTCGGCGGTCCCGTCCTGGGATCCGCAGGCCGACGCGGCGAGGGGGGCGGCGAGAGCGGTCACGGCGAGGGCGACGGCACGGACTCGGGGACGGGCGATCACGGGGGGCTCCTGCCGACGTGGAATGACGATCATGAACAACTCGGCGAGCGTAGCTCTATTGAGAATGATTGTCGATAACGATCCGCGACGAGCAGGCCACCCGGGCGGCCGCCGAGGCGCTGCCGCCGTGGCCGAGGGTTCGGGCCGTCGCCGACGGCAACGCCGTGTTCGTCCCCATGCCGCTGATCTACGAGACGTCGCTCCCCGGCAGGCAGCGTCAGGTCGAGTCGATCACCACGGCGCGGGACCGGTACCGGGCCTGACCTCCTCCATGGCGGCGTCCCCGGCGTCGCCGCCGACCATCCACCGGATCGGGATCGGGGTCTCGCCGTGGGCCATGGCGGACAGCTGTCGCCCGACGACGTCGTCGAGGTCGGTGTGCGGGTCGATGCCGAGAACGTCCCGGGCCAGGGACGGGTCGGCACAGGAGTGCCGGACCTCGTCCGGGTGGGACGGGCGGACGACGACGTCCACCCCGGTCCCCGTGACACGGGCCACCGCGTCGAGGACGTCGGCGTGCGACCGTGGCGTCCCGGGCCCGAGGTTGACCGTGACTCCGAGCCGATCGTGGACGCCCCGGTCGACGAGGGCGAGCAGTCCCGCGGTCACGTCGTCGACGTCCGAGACGTCGCGGGTGCGGTCCAGCCCGCCCAGGACGGTCGCCGGGCGACCGGCGAGCGCGTCCGACAGCCATCTCGACACGGCCATGTCGGGTCGCTGGCGCGGCCCTGCGACGGTGAACGGCCGGGCCACCGACACCAGTCCGCCCTGGGCGCGCCGGCGCGAGCACAGGGCCTCGACCCGCAGCTTCCACTGCCCGTACGACCCGACGGGGCGCAGCGGGTCGTCCTCACGGCTGCCTCGCCCGGTGGGGGCGTCGCCGTACACCGCGGACGAGCTCACCACGATCAGCGGGGTCCGGAGCGGGGTGGCCGCCATGACGGCCCGGGTGCTGTCGAGGATGTCCCTCCGTCGCGCGGCCTCGACGCCCGCCTCCGCGGCCCGCACTCCCGGTCGGGCCGCGAGGTGGACGACGGCGTCGGCCGCAGCGGCCTCGCGCCGCCAGGTCCCGCCGCCCGCGACGACGTCCTCGACCAGGTGCCGCCCCCAGGGGACCGGGGGCGCGACGCGGCGGTCCACGCCGGTCACCGTGTCACCCCGCCGGGCGAGCGACTCGGTGAGGTGACTGCCGAGGAATCCCGCCGCTCCGGTGACGAGGACCTCCATGGCGGCACACGCTAACCCAGGCGCGCCTACCCTTACCAGATCGTCCCTCAGGTGAGGCTTGCCTTCTGGCCGCTAGGCTGCGGCCAGCCAGGTCGCCAGGACTCGAGGAGGGCACGTGACCCCAGGCATGCGCACCCGGCGGTGGGCCGCCGGACCGGCCGGGCGCCGCCGGCTGGTCGGCGCCGTCATGATCGTCGCGCTGGCCGGTGGCCTGTCCGCCGCCTGCGGCACCGGCGACGACGAGGTCATCCGGGTCTACACCGGTCGGCACTACGACCTCGAGGCGGCCTTCGTCGAGTTCTCCGAGCAGACCGGCATCGCCATCGAGTTCCTCGAGGGCTCGGACCCGGAGCTGCGGGAGCGCATCGTCGCCGAGGGCGAGGACACCGAGGCCGATGTCTTCATGACGGTGGACGTCGCCAACCTCGCGATCGCCGCGGAGGAGGGCATGTTCCGCGAGATCGACTCCCCGGCGCTCGACGCGGCGGTGCCGGCGAACCTCCGGGACCCGCAAGGGGCGTGGTACGCCCTCAGCCTGCGCGCGCGCACCATCGTCCACAGCACCGAGCGTCTCGCCGCCGACGAGGTCCCGACCACCTACGCCGAGCTGGCGGAGCCGGAGTGGCAGGGCCGGGTCTGCCTGCGCAACTCCTCCAGCACCTACACCCAGTCGCTGGTCGCCGCCCTGATCGCCCGGGAGGGCGAGGAGCGGGCCCGCGAGATCGTCGAGGGCTGGGCGGCCAATGCCGAGATCCTGCCGAACGACGTCATCATCCTGGAGTCCGTCGCCGAGGGCCTCTGCGACGTCGGGATCACCAACCACTACTACCTCGCGCGGCTGCTCGAGGAGGACCCGGACTACCCGGTGGGACTGGTGTGGGCCGAGCAGGACGGTGGCGGCACGCACGTCAACGTGTCCGGGGCGGGGGTCACGCGTCACGCCGACGACCCGGAGCTGGCCCAGCAGCTCCTGGAGTGGCTGGCCACCGACGGGCAGAGCCTGTTCGTCGACGGCAACCACGAGTACCCGGTGAACCCCGACGTCGAGCCGGACGACCTCGTCACCACCGAGTTCGGGGCCACGTTCGTCGCCGACGAGATCGATGCGGGCGAGGTGGGCGGGCGGAACGCCGACGCGGTCCGCCTCCTCGACGAGGCCGGTTACGAGTGAGGGGTCGGTGACGGCGCCGGGCACCGGAGCCTCGGCGCCCGGCCCGGCCCGCGCCGAGGGCGTGGCCCTGTCCCCGGCCGATCGCCTGAGCGCCCTGAGCTGGCCGCTCCTGGCGGTGGCGGCCGCCCTCCTCGTGGTGACGCCCGTCGCGTTCCTGTCGGTGAGCGTGCTCGATCCCAGCGTGGACGTGTGGGTCCAGCAGTGGCGCACCCGCCTGCCCTCCCAGCTCTCCCGGACGGCCGGTCTGCTGGGCGGCGTCGCGGTCGGGACGCTGCTGCTGGGGACGGGCCTGGCCTGGCTGGTCAGTGCCTACCGCTTCCCGGGATCCCGGGTGTTCGGCTGGCTGCTCGTGGCGCCGCTGGCCATGCCGAGCTACGTCCTCGGGTTCGTCGTCCTGTCCGTGGCCGGGTACACCGGGCCGGTCCAGGGCGCCTGGCGCGCGGTGTTCGGCGACGGCGCCTGGTTCCCTGAGGTCCGCTCGCTCGGCGGGGCGGTCGTGGTGTTCACCCTCGTGCTCTACCCGTACGTCTACCTGCTCGCGCGGGCGGCCCTCGCCGACCAGGCGGGCGCGGCGTACGAGGCGGCGCGGACCCTCGGTGCCGGGCCGTCCGAGGCGCTGCGGCGGGTGACCGTGCCCCTGCTGCGGCCCGCGCTGGCCGGCGGCGCGGCGATCGTCATGATGGAGACGCTCACCGACTTCGCGACGGTGCAGTACTTCGGCGTGGACACGGTCTCGGTCGGCGTGTTCCGGATCTGGCGGGGCACCTTCGACCGTGACGCGGCGAGCGAGCTCGCCACCCTCGTGCTCCTCGTGGCGCTGGCCGTCGTCGTGGTCGAACGGGTCCTGCGGGGCCGGGCCCGGTTCGGTCAGGCGGGCGGCGCGGGCGGCGGGGTGCGGACCCGCGTCCTGTCCGGCTGGCGGGCCGGTGCCGCGACGGCGGCGTGTTCGGCGGTCGTCGGCCTGGCCTTCGCGGCACCGACCACCCAGCTGGTCGTCTGGGCGGTCGGCGAGGCGCTGGGACCCCGCGGCACCCCGCTGCTGGGCCGGTTCTCCGGGTTCCTCGGCAACTCCCTCCTGCTCGCCGCCGTGACGGCCGTCGTCTGCGTGGTCGTGGCCGTCGTGGTGACGAACGCCCACCGCGTCAGCCGTCTGCGCCTGACGGCCGCCGCCGCGCGCCTCAGCGGCGTGGGGTACGGCCTGCCCGGTCCGGTCGTCGCCATCGGGGTCGTGCTCGCCCTGGTCGCGGTGGACGACCTCCTCGGTCTCGTCGGGACGGGGCTGCCGGGGCTCGTCGCCACGGGGTCCTTCCTCGGGCTCGTCTACGCCTACGTCGTCCGGTTCCTGGCACCGGGGATCAATGCCGTGGAGGCGGGCACCGGCCAGATCCCCGAGGAGGTCACGGCCTCGGCCCGGAGCCTGGGGGCCCGGCCGTCGCGGGTGACGGTGCGGACCCACCTGCCCCTCGCCCGCGCCAGCGTGCTGACGGCCGCGGTGCTGGTCGCCGTCGACGCCGTCAAGGAGCTGCCCGTCGCCCTCCTGCTGCGACCCATCGGGTTCGACACCCTGCCGGTGTGGACCTGGAACCTGGCCTCGGAGTCGCGGTTCGACCAGGCGGCGCTGCCCGCGCTCGCCGTCGTCACCGTCGCCGTGATCCCCGTGATCCTCCTCTCCCGTCACCTCGCGGCCGGGCCGCGATGACGCCGCCGGCCCCGGGCCTGCAGACGGTCGGTGTCGTCAAGCGCTACCGCGCCGTGCGGGCCGTCGACGGCGTCGACCTGTCCGTCGGGCAGGGGGAGCTGCTCGCCGTCGTCGGGCCGAGCGGCTGCGGGAAGTCGACCCTGCTGCGGCTGCTGGCCGGTCTCGAGCGGGCCGACGCCGGGCGGGTGGTCCTCGCCGGTCGCGTGGTCGACGACGGCCGCCGGCACGTCCCGCCGGAGCGGCGCCGGATCGGGCTGGTCTTCCAGGACCACTCCCTGTTCCCGCACCTGACGGTCGACGGCAACGTCGGGTTCGGGGTGCGGGGGGTCACCCCCGCCCAGCGCGCCCGTCGGGTGGCCGAGGTCCTGGAGCTCGTCGACCTGCCGGGGCTGGGCGGGCGGTACCCGCACGAGCTGTCCGGGGGGCAGCGCCAGCGGGTCGCCGTCGCCCGCGCCCTGGCCCCCCGTCCCGGCGTGCTGCTCCTCGACGAGCCGTTCGCCAGCCTCGACCACGACCTCCGGGTCCGGGTGCGTGAGGAGATCCGGGCGGTCCTGCACGAGGCCGGGATCCTGGCCGTCCTCGTGACGCACGACCAGCAGGAGGCGCTGGCCGTCGGGGACCGGATCGGCGTCATGCGGGACGGTCGGCTGGTCCAGGCGGACCGCCCGGAGGCGGTGTACCACCGGCCCGTCGACCGTTTCGTCGGCGTCCTGATGGGGGAGGCGAGCTTCCTGGAGATCCACGGCGGGGGCGGCGGGACGCCGACGACGCCGCTGGGTCCGGTCGAGGGGGTCGTGCCCGGCCTCGGCCGCCCCGTGGTCCCGGGCAGCGACGTCGCCATGGTCCGGCCCGACGACGTCGACTTCCGGCCCGACCCGGAGGGGGACGCGGTGGTGGCGGCCGCCTCGTACCGCGGCGCCCACTGGGTGTACACGATCGCTCTCGAGGCCGGTCCGACCGTCCTGTCCGAGGGGTCCCACCTCGCACCGCACCCGGTGGGGGCGCGGGGCCGGGTGTCGCTGGTCCCGGGCCACCGGCAGGTCGTGGTCGCCGATCGCTGACCCGGCGCACGACGAGCCGCGGTCAGCTCGCGACCAGCCCCTCGCCGAGGAAGCCGGTGTCCGCCGCGACCCCGGGGAGTGCGAAGAAGAAGCCGCCGCCCACCGGCAGGGTGTACTCCTCCAGCGGCTCGCCGGTCAGCCGCTCCTGCACGGCGAGGAAGCCCCCGGCGAGATCCCGCTGATAGCACACGAAGGCGAGGCCCTGGTCGAGCTGACCGGCTCGGTCGAAGCCGGCGGCGTAGGAGAACCCGCGCCGCAGGATGAGGCTGTCGGCGGACTCCGGGGTCCGCGGGTTCGCCAGCCGGATGTGGGCGTCCAGCGGTGTGACGTCCCCGTCCGGGTCACCGGTGAAGTCGGGCGTCTCGTTCTCGTCGGTGCCGCCGAGCGGGGCGCCCGACAGCTTGTGGCGGCCGATGACGGCCTCCTGCTCGGACAGGCGGGTGCGGTCCCAGAACTCGACGAGCATCCGGATGACGCGGACCACGTGGTAGGAGCCGTCGACCGTCCACGCCGGCTCGGCGCCACCGGCGTCGACGGTGTCCTCCGGCTGCACCCAGACGTGGCGGTCCATGAGCGCCTCGTCGGACGCGTCCAGGTTCGCGGTGCCGTCCTTGAACCCCATGAGGTTGCGGGGTGCCCCGTCGCGTGGATCACCCGTGCCGCGGGTGTAGCCGTCCACCAGCCACGCCAGCACCAGCCACTCGCGGGTGCGCCGCATGAGCTGCCGGAGGGCGAACTGCAGCGTGTCCGGGTGCCCCGCCTCCAGCGACAGCAGCAGGTCGCCGTGCGACTTCGCGGGGTCGAGCCGGTCGTTGGCCAGGAACGGCATCTCCACCAGCTGGACGGGCCGGCGCGGCGCGAGCCCGTAACGGTCGTCGAAGAGCGACGCGCCGACGCTCACGACGATGCCGAGGTCGTCCGGCGGAGGTTCCGGGCCGAGTAGACCGGAGTCCACCGGGGGCAGGGCCGGGTCCCGCCGCTCGACCGGGTCCCCCGCCATGAGACCGCGGATCTCGTCGGTGAGCTCGCGCAGCCCGCGTTCGAGGGCAGCCCGGTCGGGGGCCACGCTCCGGAACGCGGCGAGGAGGCCCAGCTGGGGGACGGGCAGCGCCGTGACCCCGGCCTGGTGCCGGCCGGCGAAGGGGACGAAGCGGGCCCCGCCCGACCGGCTGCCGCCGGCGTCCCCCGACGGAGCGTCGACGCGGGCCGTGCCGGCGCCCTCGCCGCGCGACGTGCACGCGGCGACGGCCCCGGCGCCGACCAGCGCCGCTCCCATCCCCCCGGCGCTCGCGAGCAGGGAGCGTCTCGTGACGCCACTGTGGGCCGGGTCGCGGGTCACGTCACTCCAGTCCCAGGGCACCCGCGACGAGGGAGGTGTTCTCCGACAGGGTCGCCAGCTGGGCCTGCAGCTGGTCCCGGGTCTCGGCGCTGACGGTCGGCTCCGCCGGGCATCGGTCCGACGGGTACTCGTCGTCCGGCAGGCAGTACAGCACCCAGCCGTCGCCGTCCCGCAGCGGCTCCAGGGTCTGCCACAGGGCCTCGAAGTCCTCGTCGATCGCGGCCAGGACGTCGGGGTCGGCCTCCTCCAGCGCCGGCCGCAGGGTGTCGATGGCCGCCTCGGCACCCTCGAGGTTGGCGGCGAAGTCCCACAGGTCGGTCTTGGAGTACCGGTCCTCCTCGCCCGTGATCTTGCCGAGCGAGACCTCCTCGACGAGCTCGGACGCTCCGACGGGGACCGCGGCGGCGGGGATGTCGAGCCCGTCGAGCCCGTCCCGCAGGGTCAGGAGGTCGGCGTCGAGCCGGTCGGCGAACTCGGCGGCGCCGTCGGTGGTCTCCTCCTCGAACAGCAGGTACTCCAGCCGGTGCCAGCCGGTGAACTCGGGGTCGTCGACCCCGGCGAAGTCGTCGACGCGGGCGTCGACGGCGACGTCGATCTCCTCGACGAGGCCGGCGATCGGTTCGATGCGCTCCCAGGGGATCCGGGACGGGGCGTACGCCTGCTGCGCCGCCTCCAGGTCACCGGCGCGGACGGCGTCGGTGAACACCGTCGTCTCGGCGATCATCAGGTCGACCTGCTCAGCGACGTAGGCCCGGTAGTCCGCCAGAGCCTGTTCGACCAGCGGGTCTCCGGTGCCGGCCGACAGGTCCGCCGTCGACAGCCCGGTGCCGCTGCCGGAACCGGACCCCGAGCCGCTGCCGGAGCCGCTGCCCGACCCGGAGCCGTTGGTGGACCCCGAGCCGTCCAGCTCGCGCACGCCGGCGCCGTCGTCACCGCCGCACGCCGCCGATGCCGTCGCCAGGACGATGACCGTCCCCCAACCGAGGACGAGGCGAGACGCAGAACGCATGAGGACCTTCCCGATCGGGGAGCAGGAGTGAGCTGAGGCTCAGCTTACTGACGATGTCGATCGTGACAAGCCCCGGTCGGCGGTGTGCCCGTCCCGGCGGCCGTCACGACGGGCCGTCAGCGCGCCGGCCAGGACGAGCCCCGTCGTCGTGACTGCCCACGAGGCGTACGACCAGGCCGTCCATGCGGTCGGCGCGATGAGTGCGGGGGTGAGTGCTCGCAGCACCTGGTAACCGGGGTACGGGGTCGTGGCGAAGTCCACGACGAGGGTGTGCGCGGGATCGGAGCCGGTCGTCCTCAGCACGAGGGCGGCGTGGGCCGCCACGCCCAGGGCGCCCAGGCAGACGACGACCGCCGCCCGGGGCCGTGACCGGCCGACCCAGACCGCCACCAGGAGCACGGCGACCGGCAGGACGACGACGAGCTGACGACCGGGCCACCACCACCCGTGCATGGTCTGCGCGACCCAGGTCGCGGTGGCCCACCCGGCCGCGAGGACGGCGAGCAGCCACGGGGTCGCCGGTCCCACGGCGCGCCGCCCGCGCGTGACCACGAGGGCGCCGAGCGCCACCGGCAGCAGCAGCCAGGCGGGCTGCCACGGCACCAGCCCGAACTCGCGGTCGACGAGCAGGCCGAGCAGCCGCTGGGTGCGCCCGGCGTAGTCCGGGTCCGGGCCCACGGCCGTCAGCTCCCCGGCCGCGAAGAAGTCCCCGGCCGCGTACGGGGTCCAGCCGCCGTAGACGAGCTGGTTGAAGGCCAGGTAGGTCGCCGCAGCGGCCGCCTGCACCAGGGCCGCCGCGACCGCGCGCAGTCGGCCCCCGGCCCGACGCAGCGTCCACCCCGCGAGCACGACCGCCACCGGGACGTACTTCACCGCCAGCCAGGGGAGTGCGATGACAGCTGCCGTCGCCGAGGCGATCGACCAGGGACCGGCCCGGGGGCCGGTGAGGGCCGCGACCGCGACGGCCACCGCCAGCGCCGCCGGCAGCTCCGGGTACAGCTGGGTCGCGTACACCGACAACGGGGGCGAGCACCCGAGGACGGTGACGACCGCGGCGGCGGGGACGGCCGGGACGCCGAACCGCCGCACGGCCGTCCACACCGTGATGCCGGCCAGCATCGCCGCCAGCAGGGCGAGGGACACCTTCGCCGCGACCCAGGCCGGCAGCCCGAGTGCCGTCCCCACCACGATCGGCCCGGCGAGCAGCGCCGGCAGCAGCGGGTTGTGAGGGCTCAGCCGGGACCCGTCCGGCTGGACCAGGGACTGCTCCGGCAGGTCGACCCGGTGGAAGTCGCGCCAGATCCCGGACGCCCGCTCGTCGGCGATGTCGAGATCACCGTCGTCGACCAGGGAGAGGGCGGTCAGGAGGTACTGCGGCTCGTCGGCGGTGACCTGGGCGCCGTAGGTGGCCTGCATCCCCACGCCCGCGAGCGCGGCGGCCAGGACGGCGACCGCCGATGCGACGACCGCCACCCGGACGGCCCGGACGGCCGGCGCGACGGGCCCGGAGGCGGGCCGCCCCGCCGG
>JBHJOJ010000139.1:0-6469 GCA_050329835.1 Kineosporiaceae bacterium | reverse complement strand
TACGTACAGTGCGGTCAGAAGGGCGTCCAGGTTGTTCTCCACAAGATCACCCTCGGCGCCCTTCGCCACGCCCCAGCGCAGGCACACCGAAGCGATCCATTCGGACTCACTCATCTAGGGACGCCACCCGACCGGACGACGTCATCCCGGCGCGAGGAGCGCGGAGGCGTCCTCGCGGGTGAGGAACGCCAGCCGGGCGCGCTTGTGCGGCAGGTCGACCTCCGGCCCGAGCCGGAAGCCGGTGCGGCGCAGCCGCGCGATCGCGGCGTCGTTGCCGGCGTCCGGTTCCACGACGATCCGGTGGACGCGCTGCTCGGCGAGGACCACCCGTCCCAGGGCGGGTGACCAGGTAGGCGTGGTGGGAGTCCAGGGCGTCGACCTCGGTATGGATCTCCCGCACCTGCTCCGGTGTGCATCCGGTCATGCCCCAGTGGCGCGCCCGGTCCGCGCTCACCCACCGGTGGACGAGGGGGGTGTCGTGGGCGGGGTCCAATCGGCGGATGTGCAGGGTCCTGGTGGCGTCGAAGGGGTGGGCGGCCTCGCGCAGCCGGGCGTCCGCGCCGGCCGGCACGGGCCGCTCGGTGCTGGTCACGGGCCCTCCTCGGGGGTCGGGTCCGGCGCGGGACGACCGGTCGGGACGGGCACGACCCGCCCGGTCGCCCACACGGGGGCCTGGTCGGCGTGGTGGGGTCCCGGAGCGCCGTCGGCGCCGAGCGGGACCACCCACCGGCTCGCCCCGCGATCGGCGAGGTCCCACACGTATCGCGCCACGGGCCCGCGCAGGATCTCGCCGGCCGGGCCCGGGAAGGCCGCGGTGGCGAGTACGCAGTCGGCGTCCCCGGACAGCGGCAGGCCGTCCCCGTCCCGGGCTACGTCCGGGTTCCACCGGGTCCCGTCGAGGGCGTGCCGGTGCCGCGAGCGGTGCCGTTCGCCCCAGGTGCGGTCGCTCCCGCGGGCCACCCCGGCGAGCGCCTCCCGTAGGAGCGCGTCGGTGTCGACCCCGTGGTCGGGCAGCAGGTCCAGCAGCGTCGCGAGCGCCGAGCCGACCCGCTGCGCGGGCGACAGCCAGGGCAGGAACACCTCGGGGACACCCGCCGGCCGGGACAGCGGCGCGAGCACCGGCAGGCCGGCGACGAGGCGGACCAGCTCGGCCCGCCAGGCGGCGAAGGCGCCCGCCCCGGGGTCGTCGGCGGCCATCCGCCCGCCCCACCCCGCCAGCGCCGCGAGGACCCGGGCCTCCGGGGTCCCGGGGGCCGGCGCGAGGTCCCCGGCGGTCGCGGCGCCGAGCCGGCGCAGCAGGTCGAGCGCCGGGAGCGACACGGTGTCGAGCAGGATCTCGGCGAGGTCGTCGACGGTGAGCCCTTCCCGGTCCGCCAGCCGGGCGCGCAGCCGCCGGGCCCGGTGCGGCGCCGCGAAGTCGATCCCGAGGTGCGCGACGTCGGGCCGGGAGTCGTTGGCGGTCACCGCCACCCCCTGCCAGGGGTCGCCGAGGTCGACCTGCCGGGCCGGGCCGAGCGGTCGGCGTCCCCGCCAGGCGTACCGGGCCTGCCAGGCCGGCACCGGTCCGCGGCCGTGGGCGGCGTCGCGCTCGGGCACCCATCCGGCGACGAGGCGGCGCACCTCACCCGAGGCGTCGGCGACGAGCACGCTGTTGACCGGCTCCACCCAGCTCTCCCACGCGGTCTCGACGTCGTCGGCCGTCCGAGCCCGCAGCAGGCGCGGCAGAGCCTCGAACCCGAGCGTCGCCCGGACCCGGGACGGCGTCCGCAGGCTCACCGCCTCCGGTCCGGCGGGCCGCGGCTCGTCCGGCGCTCGCGGCGGGTCCCAGGCCGGCACCACGACCGGCCCCCGCCCGGTCTCGAGCACCTCCACCTCGACCGGCTCCGCGTCCCGGACCGCCACGACCTCCACGACCCGGTCCACCGGCTCCCACCCGTCGGGCCCCAGTGCCAGGACCTCCTCGCCGTCCCGCTGCAGCCGCTCGCGGTACAGGTCCTGGTAGTCCGCCATGGCGTTGGTGACCGCCCAGGCGACGGTCCCCGCGTGGCCGAAGTGCGCCACCCCCGGCACCCCGGGGAAGGCGAGCCCGAGGACGTCGACGCCGTCGGCGCCGTCGGCGACCAGGTGAACCTGCTGGTAGACACCCGGACGCTCGAGGACCCGGTGCGGGTCGCCGGCGATCAGCGGCCGCCCCGATGCCGTCCGGCCGCCGTGGACGGCGACGGCGTTGCTGCCCTCCGGCGGCCCGGCGCCGAAGGCCGCGGCGAGCTGTTCGCTCCCGGGGGTCGACCCGAGGGTGCGCCGGACGTGACCGCGCCACAGCTTCGTGCCCACCGTCCCGAAGAGGGCGTGCTGGGCGAGGAAGATCCCGAGCGGGTGCCACGGGTGCCAGGGTCCGGCGGCCCCGCCCGTGCGCTCGAGGGCACGCAGCTCCGGCGAGCGCGCGGCGCCCTCGTCGATGCCGTCCGCGACGCCGGCGACGTAGGCGTCGAGCCAGCGCCGGGTCCCGGTGTCCAGGGCCGCGTAGCAGCGACGCGCCGTGTCGGCGAGGCGCGCCCGGCGGGCGAAGGTGTCCCAGGCCAGGCCCGCCGCCCCGACGTGCTCGGCGAGCCGGCCCTCGCTGCACCAGCGCTCCACCTGCAGCTGCCACGCGCGGTCATGGGCCGTCAGGTACCCCTGTCCCCGGGCGAGTTCTGCCGTGGACCCGGCCCGGACGGTCGGGACCCCGTGCGGGTCGCGGACGACCTCCCAGCCGTCGCCGGCGAGGCCGCTCACACCGGGCTCCGGGCCGGCCGCCACGCCGCGACGGGGTTGTCGAGATCGCCGGCGAACAGCAGGGACGACGTCTGGTCGGCGAGGTCGACGAGCTGCCGGGTGTCCCGCAGCTGCAGCCGGTTGAGGCAGGAGTGCCGGAAGGTGGGGGCGAAGACGTCGAAGCGGTCGTGCGGCTCCGGGTGGGCGTCCCGGTGCTCGGCGAGGCACTCCGCGACGAGGCGCCACGCCCGTGCGGCCGGCAGCAGCCCGTCGCGGTCGAGGACCGCGACGAGGTGGCGGAGCACCCCGTCGAAGACGTCGGTGAACAGCGACAGCAGCCGCATCCGGTCGTCGACGTCGACCCGCACCCGCTCGGCCCCGGCGGGCAGGGGCCGGGCGCCGAAGACGGCGACCTCCTCGCCGAGGTCCTTCACCAGCACCCGCCGGACGGCGTCGTCGCGCAGGACGACGAGGACGTTCTCGCCGTGCGGCATGAACGCCACGTCGTGGACCAGCAGGCAGTGCACCAGCGGCCGCAGATAGGCGCGCAGGTACCCCTGCCACCACTCGGCGGGCGCCAGGCCGGACCCCGCCACCAGCACCGCGAGCAGCGAGCGCCCGGCGTGGTCCCGGTGCAGCAGCGCCGCCATCGTCATCGTCCGCTCGCCGGGGCGCAGGCGGCCCGTCGCGTTCTCCCGCCACAGCGCCGCCACCATCCGCTGGTAGGGGGACCGGATGCCGCGGGCCGTGGCCCGGTGGTAGGCGTCCCCGGTGTAGCCGACCGTGGCGACCTCCCAGAGCACGTCGAACCCGACGGCGCGCAGCGCGGGGTCGGTGCGCACGACCTCGGCGACCCAGTCGTTGATCTCGGGCGGCGCCCGCATGTACGCGGGCGACAGCCCGCGGACGAAGCCCATGTTCTGCACCGCGAGCGCGGTCTTCACGTAGTGACGCCCGGGCCGGTCGAGGTTCGCCGGCGTCCGGATCGACTGCTGGGGCTGGTACCGGTCGCCGCCGGGACCCAGCAGGACGAGGTCGCGACGGCCGAGGTCGGCGGCGAAGGTGACGGCGAGCCGCTTATAGGGCGCACCGTACACAACAGGCGGGCCCGGGAGAACCGGCCCGGGGGAGGGGTCCCGGTGGCCGGTGGGATCGCGTTGCCGGTGTCGACCGCCGGGCTGCTGCCGCTGCTGACGGGCAGGGTGGGCACGGTCGGGGCGGTGCTCGCCCTCAGCGGCTTCCTGGTCGCATACACCGCCCTCGACGTCGTCGTCTACACGGTCCTCTTCTACACGGTCCTCATGGACCTGTCGCGGCCGGCGACGAGCGGCACCGACTTCACGACCCTCACCACGGTTCCCCTGGTCCTGTCCTTCGTCGCGGGCTCGGTCTCGCTGGCGCTCGCCGAGCGTGCCGGGTACGTCGCCCCCGCCGTCCTGTGGTGCGGCGTGGCGCTGGGCGGAGTGGAGCTGGGCGGCGTGGCGCTGGGCGGAGTGGCGCTGGGCGTGCAGTGGCTGAGGCGGTGGTCGCCCGACGGCACGCTTGGTCAGGCGGGTTCGAGGACGACGACCGCGGTCTCCCCGGGCCGGCGCGCCGCGTAGGCGTCGAGGTCGGCGTCGATCCGCCGCCACTGCTGCCACAGCCGCTCCCGTTCGGAACCCTGGGCCGCATGAGCGACGACGGTGCGCCGTCCGCCCCGGAGCTCCACGGTCGCCCGGGGATCGGCCTGGAGGTTGAGCCACCAGGCGGGCTCGCCCTCGGCCCAGCCGTTCATCGCCATCGTCACGAGGTTCGGTCCGTCCGCGTAGTACCCGAGGATCACGCTGCGGGCCCGCCCGGTGCGTCGCCCGGTCGTCGTGACGCGCATCGCGCCCCACCCGCGACGGCCGCCGGGCAGCCACAGCCCGATCCGTCCCCCGGTCACGCGGTACAGCCCCCGGTGCACCTGCCACGCCGTCCGGACGAACCACCGCGGCGGCAACCGAGGCGATCGCGGAGTCGGTTGGGGCGTCACGGGCCGAGAGTCGCAGGAATCGTGTCCGGGCGTCGAGAGCGCCCCGCCTAGACTCCGGCCGGTGGACTCCGGGCCCGACCGTGTGACGCCGGCGCCGTGACCGTCGCCCAGGGGGAGGTCCGTGTCAACGGCGCCGTCGACCGGGCCCTCGACGTGCTGCGGCGGGTCTTCGGGTACTCCGACTTCCGGGGGCCGCAGCGCGAGGTGATCGACCACGTCGTGGCCGGCGGGGACGCCCTGGTTCTCATGCCGACCGGCGGTGGGAAGTCGCTGTGCTATCAGATCCCCGCGATCGTCCGCGACGGCACCGGGGTCGTCGTCTCCCCCCTCATCGCCCTCATGCACGACCAGGTCGCAGCCCTGCGCGCGGCCGGGGTGCGGGCCGCGTTCCTCAACTCCACCCTCGGCCCCGACGAGCGGCGGGCCGTCGAGGCCGCCTACGTCGCCGGGGAACTCGACCTGCTCTACCTCGCGCCGGAGGCGCTGCGGACCGAGTGGGCGCTGCGGCTGCTCGACCGGGGCCGGATCGCGCTGTTCGCCGTCGACGAGGCCCACTGCGTCGCGCAGTGGGGCCACGACTTCCGGCCGGACTACCTCGGCCTCACCGTGCTGCACGAACGGTGGCCCCAGGTCCCGCGGATCGCCCTCACCGCGACCGCGACGCCCGAGACCCGCGCCGAGATCGCCGAGCGGCTCGACCTGCCCGAGCCCCGCGCCCGCCACGTCGTCGCCGGGTTCGACCGGCCCAACATCCGGTACCGGATCGTGCCGAAGGACGAGCCGCGCCGGCAACTGCTCACCCTGCTCCGCGACGAGCACCCCGGCGACGCCGGCATCGTCTACTGCCTGTCCCGGGCCTCGACCGAGAAGGTCGCCGAGTTCCTCACCGCCAACGGCGTGGCCGCGCTGCCCTACCACGCCGGCCTCGACGCCGGGACCCGGTCGGCGCACCAGTCCCGCTTCCTCCGCGAGGACGGCCTCGTCATGGTGGCGACGATCGCGTTCGGCATGGGCATCGACAAGCCTGACGTGCGCTTCGTCGCCCACCTCGACCTGCCGAAGTCGGTCGAGGGCTACTACCAGGAGACCGGCCGCGCCGGGCGGGACGGGCTGCCGGCGACGGCGTGGCTGGCCTACGGGCTGGCCGACGTCGTGCAGCAGCGCAAGCTCATCCAGTCCTCGGACGCCGACGCCGCGTACCGGCGGTCCCAGACCGCGCACCTGGACGCCATGCTCGCGCTCTGCGAGACCGTCGGCTGCCGTCGCCGGTTCCTGCTGTCGTACTTCGGGGAGCAGCGGGACGGACCGTGCGGCAACTGCGACACCTGCCTCGACCCGCCGCAGTCCTGGGACGGCACGGTCGCCGCCCAGAAGCTGCTGTCGACCGTGCACCGGCTGCGGAGCGAGCGGAACCAGAGCTTCGGGGCCGGGCAGAGCATCGACATCCTGCTCGGCCGGACCACCGACAAGGTGACCCGGTTCCGCCACGATCAACTCAGCGTGTTCGGCGTCGGGGCGGACCTGTCCGAGGCGCAGTGGCGGGCCGTGGTCCGCCAGCTGCTGGCGCAGGGGCTGCTCGCGGTGGAGGGCGAGCACGGCACCCTCGGCCTCACCGCGACCAGTGCGGACGTGCTCCGGGGGCGGCGCGAGGTGCGGACGCGCCGCGACCCGGAGCGCGCCCGCGCCGCCGGCCGCGGGTCC
>JBHJOJ010000138.1:0-2916 GCA_050329835.1 Kineosporiaceae bacterium | reverse complement strand
CCGCCGCCGACCGGGGCGACGCCCGGCCGGACCCGGCCGGACGCCGACGCCGCTCTGGTCGCCGAGTCGGTGACGGCCGGCCGGCCCGGCCTGCCAGCCGCCGTCGGCGGCGTCGATCTCCGGCTCGACGGCACGGTCCGGACCGTGGCGGTGGTGGGGCCGAGCGGGTCCGGCAAGTCGACGCTGCTCGCCACCCTCGCCGGACTGCTGCCGCCGCTGGCGGGGACCGTCCGGGTCGGACCGCCCGGTGCCGCCGCCGACCCGGCGGAGGTCCCGGACGCCGCCCGCCGACGCCTGGCCCACCTCGTCAGCGAGTCGGACCACGTCTTCGCCACGTCGGTGCGCGAGAACCTGCGCCTCGCGGACCCGGGTGCCGGGGACGGCCGCCTCGCCCGGGCCCTCGTCGACGCCGGCCTCGGCGCGTGGCTGGCCACGCTGCCGCAGGGGCTCGACACCGTGCTCGCCCCCGGGGGATCCGACCTCTCCGGCGGGGAGCGCCGCCGCCTGCTGCTCGCCCGCGCCCGCCTCTCCCCCGCCGCCGTCCTCCTGGTCGACGAGCCCGCCGAGCACCTCGACCCGGCGACCGCCGACGCCGTGGTCGGCGAGCTGCTGACCGGCGACCGCCCGGTCGTCGTCGCCGGCCACCGTCTCACCCCGCTGGCACTGGCGGACGAGGTGGTCGTGCTGCGCGACGGCGCGGTCGCCGACCGGGGACGGCTGCCGGCCCTGCTCGCCCGGGACGACGAGCTGCGCCGCGCACTGGCCGCGGAGAGCCGCCGCGCCCCGCCGGAAGGGGTACCGGCATGATGCGGGCGGTGGCACGGACCAATCCGGCCGTCGGCGGTCTCCTCGACGCCGTCGTCGGCATCAGCGAGGGCCTCGACCTGCAGCGTGTCCTGCGGCGCCTGGTCGAGGCCGCGGCCGCGCACACCGGCGCCCGGTACGCCGCGCTCGGCGTGCTCGGCCCGGACGCCCTGCACGAGACCTTCGTCCACCACGGCATGAGCGAGGACCTGGTCCGCACCATCGGGCACCTGCCGCGCGGGCACGGGGTGCTCGGGCTCATCACCCGCGAGCAGCGGGTGGTGCGGGTCGAGGACATCTCCCGCCACCCGGCCGCCGTCGGGTTCCCGGCCGGCCACCCGCCCATGGGCACGTTCCTCGGGGTCCCGCTGCGGGTCCGCGACGAGGTGTTCGGCAACCTGTACCTCACGGACAAGGCGGGCGGCTTCACCGACGCCGACGTCGAGACGGTCCAGGTCCTCGGCGCGGCCGCGGCGGTGGCCATCGACAACGCCCGGCTGTTCCGCACCGTGGCGCGGCGCGAGGCCTGGGCGACGGCGGCCCGGCGGGTGACCACCGTCCTGCTCGAGGGCACCGACGAGGAGGAGGCCCTGGGGCTGGTCGCGGCGCAGGCCCGCCTGGTGGCCGGGGCCGCGGTGGCCGCGCTCGTCCTGCCCTCGCTCGACTCCTCGCTGGTGGTCGAGGTGCTCGACACCGACGAGCCCCTCGACCTGCTCGGCTGCCCGCTGCCCGAGGACGTCCGCCCGGACGAGGAGCTGCCCGACGGCAGCTGGATGGTCCGGGACCTCTCGGCCGCCACCTCCCACCCCGCGCTCGGCACCCTCGGGCCGGCGATCGCCGCCCGGCTGGCCGACGACGAGGGCCAGCTCGGGGTGCTGCTGCTGGCCCGGCCGACGGGGGCGCCGGCGTTCGTCGCGGACGACCTCGCGACCGTCACGTCCTTCGCCTCCCAGGCCGCGCTGGCGCTGCGGCTCGCGGCCGCCCGCCGACAGTCCGACGTCGTCGCGCTGTACGAGGACCGCCAGCGCATCGCCCGCGACCTGCACGACCTCGCCGTGCAGCAGCTGTTCGCCGCCGGCATGCAGCTGTCGCGCCTGCGCGGCACCACGGGCCCGGCGGGGGCCGGGGTCCCGGACCGGTCCTGGCAGGCGACCCTGGACGCCGCCCTCGACGGCATCGACGAGGCCGTCCAGCAGATCCGCGCGACCATCCGGTCCCTGCACGGCCACGACCACGACCTCACCCTCACCGGCCGGCTCGAGCGGGAGGCCGCCCGCGCCGAGGGGGTGCTCGGCTTCCCGCCCGCCCTCACCGTCGACCCGCCCGGCAGGCCCGACCATCCGCTGGACCCCGACCTCGTCGACGACCTGGCCGCCGTCCTGCGCGAGGCGCTGAGCAACGTCGCCCGCCACGCCCGCGCCGGCCGCGTCGACGTCCGCCTGGACCTGACGCCCGGTGAGATCGTGCTGAGCGTGGCCGACGACGGCGTCGGCATCGGCGCCGGCGGGACCACGACCGCGCGCCGCAGCGGGCTCGCGAACTTCGAGGCCCGCGCGCGCCACCACGGCGGCACCGCGACCGTCACCCGCCGCCCGGGCGGGGGCACGCTGGTCGAGTGGCGGGCGCGGCTGGCGGCGACGGAGCGGGCCGGGTCGCACCCCGTGTCGTGATTAGCCCCGCGGCCCGGGGCCGGGGAGGCTGGGACCGTGCCTGAGCCCACCGCGGACCGGCCCTGGCTGGCCGCCTACCCGCCCGGCGTCCCCGCCGACGCCGAGGTGCCCGACCTGTCCGTCACCGAGCTGCTGGACCGGGCGGCCCGGGACCTGCCGAACCGTGTCGCCGTCGACTTCGGCGGCCGGCGGACCAGCTACGCCGAGCTCGCGGACGCCGTCGAGCGGGCGGCCCAGGTCCTGCGCGAGTGCGGGGTCGGGCGCGGGGACCGGGTGGCGCTGGTCCTGCCGGCCTGCCCGCAGCACGTCGTGGCCTTCCACGCGGCGCTGCGCGCCGGGGCCGTGGTCGCCGAGCACGACCCGCTCGTGCCGCCCGCCGAGCTGGCGGCCCGCCTGGGCAGGCACCCGGACGCGGTGCTCGTGGCGTGGGACCGGGTGGCGG
>JBHJOJ010000137.1:0-3360 GCA_050329835.1 Kineosporiaceae bacterium | reverse complement strand
CCGCGGGCGTCCGTGAGGGTGACCGCGGGCCCGGCGGTCGTGGGGTCCGGCCCGGGGTCCTCCCGGTCCGCGCCGCAGCCGGCGGTGACGAGGAGGGCGACCGCGGCGCCGACCACGGCAGCTCTCGCGACGGCCGTCACGACAGGGCCTCGACCAGGGAGTCGAGCAGGGCGGCGCAGGAGTACGGCCCCAGGTACGTCTGGGGCGACGGCACGGTGACGACGGTCCCCGGCTTCCACAGCGGCGAGGCGGTGAGCTCGTCGATCGGGTTGTCGCCGTACTGGATGAGCACGGCGAGGTCGGCGTCGACGTCGCCGACCCGTTCGGCGCTCAGGGTGGCGAACGGCTCCAGGCCGGCGAGCACGGCGGCCGGTTCGAGCCCGAGGTCGGCGACGAGGACGCCCTCGAACGGCTCGAAGTCCGCGTGGTAGAGCTCCATCCCGCCGTCCGGCATCGCCGTCCCCATGACGGCCGTGCGCCCGCGCCACCCGGCGAGGGCCTCCCGGGCGGCGGTCACCTGCCGGTCGAGGTCCGCGCGGATCTCGGCCAGGCGCTCGGTCCGGCCGAAGGCCTCGGCCAGCGCGCGGAACCCGGCCCACCAGCCGTCGGCGTAGGTGTCGAAGCTGAAGACCGGGGCAAGGGGCGACAACCGGGTCCGGACCGATTCGGCCTGGTCGTCGACGAAGTTGCTGAGGATGAGGTCGGGGCCGATCCGGGCGATCACCTCGGCGTCGATCTCCTCGGGCGGCAGCGTCGCGATCCGCTCGACGTCGTCGACCGTGTCGGCCGGAAGGTGGGCGGGGAACGGGTTGACGGCGCTGCCGCGCTCCCCCGGTCCGGCGACGACGGGGAAGCCGAGGGCCAGCGCGTGGTCCAGCGCGTCGTCGTAGAGCGCGATGACGCGGGTCGGGTCGACCGGGACCGTGACCGGCCCGAACGCGTCGTCGACGGTTCGGGTGGCGGCGTCGGGCGCGTCACCGCGTTCGTCGCCGCAGGCGGCGGCACCGAGGGCGGCCAGGACCGACCCGGTGACGAGGAACTGCCGACGCGTGGCGTCGTCGACGGGCATGAGCAGGTGGCGGATCACGATGGTTCCCCTTCGGCGGTGATCGGCGGCAGGTCAGCTCGTCGACGGCGGCTGGCCGTCGAGGACGGACGGATCATGGGGGAGGGACACAGTGCCTCCACGGGGGACGAGGTCGATGCGCACTGCCGTCACGGGACGACGTCCCCGCGGGCCGACAGCAGCAGAGGGCGCAGGACCTCCAGCGCCGTCCGGCAGCTGGCGTAGGAGTTGCCGGGAACGGTCGGGACCTCGTGCGCCTGACCCGCCCGCACCGCCGGCAGCCGGTCCCAGAGGGCGAGGGCGCTCGGGTCGCCGACGGGCTCGTACGTGACGAGGTCGGCCTCGATGTCGGTGACCCGCTCCACGGAGAGCGTCACGTACAGCTCCTCGCTCGCGGCGAGTGCCGGCTGACGCAGACCGAGGTCGAGCGGGATCGTCACGTACGGGATGGGATGAACGTCCGACAGCAGGAGCACGTCGGGCTCGTAGTACGCCACCATCGCGACGGTCGGGTCCGCCGCCGAGTCCCCGAGCTCGGCGCGCAACTCGGACAGCTCGGCCTCGAACTGCTCGCGCTGTCGCGTCACCTCGTCCTGCAGGCCCGTGATCGTGCCGACGAGGTCCATGAACTCGTCGCGCCGGGTCTCCTCGTCGAGCGCCACGGTCGGCGCGATCCGCTGGAGCTCCCCGATGTCGAGGTTCTCCGGGTAGAGGACCCCTCGGCTGCTGTAGGCCACGATGAGGTCGGGGCGCAGCCGGGCCACGTCCTCGAGGTCGACCTCGCTGAACATGCCGACCGACTCGACGTCCGACAGGTCGTACTCCGCCGTGATGGCCGGCGCGAAGCCGTCCGCCTCGTCGGGGGCCAGCCCGACGAGCGGCGCCCCGATCGACAGCAGCGCCTCACCGGAGGTGAACTGGTGCAGCGACACGATGCGCTGCGGGCGTCTCGGGATCTCGACCGTCCGGCCGAGGGAATCGGTGAACGCCTGGCGGTCGCGGCTCGGCTCGGGTGAGCTGCTTGCGTCTGGGTCGTCGTCACCGCACGCAGCGACAGCAACCGCGCCGAGGGCCAGCCCGCCGCCCAACAGGCGGCGGCGCGTCAGCTCGTCGACGGGCATGAGCAGGTCGCGGATCACGAGGGCTCCTCGTCGGGTCGTCGAGGTCAGGGCGACAGGGGCGGTTGAGGGCGACGTCCAGCGGCATGGACGTCTTCACATCAAGTAAGGCGAGGCTCCCCGAAGTGGAGCGCTCTGAGCGCGGCGTGTCAACCCTCGGTGATCGCCATGTCCCGCCGGTCCGGCGGCCGGGGACTGGTACCCGTCGGCGAGACGGGCGGAAGGCGACGGTCAGGCGGAGTCGGCGGCGGCCCGGCGCCAGGCACCGGCGGTGAGCAGCCGCAGCCCGTTGAGCGCGACGAGCACCGTCGACCCCTCGTGACCGGCGACCGCGAGCGGCAGCGGCAAGTGGCCCACGAGGTCCCAGGTGACGAGGACGACGATCACCGTCCCCGCGATGACGAGGTTCTGGATGACGAGGGAGCGGGCCCGGCGGGACAGCGCCACCACCGCCGGCACCGCGGCGAGCTCGTTGCGGGTGACGACGGCGTCGGCGGTCTCCAGCGTGACGTCGGAGGCGATGCCGCCCATGGCGATGCCGACGTGGGCCGTGGCCAGGGCCGGGGCGTCGTTGACGCCGTCCCCGACCATCGCCACCCGCTCGCCCTCGGCGACCAGTCCCCCGACCGCCGCCGCCTTGTCCTCGGGCAGCAGGCCGGCACGGACCTCCGTCACCCCCGCCTCGGCGGCCACCCGGTGGGCGGAGCGCGGGTTGTCCCCGGTGAGCAGCAGCGGCTCGCGCGCCGTCAGCCGCCGCAACCGAACGACCGCGGTCGCGGCGTCCGGCCGGACGTGGTCGACGAGGGCGATCACCCCGGCGGGCGCGCCGTCGACCAGGACGACCACCGCCGTCCGCCCGCCTTCCTCGACCCGGGCCACCTCGCCGGCCAGCCACGGCGACGTCGCCGACGCATGCGCCGGGGACAGCACGGCGACCTCCCGGTCCGCCACGCGGCCCACGACACCACGTCCCGGCAGGGCCGTGAACCCGTGACGTCGGCCAGGCCGGGATCCGGGTCCACGCGGCCGCCCCCGACCGCCGGCACCGGTGAGCGGGTCCGGTCGAGGGCCGCCGCCGCGACGGCGCGGCCGACCGGGTGCTCGCTGCCGCGCTCGACCGCGCCCGCGAGCGCCAGCACCTCCTCGGCATCCCAGGGTCCCCCGGGCGGCACGGTG
>JBHJOJ010000136.1:0-3822 GCA_050329835.1 Kineosporiaceae bacterium | reverse complement strand
GGGGCACAGGGGGTCGGGAGGTTGGGGGGTTGGGCTGGGTCAGCGGATGGTGAGTTGGCGGCTGACGAGGCCGGCTCGGGCGCGGCGCTGGTCGGGGGTGAGCGGGTGCGGTCGGACAGGGCCTCGGACAGGCGGTCGGCGAAGGCGGCGAGCGGCTCCTCGACGGACTCGGCGGTGGACTCCGGCCCCAGGTCCCACACCGGGACCAGCAGCCCGGCGGTCCGGAACGCACCCGCGAACCTCGTGCCCCCGCCCAGCGCGGACCCGCCCGCACCGTCGCCGCGGCCCGCGTGCAGCCGGGCCAGGGCGTCCATGAAGTCGTCCTCGGGGACGGTCACCACCCAGCGCACGAACGTCGTCCCGCCCAGGCGGACCCAGTAGGCGCTCGGGACGCTGGTCACGGCCTCCGTGGGGACGAGCGACTCGTTCACCTTCTCCAGCGACGCCCGCACCGCCGCCGCCGTCCCCGGCTCGCCGATCTCGTCGTCCTCCCCCAGGCCCTCGAGCCAGAAGTCCATCCCCGCGTGCACCCGCACCACCGGCCGGGCCGACGGGTCCAGGACGTCCTGCAGCCGCTCCCCCCTCCCCCGGGGGTCGACGTGCGCCACCGGGGTCCCGGGCCCGGCCTCCCGAGCCGCGCGCAGGGCCACGGCCAGGTCCCGCGACGGATCACTCGACGACCCGGCCGTCTGCAGCCCGACCCACACCGCGCCGTCCGGACGGCGCAGCCCGGGCCAGGCCATCGGCAGCACGCTGACGAGGACGACCTCCTCGCCGTCGACCGTCCGCGTGGTGAGCGTCCCCGCCGGGACCAGCTCCCGCAGGGCGACCAGGTCGGCCTCGCCGGCGAGGCCCTCGAAGGGCCGGGGCACGAAGGCCTCCCGCGAGGCGGTGCGGCCGTGGCACTGCTTGTACCGCTTGCCGGACCCGCACGGACACGGCGCCCGGAGCCCGCCCCGGGGAGGGGCGATCGCGTCGCCGGGGGCGGTGGTGGCGGTGGTCGCGGTCGTCACCCGCGCAGGATGTCACGGGTCTCGCGGGGCCGGTTCGTGATGATGCCGTCCACCCCGAGGTCCGCGCACAGCCGCACGTCGTCGGGTCGGTCCACCGTCCACACCATGACCACGCGGCCGCGGCTCAGCGCCTCGGCGGCCGCCTCCGGCCGCCGGCGGACCAGCGCCACGTCCAGGCCGAGCGCGTCCGGCGGGTCTCCGGCCGGGGCGTGCCAGCGCGACGAGCGGAGACGGACCCGGAGCAGATCGTGGCCGCCGGTCCGGGCGAGCTCGGCGAACCGCCCCACCGCGGGCGGCCAGAACGACATCCCGGCCACGATCGGCAGCCGTCCGAACGCCGGGCGCAGGCACTCCACCACCGCGGCCTCGACCTGGGTCCCCCGCGGCACCGGGTGCTTGGTCTCGATGAACAGGCCCACCGGGCGCGGCGCCGCCAGCACGGCGGCCACCAGGCCCTGCAGCGTGAGCAGCCGGTGGGCGTCGTCCGGCGCCGGGGCGCCCGACCGGACCGCGGGGTGCCAGGACCCCCAGTCCAGGTCCGACAGCTGGTCGAGGGTCAGGTCCGACACCCGGCCGCGGCCGTCGCTGGTCCGGTCGACGGTCCGGTCGTGCACGCACACCGGGACCCCGTCCGAGGTGACCCGGACGTCGCACTCGATGCCGTCCGCCCCGGCCTCGATCGCGGCCGTGACCGCGGCGAGCGTGTGCTCGGGCCAGTCCGCGCTCGCCCCCCGGTGGGCGACGACGAGGGGCCCGCCGGGGACCTGCCCGGTCAGATCACCCGGCCGGGGGCGCCGCCGTCGGAGACGACGGGCCGCCCGGCCGCGGCCCAGTCCTGCATCCCGCCGCCCACGTTGACGGCGTCGACACCGTTCTCGCGCAGCCAGGCCACGGCGCGGCCGGACCGCCCGCCCGACCGGCAGATGACGTGGACGTCGCCCTCCGGGAACTCGCCCAGGCGCGACGGCACCTGGCTCAGGGGGATGTGCTGGGCGCCGGGCGCGTGCCCGGCCTGCCACTCGTCGTCCTCCCGGACGTCGACGAGGACCGCGTCGTCGGGCACGTCGGACGCGGGGGTCTCCGGAACGTCGGCCATGACCCGGATCGTGTCATGGACCGCTCAGCGCAGCAGACGCGAGAGCCGGCGGTCGGCGAGGACCTTGCCTCCGGTCTGGCAGGTCGCGCAGTACTGCAGCGAGGAGTCGGCGAACGACACCTCGCGGACGGTGTCGCCGCACACCGGGCAGGCCTCGCCGGTGCGGCCGTGGACCCGCATTCCCGCCCGCTTGGCGTCCTTCAGCTCGGCCGCCGGCTTGCCCCGGGCCGCCCCGACCGCCCCCGACAGGACGTCGTGGATCGCGGCGGAGAGCCGGTCCACCTCCTCGTCGGTCAGCCGGCCGGCGATCGCGAAGGGCGACAGCCGCGCCGCGTGGAGGATCTCGTCGGAGTAGGCGTTGCCGATCCCCGCGAACACCGACTGGTCCCGCAGCAGGCCCTTCACCTGCTGCCGCGACCCCTCGAGGATTCCTGCCAGGGTCTGCCGACCGAAGCCCTCCGACAGCGGGTCGACCCCCAGGGCGGCGATCCCCGGCACGTCGCCCGGCACCCGCACGACGTACACCGCCAGCCGCTTCTGCGTGCCCTGCTCCGTGAGGTCGAAGCCCGACCCGTCGTCGAGGCGCACCCGCAGCGCGATCGGTGAGCGGCCGGGGCGCGGCGGGGCCTTCGGCAGCGACTCCGACCACCGCAACCAGCCGGCCCGGGCCAGGTGGACGACGAGGTGGAGCCCGTCGACGTCGAGATCGAGGAACTTGCCGTGCCGGGACACGCCCGTCACGGTCAGCCCGCCGAGCGACGACGGCGGCGGGTCGTAGGTCTTGAGGGCGTTGAGGGCCGCCACCTCGACCGAGGCGACGACCCGACCGACGACCCGACCGGCAAGGAACTCCGCGAGCGCCTCGACCTCCGGAAGCTCGGGCACGAGGTCAGTGTCCCCCCGGCGCCCGGTGCGACGCGACGGGCGCCCGGGCCGCCGGGGCCGCTGGGGCCGCCGCGGCCACCCGGTCGCGCCCCTCCTGCTTGGCACGCAGCAGGGCGGCGTCGGCGAGGGCGATCGCGTCCGTCCCGGTGCCGGCGTCGCCCGGGACCGCGGCGACGCCGAAGCTGGCCGTGACGGTGACGGGCCGGTCGATCGCGTGCAGGGCCAGGCGGAGGCGTTCGGCCGCCGCGGCGGCCGCGGCGGCGTCGGCGCCCGGGAGGACGACGGCGAACTCCTCGCCGCCGTACCGGGCGACGGTCTCGTCGGCTCGCAGCTGCGCCCGCAGGGCGTCGGCGACGAGGCGGAGCACCGCGTCCCCCGTGGCGTGACCGAGCGTGTCGTTGATCGACTTGAACCGGTCGACGTCGACCCTGACGACGGCGAACCCGTCACCGGTCCGCCGGTGCCGCGCCGTCAGTCGGTCGAGGAGCTCGTCCAGGACGCGCCGGTTCGGCACGCCCGTCAGAGGGTCGTGGGAGGCCCGCACCGTGGCCTCGGCGAGCAGCCGCACCCGGTCCAGCGCCAACGCGCTCATCGCCCCGACCTGGCCGAGCAGCGCCGTCCAGTGCCGCTCGACCGGGCCGCCGCGGCGGCCCGGGAGGTCGAGCAGCAGCCAGGTGCGTTCCTGCAGCCCGATGTCGAGCCGGGTCGCGAGCAGCCGGCCGGGCCCGGGCAGGAGGGCGCCGAGCCACGGCTCCCGTCGCGGCCCGGGCCGGGCATGCACCGTCGGCCCGCGCGACAGGGCGGCCAGCGCGAGCACCGGGGAGGGGC
>JBHJOJ010000135.1:0-16791 GCA_050329835.1 Kineosporiaceae bacterium | reverse complement strand
GACCCGCCGTCGCGGCCCGGCCGGCGGCCGCGGCGGCGGGGCGGGCGCCGGTCACGTCCCGGTGCCGGCCGCACCCGCGGTCAGCAGGAGCCGGACGGTGTCGGCGAGGATCGTGCCGGGTGCGGTGTCCAGCCGGTCGATCCTCACCGACGACTCGAGGAACCGGTCGGTGCCGCCGTTGTAGAAGGCGTTGACCGCGAGCGAGATGTCGCCGGTGGCGGCGTCCGGGTACGCGTGGACGTTCTGCCCGCCGTCGGACAGCACGACCACGCCGGTCCCGCCGCCGTCGAGCAGCGACGCCGTCGTGACGTTCGCCTTGGTGCTGCGGAAGTCACGCGAGGCGCCCTCGACGATGTCCTGCGACCACGGCCACGCCGGGGCCTCGCCCTCCTGGTGCGACTGCCGGGCGTCGTCCCACCGCGGGTCGCCGGCGAGGGGCGCGCTGCCCCGGGGGCGTCCGATGTGGTCGTCGGGGTAGGCGCTCCACAGGCTCTGCCGCTCCCACGACAGCGTCGAGCAGTCGCTCGCCACGCCCAGGACCGCTCCCCAGTCCAGGACCTCGGCCGCGTCCGGCGACGTCCACTCGAAGCGGTAGCCGAGCGTCAGCAGGCCGTCGGAGCGGACGTCCAGCGTCCACCCGCCGACCGCGCGGCTGTAGCGCCCCTGAGTGGTGATCCGCACGCCGTCGGGCATCCCCTCGGCGGTCACCGACTCCGCGACCCAGCTCTCGAGCATGTTGACCACGGGCCGGTTGCTCCCGAAGCCCGCCGTCCCGGTCCGGTTGAGGACGACGGACGGCCCGCCCCGGAGGACCTCGCGGCCCTCGACGGCGGCCGAGACCCGTCCGCTCCGCCGGTCCACGACGAGGGTGAAGCCGTCGCCGTCGACGCGGAACTCGGTGTCGCTCTCCGCCAGGCCGGGGACGGGCGAGGCGGGCACGGCGGGCAGGGCGGGCGCGGTGACCTCGTCGTGGAACCTCACCCGCTCGACCAGGTACCCCCGCGGGCTGCGGAACTCGACCTCGACCGGCTGCGAGGGATCGCCCCCGACGGGCAGGCGCAGCTCGCCGCTCGTGCGGGGCGCCACGGCGAGCCCACGGACCCGCCCCGACCGCTCGCCGCGCGTCCAGGTGACCTCCAGCTCGGACAGGTCGGTGAATTCGTACCGGTTCTCGACCGGGACCAGCAGCGCCGCGCCGTCGCGGGTGGCCTCCGCCGTCGACAACCGGACTGGGGAGCTCGCCTTCAGGGTGTGCCAGTGCGAGTCGTTGAGGCGGCGCGTGTTGTCGAAGAACCCCATGTCGAAGGTCGAGACGATCTCGTCCAGCGGCGAGCCCGTGAAGATGACACTGCCCAGCACCTGCTCCGTGGCGTACAGGTACTCGGTGTGGGTGTGCACGTAGTGACCCCAGTAGTCGAAGATGCCGGGGTCGAAATTCTGCTCGAACTTGTTGTACATGTGGACGTGGCACCACTCGGTGAAGATGATGGGGCGGTCCTCCGGGAACAGTTCCCACTCCCCACCGGTGATCACGCCCGGCTCGTCGAGGGACGCGCTCCCGCCGTTCGGGTAGTGGTCGTCGTTGGCCGTGACGCCCGGGATGCCGATGCCCACTCGCTGGTCCGCGCTGTGGCTGACCGGGCGGTCCTTGATGTCGACGGCCTGGATCCCCACGGCGGCCGCCTGGAAGTAGTCCCAGTACAGGCACTCGTTCGCGGTGCTCCACAGCACGACGGACGGGCTGCTCAGGTGGGTCTCGACCATCGTCGCGACGGCCTTGAGGTAGGGCTCGGTCAGCCGGTCGTTGCCGCCCCGGTCCCCGTAGTACCCGACGTTGTACTGCTGCAGGGTCATCGAGGCGTCCATCGAGATGAGCATGCCGACCTCGTCGCACACCGCGACGTAGCGGGGGATGGCGGTCAGGCGGGGACGCAGGTAGTTGAGGTTCGCGTCGCGGAAGATCTCGACGTCCCGTCGCATGAGCTCCGTCGGGGGGTGGAAGTCGAATCCGGGCCACGCGTAGTGGGTGTTCGCCCCGCGCAGCTTGACGCCGGCGCCGTTGACGAAGACGTCCACGCCGTCCACCTCCACCGTGCAGAACCCGAAGCGGCGCTCGGCCGTCATCGAGCCGAGGCGGCCGGCCCGCAGCGTGCACTGCAGCACGTGGAGGTTCGGGTGGTCGGGGTCCCAGCGCGCCACGTCCGGCACCGGGACGTCGAGCACGTGCTCCAGCACCTCGCCGGCCGGGACGGTCGGCAGCGGGAGGGCGCCGCCGAACCGTCCGAGCGGCACCGGGCGGCCGCCAGCCGTCCGCAGCCGCAGCTGGACCCGCGCGCCGTCGACGGCCTCGCCGGACTGGTTGGCCACCCGCAGGTGGACCCGCATGACGGTGCCGCCGTCGGGGCGGAAGACCGTGCCGACGTGCAGGCGGGCGAGGTTCACGGTCGGCAGGACCTGCAGGGTCACCGGTTCGGTGATCCCGCCCATCTCGCGCACGGCCCAGCTGGTGAGCTCCGACCTCGACACCGCGACGGCCAGCTCGTTCGGCTCCCCGGGGACGACCAGGTCGGTGATGTCGAACTCGGACGGCAGGAAGCAGCTGTCGCTGCTGCCGGCCTGGGTCCCGTTGACCCACACCTCCGCCAGCCCGTCGACCTCGGCGAACCGGAGCACCACGCGCTGGCCGGCCCAGTCGGCGGGCACCTCGAAGGTGCGGTGGTACCCGACCGGCACGTAGGGCTCGCTGTACATCCGCCCGAAGCCCTGGAGCGCGAAGTGCCCCGGCACCTGGAGCTCGTCCCACTCGGCCACCTCGGCCCGGCGTCCCGTGAACCCGTCGGGGAGCACCTTGGCGAACGACCAGGTCCCGTCCAGCGACACCTGGTGGTCGGTGACCCGGGAGACGTGCACCACCGGCGGGGTCACCCGGACCTGCGGCAGCGGCGGCAGCGGCTCGGTCGCCCCGGCCGTGGCGGTGGCGGCAGCGGCCGCCGGCGGCCGCGTGCCGACCGCCAGGGCGGCGAGGGCGCCGCCGGCCGACACGGCCTGGAGGAAGCCTCGTCGCCCCATGCCGCCCGGTCGCGGCGGGGCCGGGGTCGCCGTGAGCCCCCGATCCGAATCCGCCCGCCCGCCGGCCTCTGCGTCGTCCTGACCCTGTCGATCCATCGCTCGTCACGCTCCACGTCATCGGGGCCGGTCGCCGGCGGCGCCGTCGACCGTGGACTGAGACGTTTCAAACTACGAGCGGCGGAGAAGGGCGTCAACCCCCCGCGGCGCGGCGAGCAGTTCGTCGAGCAGCTTGTCGACGGCCACCGAGAGCGGCCCGGGTCCGCGCACCGCGGCGTCCCGGTCGAGCAGTGACGCCAGCTCCCGGACGCCGCGATGGAGCGAGCGGGCCAGTCGCCGGGCCACCTCCTGCTCGTCGCGCACGACACCGGTCCGCACGGCCGTCTCGACGAGCCTGCCCCAGGCTCGCTCGTCGTCGACCAGGTCGCGGACGGTTCGCAGCGGTCCCCGGTCGCCGCGACAGGGATCGGGGACGCTCCAGCGGTGCGTGCCGTGACCGACGTCGTGCGTCGTCGCGGTCCCCGGCGGGTGGACCCGGGCCCGGCATCCCACGGGCAGGTGGACCTCGAGGTGCAGGACGCCCTCGGCGCGTACCCAGCCCACCTCGATCCTTCCGTACGGGGAGTCGTGACCGGCGCGGGCGGCGGACAGGCCGGGTGACGGGACGGGCCGCACCTCGACGAGGCGGTAGCCGGGGGCGGCGGGCGCGAGCCCGGCCGCCCTGCGGTGCAGCCAGTCGACGGCGGCGCCGAGGGCGTAGTGGTTGAACGACGTCATCTCGCCCGGGTTGACCGAGCCGTCCGGCAGCATGGCGTCCCACCGCTCCCAGACCGTGGTGGCGCCCATGGTCACGGGGTAGAGCCACGACGGGCAGGCCGTCTGGCGCAGCAGCCGGTGCGCGATCTCGCCGTGCCCGGTGTCGGTGAGGGCGTCGAGCAGCAGCGGGGTGCCGAGGAAGCCGGTCGCGACGACGAAGCCGGCGCCCCGGACCAGGTCGGCGAGCCGGTCGCCCGCGGCGCGGCGCAGCTCCGGGTCCCTCAGCACCCCGAGGCCCAGCGCGAGGGCGTAGCCCGCGGCCGTGTCGGGGTGGACGAGGCCGGCGGGGCTCACCCACCGCCGGTGGAACCCGGCGCGGGCGTGCTCGGCCCGGTCCCGCGCCCAGGAGGCGAGGTCGCCGGCGCCGAGCCCGCCGGCGACGTCGGCCAGCAGGTCCGAGGAGCGCACCAGGTACGCGGTGGCCACGACGTCCGGGTCGGTGGCGGCCGCGAACGGGTCGTCGGGCGGGGCCGCGGGGTCGAGCCAGTCCCCGAACTGGAAGCCGCCGCGCCGGGTGCCGTCGTCGTCGGCGTCGCGCCAGGCCCGCTCCACCCACGCGCGCATCGCGGGCAGCCGGCGGCGCAGCATGTCGACGTCGTCGTGGCGGGCGTGCAGCACCGACGGGACCACGACGGCGGCGTCCCCCCAGCCGGCGACGGCCACCGGCGGGCCGGCGAGGGCGTCGGGGACGACGAGCGGGACCGAGCCGTCCGGGTGCTGGTCGGCCGCCAGGTCGGCGAGCCAGCCGTCGAGCAGGCCGGCCCAGTCGGCCAGGAACGACCCGGCGGGCGCGAACACCTGGACGTCGCCGGTCCAGCCGAGCCGCTCGTCGCGCTGCGGGCAGTCGGTGGGGACGTCCAGCAGGTTGCCGCGCAGACTGGCGACGACGGTCTCGTGGAAGCGGTCGAGCAGCGGGTGCGAGCTCGTGAACCAGCCGGTGCGGGCGACCGCGGACGACAGCACCTCGGCGGTGACGTCCGCGGCGGCCGGCGCGTCGAGGCCGCTCACCTGGGCGTAGCGGAAGCCGTGCACGGTGAACAGCGGCCGGAGGTCCTCGACGGCGCCTCCCGCGCAGTCGTAGGTGTCGGTCGCCCGGGCACTGCGCAGCGGCCTCGTGCACAGCTCGCCGTCCTCGAGCACCTCGGCGTGGCGCACCGCGACCCGCTGACCCGCCACCGTGCCGCGGGCCCTCACGTGCAGCCGGCCGACGACGTTGCGGCCCAGGTCGACGAGGAACTCCCGGTCACCGAGACGGCGCACCTCGACGGCCGGTACCCGCTCCACCACCCGGACCGGCGGGGACTGCGCGGCGACCAGCCGGTCGAGCGGGGCGTCCGCCGCCGGGAGGACGTCGACCGGCCGCTCGTCGGCCGGGTCGCCGAGCAGCGGACGCCGGAGGTCGGCGTGCTCGCCGTCGTACAGGTCGTCGGCGAGCACCCGGCCGGGGCGCCACCGCCACGTGCCGTCGGTGGCGAGGACGGTCAGCCCGCCGGTGGTGTCCCGCAGCTCCAGTTGCGCGAGCAGGGCGAGCCGGTCCCCGTACACGGCCCGCCGGCCCTCGAAACCGAGCCGCCCCCGGTACCAGCCGTTGCCGAGCAGGACCTCGAGCCGGTTCGTCCCCGGCGTCAGCAGCGAGGTGACGTCGTGGGTGCGGTGGCGCAGCCGGTGGCGGTAGCTCGTCCAGCCCGGGGCGAGCTCGTCGTCGCCGACCCGGGTGCCGTTGAGGTACGCCCGCAGCAGCCCGTGCGCCGTCAGGCGCAACCGGCCGTCGGACACCCCGTCCGGCAGCTCGAACCGCCGGACGAGCACCGGCGCCGCGTCCGGCGGATCACGCGGCGAGACGAACCGGGCCTCCCACTCGGCGGGGTCGAGCAGTCCGACCTCGACCGCCACCGGCGCGCTCCACCCGCTCCAGGCCGGCGAGCCGCCCCGGACCCGGACGTCCACCGTGCACCGCTGCCGGGAGCGCAGCGGCTCGAACGGCCACGGCACCCGGACCTGGCGGTCCGAGCGGACCGTGCGGAGGCTCTCGGAGCCGTCATCGTGGCGCAACCGCACCTGGTACTCGCCCTGCCGGTAGTGCGCGTCCGCGTCGGGAACCCGCCAGGACAGCCGGGGCCGGGACGTCCCCAGCCCGAGCACCTGCCGCCCCGCGGGCAGGTGCTCGACGCGCAGCTCGCACGGGGCGGCGACGCCGGCGCCGCCCCCGCTCACCTGCCCGCTCCTGCCATCAGCCCCGCGACCACCTGGCGCTGGGCCACCACATAGAGCAGCAGCAGCGGCAGGCTGACGACGACGACGTCGGCGAAGATGAGGTTCCAGGCGAGCTCGTACTGGCTGGCGCTGACGAACTCGTACAGGCCGAGCGGCAGCGTCGCCCGCTCGTCGCCGCTGAGGATGAAGAACGCATAGAAGAAGTCGTTCCACAGCAGCAGGACCAGGAAGATCATGGCGGTCCAGAGCACGGGCCGCAGCGACGGCAGCACGATCGACCAGAACACCCGCAGGGTCGACGCGCCGTCGATCCGGGCGCTCTCCTCGATCTCGTAGGGGATGGACTTGGCGAACCCGGTGACCAGGAAGATCGACAGGCTCATCCAGGCCCCGGCGTAGAAGAGGACGAGCGCGGGCCGGGTCCCGTACACGCCGATGTCGTCGAGCAGGCGGACGCTGGTGATGATGGCCGGCGGGACGAGGATGCCGCTGATGCTCACGTAGTACAGCGCCCGCAGCGCCCGGCTGGTGGCCCGGGCGAAGACCCATCCCGCCGCGGCGCCCAGCAGGAGCAGCAGCCCCAGCGCGGGCACGACGACCAGCAGGCTGTTGACCAGGCCGCGCAGCACCTCGCCCTCGACCAGCACCTCGCGGTAGTTGTCGAGCGTGATCTCGCCGGCGGCGAGGCCGAGCTCCAGCTGGCGCGCCTGCTCGAAGGGCTCCAGGGACGACGAGACGACGAGCCACAGCGGGATCCCGACGAGCAGCAGGGTCACCGCCGTCATGAGGCACGGCAGCACGAGGCCGCGCCCCAGGGCCCCGGAGCCCCTCACGAGGTGAGCTCCCGGCGGCGCAGGCCCGCGATGAGCGGGACGGCGAGGGCGCAGACGGTGAGGAAGAGCACCAGGCTCATCGCCACCGCCTGGCCGAACTGGCCGCTGCCGTACTGCTGGAAGATGTAGATGTTGAGCACCTCCGTGGTGCGCGCCGGCCCGCCCCCGGTGGTGGCGAGCACGATGTCGAACGTGTTGAGCGCCCCGATGAGGGTCAACGCCACGTTGACGGTGAGGGCCGGGGCGATGAGCCGGAACTTGACCCGCCAGAAGGTCTGCCAGGCGTTGGCGCCGTCCACCCGGGCGGCGTCGAGCAGCTCCCGGGGCACCGTGGCCAGCCCGGCCAGATAAATGATCATGGTGAGCCCGACCCACTTCCAGGCGTGCACGGCGGCGACCGCGAAGACGGTGAAGTCGAGCGAACCGAGCCACTCGATACGCACCGGCTGCCCGGACACCGTGCCGAGCAGGTCGTTGGCGACGCCGTCGTAGGCGAGCATCGCGCGCCACACGTACCCGGCGGCCAGCGGCGCCAGCAGCACCGGCACGAAGAGCACCGCGCGCAGGAACCGGTTCCAGCGCAGCTCCGCCTCCAGCCCGAGGGCCAGGGCCAGGCCCCCGATCTGCTGCAGCAGGGTGACGGTGGCGGCGTAGACGACGGTGGTCCGCAGGTCCCGCCACAGCGTCCCGTCCGAGGCCAGGCGCTCGAAGTTGTCGAACCCGACGAAGGAGATCTCGTCGGAGAACGCGGACCAGTCCGTGAACGCGTACCCGAAGTTCAGCAGGTTGGGCGCGAACGACGCCAGCGTGAGCAGCGCCATCGGCAGCGCGAGCAGCAGCACGACATCGAGCCGGCGCTGTCGCTGCGCCGAGCGCCGGCCTGTCACGCGGGGCGAGGCCGCGGCGAGGGGGCGGACCGGGGTGATGGAGGAGGAGCCTGCCCGATCCATGATCGACTCCTTCGTCGCTGGAACCTTTCAAGCAGGAACGTGTCACATGGGCCGCAGGGATTCAAGCCTTCGGTCAGGAACGACGCCGTCGCCGAGGCGGGCTAGCAGTACCCTCGCGGAGCGGATGTCCGGCGGTGGGCTTCAAACGATTCAGGCTGAGTGAGGGGTCGCCATGACCGATCGTCCACCGGATCTCGTCCTCGTCGTCGTGGACGACCTCGGCTGGCGGGACCTCGGGTGCTACGGCTCGACCTTCTACGAGACCCCGGTCGTCGATGCGCTCGCCGCCGGCGGGGTGCGCTTCACCGCGGCCTACGCCACGTCCCCGGTGTGCTCGCCGAGCCGGGCGAGCCTGCTGACGGGCCAGTACCCGGCCACGGTGGGGATGACCCAGTTCCTCGGGGGACACGCCGTCGGCTCGCTGCAGGACGTGCCGTACCTCGGGCACCTCCCGGCGCACCAGTACTCGCTGGCGCGGGCGCTGCGGGACGGCGGCTACCGGACGTGGCACGTCGGCAAGTGGCACCTCGGGCCGACCGGACCCCGGGAGCACGGCTTCGACGTCAACGTCGCCGGGGGCGAGGCGGGCCTGCCGCCGTCCTACACCAGCCCCTACGGCCTGCCCGGGCTGTCCGACGGCCCGCCCGGGGAGTACCTCACGGACCGCCTGACCGACGAGGCGATCGCTCTCGTGCGGGGCTGCGACGACCGGCCCTTCTTCCTCAACATGTGGCACTACGCCGTCCACATCCCGATCGAGGCGCCCGCCGACCTCGTGGAGAAGTACCGGCGCAAGGCCCTGGCTCTCGGACTCGACCCCGCCGACGGCGAGGACGGCGAGCTCATGGCCCCGTGGCACCTGCGCGCCCGCCGGGTGCGCCGCCGCCGCATCCAGTCGCACCCCGGGTACGCGGCGATGCTCGAGAACCTGGACGCGAACCTGGGCCGGCTCCTGGCGGCGCTGGCCGAGCGGGGTCGGGACACCCTCGTCGTGCTGACGTCCGACAACGGCGGGCTCGCCACCGCCGAGGGGTCGCCCACGAGCAACGCGCCCCTGGCGGAGGGCAAGGGCTGGCTGGCGGACGGCGGCCTCCGGGGGCCGCTGGTGATGAGCAGGCCGGGCCGGCTCCCGTCCGGCGCGACGGTCCACGCGCCCGTCACGGGCACCGACGTCTACCCGACCATGCTGGCCGCGGCGGGCCTGCCGCCGCGGCCCGAGCAGCACCGGGACGGGCGGAGCCTGCTGCCGCTGCTGCACGGGGAGGCCACCGGGCGGGGTCCCGTCTTCTGGCACTACCCGCACTACTCCAACCAGGGGGGCCGGCCCGCAGCGGCGGTGCTCGACGGCTCCCTCAAGCTCGTCCACCACTTCGAGGACGGACGCGACGAGCTGTTCGACGTCGCCGCCGACCCCGGCGAGGCGGACGACCTCTGCCACCGGCTCCCCGGACAGCGGGCCCGGCTGCGCGCCCTCCTCGACGACTGGCAGCTCTCGGTCGGCGCCCTCGTCCCGCGCCCCAACCCGGCCCCGGTGCCGGAGGACCTGCCGGACGGCAGCGACGACCCGTGGACGGCGCGGGAGCTCGCGTTCCAGCGCGCCCTGCGCCGGGGCGCGTCGGCCCCCGGATCGTGAGGTCTGGTGACGCCGCCCGAGCGTGAGCGCGACGCGACCGCCCGGGTGACGGGCCGTTCCGTCGGGATGAAGCAGGTCGCCCGGGCCGCAGGCGTGTCGGTGGGCACGGTGTCGAACGTCCTCAACCGCCCTCAGGTGGTGGCGCCCGCGACCCGCCGGCGGGTGCTGGCGGCCATCCGGCAGCTCGGCTTCGTGCGGAACGAGTCCGCCCGCATGCTGCGGACCGGGTCGAGCCGGGCGGTCGGGCTCGTCGTCATCGACGCCGCCAACCCCTTCTTCACCGACGTCGCGCGGGGCGTCGAGGACCTCCTCAGCGAGCACGACGCGGTCGTGCTGCTCGGCGACAGTGCGGGCGAGGTCCGTCGGGAGCGCCGCTACCTCGAGCTCTTCGAGGAGCAGCGGGTCCGGGGGGTGATCATCGCGCCGTCGCACGACGGGCCGCCCGCCATCGGCGGCCTCGACCGGCTCGGCATCCCCGTCGTGTTCCTCGACCATCAGCCCGGTCACCCGGGCCACTCCTGCGTGACGGTCGACGACGAGGCCGGCGGGTTCCTCGCCGTCGACCACCTGACGGCGACGGGGCACCGCCGGGTCGCCGTGGCCGCCGGCCCGATGTCGCTGCCGCAGGTCCGGGACCGGCTCGCGGGCGCCGAGCGCGCCGCCCGGGCGACGGCCGGCACCGGACTGGTCCACCTCGACCTGCCGGCCCTGACGACCCGGTCGGGCCGCCTCGCCGCCGACCGGCTGCTGGCGACGGCGCCGACGGAGCGTCCGAGCGCCGTCTTCGCCGGCAACGACCTGGTCGCGCTCGGGCTGCTGCAGGGCCTGACCGAGGGCGGCCTGGCCGTCCCGGGGGACGTCGCGATCGTCGGCTACGACGACATCGAGTTCGCCGCCGCCGCGGCCGTGCCGCTGTCGTCGGTCCGCCAGCCCCGGCGGCAGCTGGGCCGGGCCAGCGCCGAACTGCTGCTCGACCACGTCCGCGCCGCCGAGCGGGGTGAGCGGGCCGCGGTCCGCCAGGTGCGGTTCTCCCCGGAGCTCGTCGTCCGTCGCTCCAGCGAGCGCTGAGCCTCGCCACGCCCGCGCCCCTCGCCGCGGTGGCCGGAGGCCGTCCATCGCTCCCAGCGGATTCCCAGCCGTCCGGCATTGGCCGGTCACGAACCGTGACGTAGGGTGCTGAACGGGGCTCCGTCCCCTGTGCTCCGCACCTCCGTCCCTCCCCGGAGAAGGATCGTGTCGACCCGACGGTTTCCCAGGTGGCCAGGCGTCCCTCGGTGGTGCCGGCAACGGGTCCGGGTGCCGCGGATCTCCTCCCCGAGCGGCGGCTGGGGCGGGCCGACGACGGTCATGGCCACGGGGGTCTTCGTCGCGGCCGTGGTCGCGCTGCCGGCCGCGGGTGGCGTGGCCGCCGGTCAGGTGCCGGCCGCCGTCGCCGCGGGAGCGGCGGGCGAGGACCGGCGGGCGTCCCGGGAGGCGATCGACCTCGACGGCACCCTGGGCTCGGCGGTCGCCGGCACGGACGACGACGACCCCTTCGGCACCGCGCCCGACGCCCTTCCGGTGGACGCCCCCCCGGCCTCGGGGGAGGCGTCGACGCTGGCGTCCAACGGAATCCCGGACGTCGCCCTGCGCGCCTACCAGGCGGCGGCGGGGGCGCTGGCGCTCGCCGACCCGACGTGCCGCCTGGACTGGGCGCTGCTTGCGGGCATCGGCCGGGTGGAGTCCAACCACGGCCGCTACGGCGGGGCCGAGGTCGGGGAGGACGGGGTGTCGCGACCGGCGATCCTGGGCCTGCGCCTCGACGGCTCCGTCGAGAACACCATGGTCATCGAGGACAGCGACCGGGGCCGGCTGGACGGCGACGAGCGCTACGACCGGGCGCTGGGTCCGATGCAGTTCCTGCCGGGGTCGTGGTCGGTCTTCGGCACCGACGGCGACGGGGACGGCGAGCGCGACCCGCAGAACATCCACGACGCGGCGCTCGCGGCCGCCGCGTACCTGTGCTCGGGGACCGACGACCTCTCGACGGCGGACGGCGCCGCGGCGGCCGTCCGGCGGTACAACAACTCCGGCGAGTACGTGCGCCTGGTCCTCGACCTCGCCGACACCTACCGGCGCGGCACCGACGCGCCGGTCCTGCCGGTCGAGGCGGACCCGGATGCGGTGCCCGTGCTGCCGGGCCCGCCGGCGGCGCCGGCGGCCCCGCCCACGCACCTCGGCGTGAACCCGGGGACGCCGGGCACGTCGCCGAGCGGCGTCGACACCACCCAGCCGACCACGCCGTCCTCGTCCACCACGACCTCGCGGCCGGCGTCCTCGCCGCCCTCCGCCACGCCGACCCGGACCCGGGTCACCATCACCCCGGGAACCTCGCCGACGTCGTCGGGCTCCTCGTCCTCGTCGTCGTCCTCGCCGCCGTCGTCGTCCTCGTCGTCCTCGTCGTCCTCGTCGTCCTCGTCGTCCTCGTCGTCGTCCTCGTCGTCGTCGACCTCGCCCTCGAGCACCTCGTCCCCGGGCGGCACGCCGACCGGGTCCCCCACGAGCACCGGAGCCCCGACGACGTCCGCCCCCGACCCCTCCGGCTCGTCGTCGGCGCCGGCGCAGTCCGGCGACCCGTGCGCCACGAGCGGCACCGTGACGCCGACCCCGGCCCCCACCGGATCCGCGACCTGCCCGCCGGGACCGGCCGACCCCGCGGACACCGCCGCCGGCAGTCCGTCGCCGTGAGCCGGCGGCCTCAGCCCACGGGTGCCGCCCGGCAGCCGGGGAAGACCTCCCCCCCGGCGAGGAGGGCGTCGACGTCCTCGGGCGCCCGCAGGCTCGTGAAGTCGTCGCCGAGGGTGAGCACGACGCCCTCGGACGCCGGGTCGGCGACGATGTCGGTCGCTCCGGTGTGCAGCACGACGGCCAGCGCGTTGGCCTGGTCCTCGGGCCGGAACCGGACCTGGGTGAGCCCGGAGGCTGTGCGATCGGCGTTGGCGACGTCCGCCACGGTGAAGCCGCGGGCCGTCAGCTCGTCGCCGGTCCCGCCGGCGAGGCCCTCCCGGGTCGTGCCGTTGCGGACCGTCACGGTCGTCTCCGCGGCCGCCGCGACGGGAGCCGTCCCGTCCTCCTGACACGTCGGCGGCCGCGGGTCGCTCGACGGGGCGGGCGTCGGGCCGGCGGCGACGGGCCGCGCGCGGTCGGCGACGAACGGCAGGCTCCAGGCTCCGAGCACGGCACCTCCGGCGACGAGGCCGGCGAGCCCCAGGGCACCCGCCACCCCGCCGAGGACGGCCGCGTGCCGGGCCGAGCGCCGACGGCGCCATGCCTGCGCGTCGAGGGCGGCCTCGGTCACAGGACGCGGCGCGGTCATGCCGGTCGCCCGGCGCCCTCGCCGGCTGAGTCGACACCCCCCTCCGCCGCGACGACGTCGTCGGGCAGGGCGAGCACCCGGGCGTGGAGCACCTGGCGCTGGGACAGGGCGGCGCGGACGGCCCGGTGCAGCCCGTCCTCGAGGTACATGGCCCCGCGCCACGCGACGACGTGCGGGAAGAGATCGCCGAAGAACGTGGAGTCCTCGGCCAGCAGATGATCGAGGTCGAGGGTGCGCTTGGTCGTCGTGAGCTCCTCCAGGCGCACCGGGCGCGGCGGCACGTCGGCCCAGTCCCGTGCGCTGGTCCGCCCGTGGTCCGGGTACGGCCGCCCTTCCCCCACCCGCTGGAAAATCACTCGGCCAGGGTAGGCGAGGCCGGGGCTGCAGCGTGGGAGATCGGGACCCCCCGCGCACCCGCCAGAGCCCACCTACCCTTGCTGCCTTCCGGCCCTGGGGGGGTTCAGCAGGATGGCGCCGCGCGAGGGGCCGGGGACCACGGTACCGCCTCGGGAGGCGCGCACCGCCCCCCGGGCGCGTTACCCTCGTCGACGGAGGATTCGCCTAGTGGCCTAGGGCGCACGATTGGAAATCGTGTTGGGGTTCACCCCCCTCGCGGGTTCAAATCCCGCATCCTCCGCTCTGACCAGGGGCGATGCCCGCCGAGCGATCTTGACCGGCCGGGCGTCGCCCCTCGTAGTCTCAGTTCTAGTCTCAGTTGGGTGCCGACGAGGCCGCCTGCGCGTCCGCGCCGACCGTCTCGGCCTCCGTGAGGACGACCACACCGGCGTCGTGGTCGCTGGCCGCCATGGGCTCGTTGGCGATCCCGAAGGGCACGTGCACCCGTGGGATCGACCTGGCCGTCCCGTCGAGGTGGCTGGTCTGGTCGTCGAAGAAGATGTGCGGGCGTAGCTGCTCGGTGATCAGCCCCTTGTCGATGCCGCCGAGGAAGAAGGCGTCGTTGACCGTCACGCCCCACGCCTTGAGGCTCGTGACGGCCCGCTCGTGCGCGGGAGCGTTCCGGGCGGTGATGAGCGACACCCTCAGGCGCGGCCCGTAAGCGGGATCTTGCGCCCGCTGTTCCAGCTCGATGCGCTGGATGCGGTTGACCCCAGCAAGGAAGTCGCGTAGTGGACCTGGGTTGTGCGGTCGAGCGACATTGACCTCCTCATGATTTCGGAAGCCGTCGATACCCTCGGATCGGAAGATTGTCTCAGATGAGTCGTCGGCTAGCACGCCGTCGAAGTCGAACGCGATGCGCAGTTGCCGATCCTCGCTCTCGTCGGTGACTTTGCTGTCCATCACTCGACCAGCGGGTAATCCGGCTGTCACGGCTTCGCGGACGTCCGCGTCGTCGGCGGAAAGGAAGAGGGACATGTTCAGGGGTCGCATGAAGTGATACGGCGCCTGACCCTGGGTGAAGATCGCGCGGCTCATAGGGAGGCTGTGCGCAGCGATCGACCGCATGACCCGCAAGCCGGTATCGGGGTCATTTCGCGACATGATGATGACCTCGACGAGCGGGTTGCCTTCTTCGCTCAGGTCATTGAGGGACAAGATTCTCCGGATGAACGGGAAGGCGACCCCCGGCTCCAACATACGCGACAGATGTCGTTCTTGATATTGACGATAAGCGTCTTCTCCTTCCTTCTTGAAGACCGCATCGGACTCGCTGAGGTCGAACAGGGCACTCGAGGCAATGCCGATAACGAGCCGGTGCTCAAGGCTGTAACCCACTTGTGGACCAACTTTCGACGAGGCGTGAGGGACACCGCGACTGTAGGTGGCAGATGCCCCCGTGCGGAGGCACTCGGCCGACACGGCAGGAATCCCCGAGTCTTCGCGGCCTGTAGTGCACGCAACGCACGCGCGTCAGGACCGGGGCCCGGTCTCGCTCGGTGCCTCCGGCGACGTCCACAGGAGGCCGTCCACTTGCTGGGCCACTGATTGGCGGATCGTGTCCGTCACGTGCTGGTAGCGGCGGGTCATGCCCGTGCTCGACCAGCCCATGATCCCCATGACGGCGCGCTCGGGTACGCCGAGCAGGAGCAGCACGGTCGCGGCCGTGTGGCGGGCGTCATGCAGACGGGCATCACGTAGTCCTGCCTGGCGCAGAAGGTCCTTCCACTGGTGATAGTCGGTGCTCGGGTTCAACGGCGCTCCCGTGGCCGTCGTGAACACCCAGTCGCCGGCCTGCCAGAGGTCGCCCGCCGCGGCGGTGTCCTCAGCCTGCTCCTCTCGGTGGGCTCGCAGCAGCGAGACGAGCTGTGCGGGCATGCCGACGGTCCGGCGACCCGCGGCCGACTTCGTGGTGGAGGTCTCCTCCGAGACGGTGCGGCGCCCAGGGCAGTAGCCGGCCTTCCGTCCGCAGGTGTCGGCACAGCCGTGTTCGTATCGAGGTCGCTGGCGGCCACGCCGGACCCGGAGCGTGCCCTTGTCGAGGTCGACGTCCCCCCAGCGAAGCCCGAGGGCCTCTCCCTGCCGCAAGCCCAGGGCCAGGGCGACAGCCCAGCGTGCGCTGTTCCTGGGCAGCGACTCCGCCGTCTTGAGCAGGCGGCGCACCTCGTCGACGTCGTACGGCTCCACCTCGACTTCCTCGACGGACGGCGCCTTCGCCAGCATGGCCGGATTCTTCGCGATGTGGCCTCGTCGTACTGCGACGTTGAGAGCGGCCCGGATGGTGCGGTGGACATGATGAGCCGTTCCGGGCGAGCTGCCGTTACGCTGCATGCGGGCGTACAGCTTCTCCAGATGCTCGGGAGTCAACTTGTCCAGCCGGTGCGCGCCGATCCCCGGAATCAGATGGGTCACGACGTCCACGCGATAGCTCGCATGCGACGCCGGTCGAATGGTTGGCGGAACCGCGATGGTCTCGATCCAGTGCGTCAGCCACTTCTCGACCGTCCATCGCTGACCGGCTCGCCGCAGGTCTCCGGCATCCCTCTGTCGTTCGAGCTGACGAACGAGCCGGATCACTTCAGCTTCGGTTCGTCGCATGACGTGCCGGCGGTCAGGCTTTCCGTCGTCACGGAGACCCACGGTCACGCGCCCGTGCCAGTACCCGTCCTTCCCCAGGTAGATGGACGACGCGCCGTTCGGCTTGCGGCTCATCATGCGACCTCGGTCCGGCCGCCGGGGGCGCTCGCCAGCCGTCGTGTGTATGCCTCCAGGGCCGCCGGACGGATGCGACGTAGGCGACCGATCTGCACGGACTCCACATCTCCGGACCGGATCAGGCCAAACATCGTGGTCCGTCCGATTCCGAGTCGCTCTGCCGCTTCCTCGACGGTCAGCAGCAGGAGCGGGGAGCCGGAACCGGAGGCCCGTTGACCTTCGTCCGTCCGGCCGGCGTTAAGAGCAGCGTGAGCAGTCATCGGGTCGCCCTCCTGTCGGCGCTGTCAGTCGTGCATGTGGGGTGGGTGGCGGTGCCGTCGTCGTAGGTCATGGGCTGGTGGCAGACCCGGCAGGCCGATAACGGGACGAGTCCGGCCGGTGAGGCGGTGGGGCTCGGTGTCGCGGTAGCCGTCCCATGCGTCGCAAGCTCGTTCTCCGAGCGTGTGGCGGGGACGGGTGCTCGGGGCGGTACGGGTCGACCCGTCCCACCGTGGGGAGGCGTCCCGGTATTGACGTGCAGTGCGACGCCTGGGACGGCTGGGACGTTTCCTCCCCCGAGGTCGAGCTGATCGGCGCCGTTCGGCGGCCGGGCGTGAGACGGCCGGCCGGCACCGCCGGCGGATTCGTCGGCATCCCCGCTGTCGGGCTCGCGGGGCGCGTACCGCTGCCAGGCATCGACGAACTCCATGCGGCGGTAGCCCTTGGCCTGGCCGACGGGGAAGCGGATGGTGCGGGAGCGGATGTCGTACTCGCGGAGCAGGTCGCCGAGGCGCTTGCCGGTGAGTCCTTGGGGTCCGAAGCCGGCCCAGGGGG
>JBHJOJ010000134.1:0-7031 GCA_050329835.1 Kineosporiaceae bacterium | reverse complement strand
GGGATCCGGCGCCCGGGGTGCGGACGCGGCGGCCGAGCGGGGCGCCGGCCCTGGCGCGCGGACCGGCACACCCACCGGGGCGGCCGTGGCGGGCGCGACCGCGGGCACGGGAAGGGACGGACGCGGAGGTGCCGTCGTCCCTGCCGCCACGGGACGGGGTGGGGACGACGGCGACGGGGAGGACGTGACGACCCTGGCCACGGAGGAGGATTGGCTGGACGACGACGAGTCGACTCCGCCCGTCATCGACTGACTCGTGGGGTCGTGGAAGGCTGAGGTGACATGACGACCACAGCGGGGGCCGGGACCGGGGTGATCCGGCTGACGATCGTCTGCGCGACCCGGCGAGCCGACCTCGTGGTGCCGACCGGTGTCCCCGTCGCGCACCTGCTGCCCGACGTCGTGTCAGCGGTCGTCGGCGGGCTGGACTCCCGCGCCGATCACGCCGGGTACCGGCTCGTCGGCCGGGACGGGACCCCGCTGGACCCGGAGTCGACGATGGCCGGCCAGGGGGTGGGCGACGGGGACACCCTGACCGTGCGCCAGGACATCACCGACGACCCACCCAGGGTCTACGACGACCTGGTCGAGGCCGTGGCCGATGCCGTGGAGAAGCGGACCCGACCCTGGACGGCCGCCGCCAACCGCCGGACCGGGCTGGTCATGAGCGCCGTCCTGTTCACGGTGGCCGCCGCCTCCCTCGCCACGCAGCGGGCCGCGGGAGACCCCGTCGCTGCCGCAGGCGGGGTCGCTGCCGCCCTGCTCGTCGCGGGGGCCGTCGTGCTCGGCCGCACCATGCACGAGACCGAGACCGCCGTCGTGCTCGGCTGGTGCGCGGCGCCGTTCGCGGCCGCAGCAGGTGCCGCCCTCGTCCCGGACGATCCGTTGCCGGCCGCCCCCGCCGGGTACGCGGGCGTCGGGCTGCTGCTGGTCGCCGGCAGCGTCGCCACTGCCCTCCCCAGGCAGGCTCCCGCCCTGGTGCCCGTCGCCGGGTTGGGCCTCGCCCTCACGGCCGGCGGAGGCGCAGCCAGCCTGGGGGCGCGTCCCGCCGTCGCCTACACGGTCGTCCTCGTCGCGGCCGCCCTCCTGAGCAGTGGCCTGCCCCGGATCGCGTTCGCCATGACCCGACTGCGGGCCACGCAGGCTCACCGCGACGAGGAGATCCTCGCCGACCCCGCACCGATCGACACTTCGCAGGTCGTGCAGGGGGTGGTGCGCGGGCGGGCGCTCGATGTCGGCCTCACGGCGGCCCTCGCACTCGTCATCGCGGTGACGGCGCCCTCCGCGGTCGCACTCGGAGCCGTGGGCGCCGTCACCGTCGCGGCGGCCATCTTCGCGGTCGCTCTCGGGACCCGGTCGCACCGTGACGCGCTGCTGGTCTGGTGGGCCATGGGCGGCGTGCTCGCCGGGGCAGCGGCGACCGGCGTCGCCGTCATCGTCGAGCAGCCGGCGTGGCGACCGGCCCTCGTCGTGGTCATGCTCGCGACGGCGAGCGTGCTCCTCCTGGTCGCCGCCCTGCCACAGCGCACGAGCGTCCGCCTCGGGCGGGTCGTCGACCTCCTGGAGGGGATCGCCCTCCTCAGCCTGCTGCCGCTCGTCGTCATCGCCGTGATCGCTGCCTGACCCTGGCGAGCGCCAACCCGGCCGCAGCCGCTGCGCCGAGCAGAGCCCACCACACGCCGTCCCGGCGGGTGCCCGCCGCCGGGTCGCCGGTCGCGGCCACATGGATCGCCTCCGCCGAGGGCTGCGGCGCCGCCACTGCGAGTCCGGCCGGAGGCGGCGGGCCCGCCAGGGCGGGATCCAGCTCGGTCGTCATCGCCAGGAGCGGCTGCACCAGGCCCCATCCCCGGCGGTCGTCGCGCCGGCTCCTGATCGGGCGGTCGGCCGTCACGGCGATGCGGTAGGCGACCTCCTCCGCGGAGGCGTCCGGTCGGGCCGACGCCACCAGCGCGGCCACGCCCGAGACGTACCCCGTCGACCAGCTCGTCTGCGGCGCCTGGTCCCCTGGGGAGTTGACGCAGTCACGCTGGTCGAACCAGGCGCTGATCACGTCCTGTCCGGGTGCGGCGACGTCGACCGCCTCCCCACCGATCGACGCATCGGTCACGTCGTCGTTCGTCGTCGTCGCCGTCACGCCCAGCACCCCGTCGTACGCGGCGGGCCACCGCAGGGAGTCGTCCCCCGCCGTGAGGCGGTTGCCGACACTGGCCACGACCAGGACGTCGCTGTCCGCCGCATGGCGGACCGCGTCCTCCAGCGCGGGATCAGGCGAGGGCGCCGAGATCGCCACGTTGACGATGTCCGCCCCGTTGTCGACCGCCCACCGGATCCCCGCGGCCAGCCGATCGGCCCGCAGCCCGTTCCCCGCCTGACCGTCGATCGGGTCCTCCGAGGCGAAGACCCGGACCGGCATGATCGTCGCCTCCGGGGCGACACCGACCAGAGCGGACCCCTCCACGGCGCGCGCGGCGATCAACGAGGCGACGGCCGTGCCGTGGTTGTTGACCGGCCCCGTCCCCCCCGGTTCGGGGTCGCCCGGGACGAGGCTCACCCCCGGGCCGACCGCCCCGCGCAGGTGGGCGTTGTCGGCCTCGACACCGGAGTCGACCACGGCCACCACGACCCCCCGCCCGCGTGCCACCTCCCACGCGTCGGGTACGCCGAGACGGCTGAGGGCGAAGGGGGCCTGGGTGGCCCAGGCGGTCTCGCCGAAACCGCACTGGACCAGGTCGGCCGTCGCGGCGGCGGCCGACGGCGGCCGGGCCGGCGCCAGCACCGCGCACGCCACGAGGGACGCCGCCACCCACCCGAGCCTGGTCATGTCCCGCCCATCACCCGAGCGGCGGCCGCCCCGCTCAGCTCGGGACCCTCCGTGAACGACTCCACCCATGGCAACGGCACCGGCACCGGCACGACGTCGGCGTACCCCAGTCGCTCTGCGGCGCCCCCGCCCAGCGCGTACCGCTGACCGACCCCGTCGACGAGGTAGACCGTCCCACGATTGATCACCGAACCGTTCACCGCGCGGACCAGCGCTCCCGCCCCCGGTTCCACGACGACGGGAGCGACAGGGCCCTGCGGCGCGCTGGTGTCCGCCGGCCGAGCCAGGGCGACACCGGGGACCTGGTCGACACCTGACTCGAGGACCACGCACACCACGTCGTCGGGCCATGGCCGGGGCAGCTCGGCCGGCCACTGCGACGGGTACAGGGTCGACGCCGGGACAGCGGTCGACCCGGCGAGCTCGCCCTGGGCGATCTGGAGCGGAGGCGCCACCGTCGCCACGCCGTAGATGGCGAGCGCGACGTCGGACATCGGCACCAGCCCCTGGGAGGACTGCACGTACCGGGTCACCGAACCGTCCACGGCAGTGACCTCGACGACCGTGCCCAGCGTGGCGCCCGCCGGTGCCGAGGTCCCGCCCGGGACGGGGTCCCCCGCGCCCGGCACGGGGAACGGTCGCAGCGCGGGCCCGACCGGGAAGAGGTTCAGCCACCGGGGCGGGACCGCGCGAGGAGGGGTCTGGTCCAGCCGCAGTGCCAGGAGGACCTGTGCGGCGGTGTCATCCTCGAGCGGGAACCGCCGCCCGGCCCACAGCACCCAGGTCGCCGAATCGGCCGTCACGACGGCCGCCCGCGCAGTCTCCACGGACCGGGCGGCCGACGCACCCCCCAATCGCACCTGGACGTCCTCGTCTCGACCCAGGCAGGAGGACCACCCGGTGGTGACGAGCCGTTCGGCGTCCGGCAAGGAGTCCGGCGCACCCGGGATGCCGATCGTGGCGCCCCGGGGCAGGTCCTCGAGCTCGGCGTCCGGCACCGACACGATCGAGCCGTCGGCGGGCGCGAGGACGAGGCGGGCGGACGCGATGTTCAGGACCGGGCGGAGCACCCCGTCACCGGTGGTGACGTACCGCGAGCCGCTGTCCTCGGCGACGATGAGCCTGTTCTCGTCCCAGTCGTCGGGCAGGCCGGGCCGGAGGTACCCGTAGACCGCGACCCCCGCCATGACCAGACCGGCGAGGACGGCGCCGGCGACCACGGCGCGGACCGGTCGGCGCGGCTCCAGCTCGCGGCCTTCCGGCATACCGCTGGTGAATGCGGTGACCAGGCGACGGTGGTTGAACGCATGCGCCTCGACGAGCTCACGCTTGCTGGCCACCGCCGTTCACCCGCGGGCAGGGGTCACCGATGTGACGGTGACCCGCGACGGCGGGCGGCAGTGGTGGCGAGCGTGCCGAGCCCGACGAGGGCGAGTGCGCTGCCTACGACGACGGCCGCGTCCGCGCCGGTCCGCGCCAGGGCCGAGGCTGACACGCCCACCGCGGTCAGCTGAGGGGCCCGGGGCGGGGTGGTGGTCACGGCGTCGGTCCGCTGTCGACCCAGACCGTTCGCGGCAGCCGGCGCCGGCGCGGGGGGTCGGCCCAGGTTCGGGTCGACGGGAGTGCTGTCGGACGGAGCCGTGGTCGAGGCGTCCGTGTCACCGGTCGTCGCCGTCGGGACGGTCGTCGCCGTCGGGACCGTGGTCGCCGTCGGGACCGTGGTCGCCGTCGGGACGGTCGTCGCCGTCGGGACCGTGGTCGCCGTCGGGACGGTCGTCACCGTCGGGACGGTCGTCGGTTCCGTCGTCGTCCCGATCGTCGTCGATGGCACCGTGGGTGCGGCGGAGGTGGGAGGCACGGTCGTCGGCGTCGGCGTCGGAGCCGCGGTGGTGGTCGTGACCTCTGCCGTGCTCTCGACCCCCGCCGCCGGCGCGGCGGCCGCGCCCGCGGCACCTCCGGTCGTCACCGCGAACGCGGCCGACGGGATCGCGATCATCGTTCCCAGTGCCGTGAGAACCAGCCCCACCCGGACACCGCTTCTCATCCCGTACCCCCTGCTCAGCCGATGCGACGTACTCCGTGGGGCGGGTCGAGAGGAGGACCCGCCGCCAGCTGGCTGAAACCCTACTATCTGGCGACACGGCCTTCTTGGGTACAGTCGGTGCGTCGTAGACCGAGCCACGGTCGGGTGACCGACGGGGGGCCACGATGCAGACGGGCGACCCGACCGAGGCCCTCTTCGACCTGCGGGACCGCGCGGACCAGCTCCAGCAGCAGGCGGACCACGCCCGGGCGAGCGCCTCCCAGGCTGTCGGGGTGGACGCGAGCGGCACCGTCGAGGTGACCCTGGACGCCGAGGGCCACGCGGCCGGGGTCGAGCTGGCGTCCAACTGGCGGGGGCGACTGTCGTCCGCGGACCTGCCGGCGGCCGTCTTGGCGGCTGTCCAGGCGGCGGGTCTCGCCCGGCTCCAGGCGTGGGGCGAGTCCATGGCCGAGCAGGCCGACGGTCCGCCCCCGCCGCCGCGACCGGCTCCGGCGGCACACGAGTCACTCGCTGCTCGCCTGGGGGACGCCGTCGACCGTCCCGACGCCACGGCACAGGGGGCGCCGTCGGGTGCCGAGCAGGTACGGGCGACCCTCGAGGGACTGCTGGGCCTGGTCGACGAGCTGAAGAGGGGCATCGACGAGGCCCTCGCCACCGCGGCCACGCAGGCCGCTGTGACGGTCGAGGGGCGCAGCGGGTCGGGCCGGGTCACCGCGACGGCGTCCGCGGCCGGGGTCCTCTCGATCGCCTACGACGACGAGTGGCTGGCGACCGCGGGCCGCTCTGCCGTCGGCCGCGAGACGGCCGAGGCGGTGCGGGCCGCCCAGGGGGCTGCGGCGGCGGCCGTCCGCGACGGTCTGGCCGCGACCTCCCTCGGCCGCCTTCAAGCCCTGGCCGACGACCCCGCGGAGCTGGCCCGGCGGCTGCGCCTGCGGGGCGACTGAGCGCAGGCCCGGCTCACCGACCGAATGAGACGAGGAGGAACGACATGTCACTCTCCGCCCACTTGGACGCCCTCCGTGACGATGCGAGGATCTGGGACGGCGTCGCGGCGGCGACCGGCGAGGCCGCCGGCGCTGCGACCGGCCTCGGGGTCGGTGCCTCCGCCTTCTCCTGGGCCGGCCCGCGGACCGGTCTCGACGCCACGTACGAAGAGGTGCGGGCCAAGGTCCAGCGGCTCCTCGAGCAGGCCACGGACAACTTCACCGAGATGGGTGCCACGCTGCGGGACGTGGCGGACACGTACCAGGCAGGCGACGAGCAGGCCGTGCGCCGACTGGACGGCGCGTGGGAACCCAGGACGGAGTGATCGGGTATGACCGCAGCATTGGAAGCTCAGTTACTTGCCGAGATCGACGAGGTCATCCGGAGGATCGAGGCAACGGTGGAGGACCTGCGCCGTGCCATCGACGTGGGTCTTCAGCTGCTGCCGCCCTTCCTCGACCATGTCCGGGGCATGGTGCTGCGAGGCTGGGAACGTTTCGTCGGATTCCTGGGCGAGCTGTGGAATCAGCTACGGGAGATGCTCGAGAACCCGGGGTCTCCGTCGACCTTGAGCGGTGTCGCCGACGAGTGGACTACTGCGGTGGGGGGCCCCGTGAGCGCTCAAATCGGTTACAGCCAGGCCGGCCAGTTGCTCACTGACGATCGCTGGGAGGGCCTTGCGGCCGATGCCTACCGTCAGAACCTTCCGGTGCAGAAGGCGGCTCTCGGCGACGTCAGCTCCATCCTGGTTGAGGGCTTGAGGAGCGCGCTCGACAAGGTCACGACAGCGATCTGGGTTTTCTGGGGAATCTTGCTCACAGGGCTGGCGGCGTTGGTCGCGGCCATCATCGGTGCGCTCGCGACGAGCGCTACTGTCATCGGCCTGCCTGCTGGTCCGTTCATTGCCGCTGGGGGGGTGCTCGCCCTTCTTGCTGCCATTCGCGCGGGACACTGGAAGCTCGAGGCGGACGCCACGAGCGCCAACTTGGACCTGCTCGCGGCTCAGAACAACAACTCCGCATATCCGGGTGGCCGATGGCCCGAGGCTGTCACCCCCTGAGGCTCAATGCCACGTAGCCTAAGTTGATCATGTTGCTGGTCTGGGTGTCAGTCGGTGGATGTTGATCGTGGCGGGCGCTGGGTGGCGGGTGCTGGCTGGCTCACCGCGCTTCTTGACGCGGT
>JBHJOJ010000133.1:0-7329 GCA_050329835.1 Kineosporiaceae bacterium | reverse complement strand
CGCCCTGCTCAGGCACCGGCGCCGCCGGCCCGCCCGCCGGCCCGGGTCGGCGGCCGCCCGGCCCAGCCGGGAGCAGTGCGGCGGGCTCGGCTCACGGTGGCCCGCGTCGACCCGTGGGGCGTGCTCAAGCTGTCGTTCCTGCTGGCGGTCGCACTGGGGATCGTCCAAGTGGTGGCGGCCGTCGTCGTGTGGAACGTCATCGACGGCATGGGGGTCTTCGACGACATCAACAACGTCATGCGTCAGATCGAGGGCGAGGAGAGCACGTTCGACATCTTCGACTACGTCGGGCTGCAGCGGGTGCTGTCGCTCACCACGGTGATCGCCGTCGTCAACGTCGTGATCATCACGCTGATGGCGACGCTGTTCGCGTTCCTCTACAACCTGGGGTCGGCGCTGGTCGGCGGGACCCGGGTGACCCTCACGGACGAGTGAGCGACGCGGGCACCCGGGGCGCTCGGGTAGCCTGTGACGCCGGCGACCGGAGGTCGCCGCAGGGGCCTATAGCTCAGTTGGTCAGAGCGCTTCCCTGATAAGGAAGAGGTCGCTGGTTCAAGTCCAGCTAGGCCCACGCCCGGTCCGCCGGGCCCGACCGTTCACCCGCGTGCCCCGGCCGGCGGGGACCTGGAGGCCTCCTCATGAAGCGAATCGTCGTGCTCGCCCTCGTCGGGCTGGGCGGGTACGCCGCCTGGCGCCAGTGGAACCAGCGCCGACGGGACGCCCAGCTGTGGGCGGAGGCCACCGACCGGGTGTGAGTCCCGTCCGGGCAGGGAAGCCCGGCCCCGGGGGCGTGGCGCAATTGGTAGCGCACCTGCTTTGCAAGCAGGGGGTTACGGGTTCGAGTCCCGTCGCCTCCACCCAGGTCAGAGGCCTGACGGCCTCGTCCGCAGGACCCGCGAGGACCCGAGTACAGCAGCGAAGTACAGCAACGGCGGTCACGACGCCTCCTGCAACCGCTCGCCGAGGCGGCGCAGCGCCTCGCGGGTCTCGGTGGACGAGACCTCGCTGTAGACGTTCATCGTCACGGCGATCTGGCTGTGCCGGAGGATCTGCATCGCCACCCGGGGGTGGACGTCGAGAGCGACGAGCAGCGAGGCGCAGGTGCGCCGGGTCGCGTGCACGGTCGACGGCGGCACGCCGGCCGCCTGGCAGCGTGCCGTGAACGCTCGGTGGAAGTTCCGTGGGTCGACGGCCAGTCCGTACCGCGTGGACACCACGAGGCCGGTCGCGTGCCACGCCTGCCCGGCACGCGTCCGCCATTCCGCCTGCTCCGCCCGGCGGTCGACCAGAGCCCGCGCGCACAGGTCCGGCAGCGGGAGCGGCGCATCGGACGCGGCGGTCTTGGTCTCCCGGCGCAGCAATTGGCCGCCGACCCGCTGGACCTGCCAGGCGACCCGCAGCTCCCGGGCGTCGAGGTCGACGTCCTCCCAGGCCAGACCCAGGGCCTCCCCGCGCCGCAGGCCCAGCACGAGGATGAGGACGTAGGCGACGTAGTACGGGTCCCCCGTCGAGCGCGCCGACTCCAGGAACGCCCGCGCCTCGTCGACCGACCACGGTCGGGGCTTGCGCGGCCGGGGTACGGGCACCCGCACGAGCGCGGCGACGTTGCGGCTCACGAGCTCGTCTCGGACGGCGTTGCCGAGTGCGCTGCGGAGGATGGTCCAGGCCTGGCGGACCGTCCAGTCCGCCGGGACTTGGCGACAGCACCGGCCGGCGGCGCAGCACCGCGGGTCGTCCCGGGCGGCGTCCTTTCCCTGGGCGCAGCATTGGCACGTGGTGCGGAGCCCGTTCACCCAGGTCTGGACCTCGCGGACGGTGAGCTTGTCGAGCCGGCGGAGTCCGAGCGCGGGTGCGATGTAGAGCCGGGAGAACATCGCGTAGTTCGCGGCGGTCGCGGGCGCAAGGTTGGGCGAGACGACATCCGCGACCCAGCGGGCGAGGTAGTCGGAGAGCGTCGGAACCCGGGTGACGACGGGGCCGCGGCGGGCCTGCTGGTGCAGGGCCAACCAGCGGTCGTGCACGATCTCGCGGGTCCTGCCGTAGACGTACTTCCGTTGGCGCGTCCCGTCCGGCCTCGTCACCCAGGCGTAGGCGGCGAAGCCGTTGCGGTGCGGGTAGATGGAGCCCTCGCCGTTCCCGCGCCTGCTCATGCGACCGAGTTCCAGAGGTCGCGGCCGGACTCATTCTCGTTCGCACGACGGGCCACGTACTCGTCGACCCACTCGGGGAGGATTCGGCGCGACCGGCCGTCCTTGAGCGAGCGCAGCTCGCCGGTGCAGACGAGCATCCGCACCTTCGTCTCGCCGTAGCCGAGCATCAGCGCGACCTCGGCGACGGTGTACCACTTCGGCTGGATCATCCCTCTCCCTTCCATCAGGCCGCCCTCACGTTCCTGGACGGCGACGCGTTGCCGAGCGGTTGTCCACAGGCACCCGGCGGTCCCTCGCGAGCGGCGAGGAGCGCCTTCGCCTGTCCGTACTCCCTGCGCCAGCGGTGGCGTTCCCGGGCGAGGTCGAGGACGGCGGCGCCGTAGTCGGCCTCGCCGGGCTCGACGGGTTCCCACCGGTAGCGAGGGTCGCCGTCCTCATCGAGGGCGGCAGCGGCCATCCGGTCGGCTTGCGGGGCGTCGATCCCTGCGGCGGCCAGGGCCTCACGGACGACGGCGGCCCGGTCGGCGGCGTGCTCGTCGAGCGTCTTGCCGGACCAGTGCCGAGAGACCAGGACGCGGCGTCCGCCGAGGCCGGCATTTTCGCGATCGTGGGCCCGGCCGGGGCAGCGGCCGGGGATGAGTCCGGGGCCGGGGTCCTTCGGGGTGACGCCGTAGCGCAGCCAGTTCGCGCACGAGGGGCCGCACGGGGTGTACCGCAGCTCGTCGGCGAGGCGGTCGACGTGAGCGGTCATCGCCGGGTCGGTCTCGACCAGGCGTCCGCGGTCGTCGGTGAGCGCGGCGTGCGTGTGCGAGATCGACTTCGTGAGGTACTTCGTCAGGTACCGGACGGCGCGGTCGGCTTCCAGGGAAGGCGCGACGATCCCCTTCACGTCGACCTGGCGGCCCCAGCGGGCGACGTGCCACGGTCCGGCCGCCGGGTCGCGGTCGAGACGGTCGAGTGCCTCGTCCCAGGTGGGGAGGGCTGTGCGGGTCGCGCGGTCGAGGTAGCGCCCGGAGGTGGCGTCCCACACGGGGGCGGGTCCCCCGTCGGGGTAGACGACCCGGTCCGTCGGCGGCCACCACAGCGAGGCGTAGGTGGCGCGGGTGACCTCCCGCAGGACGGCGCGGGGGATGGCGCCGCGGAGGGCCAGGTGGACGTGGCCGGCGAGGCGGCGCTGCCCCTCGACGACGGCGAAGTACTGGACCCGGTAGCCGGCGCAACGGCGGAGGTTCTGCACCCACCGGTCGAGCAGTCGGCTCAGGGCGACGGCGTCCCGGGCCGCTCGTCGGTAGTCGTAGCTCGACGAGTCGACCGGCACTCCGCGGCCGGGAACGACCCTGCCGTACGAGGGCAGGGTGAGCGTGATGAACATCGATGGGCGATAGGTCCGACCGTCACGGCCGGTGAACGTCCGGCCCACGGTCCGCGTCTCACAGGGGACCCGGGGCAGGTCCGCGACGTCGTCACGGCGCCGGGTCGACCGGGCCCGCCGATCGCCCGTCCGGTCCTTGACGTCCGCGTCGGTGCCGGAGGCGTCAAGCGTGTCGTCAGTGTCGTCGTCAGTGACCGTCTCACCGGGAGAGAGGTCCTGGTCGAGGGGGTCGTCGACGAGGTGCCAGCCTTCCCGGCACTGGGTGATCCGCAGGTCACGGGCCCGGGTCGCGCAGGAGGGACAGGCGTGCTCGCGGGTGGACCCGCAACGGATCGCGACGTCCTGGCTGTCCCCGGTCACGGTGTCCACGACCCGACGGACCAGCGGCCGCACGCATACGCCGGCGTGCACTGCGTAAGCCCGCATGTCCGCCTCCGTCGGCCGCCACCGGCTGGGTGAACGACCACCAGTGGCACCGGCTGACGGGCTCGACGACGGGCCGGGCGACGAGTCGGACGACGGTGTGGGGGACGAGTCCGGCGAGGGTGAGCTGATGGCGTGCATGGCGACCCCTGACGTGACGCGGCGGCGGATGACCGGCCGCAGGCACCGCGGCGAACGCCGGGGCACGATGCAGCCGGGCGGCCCCGGACTCGCTGGTCGGAATCCGGTTGGGGCCTCGCCGTCGACTCGATTCGTCTCGTCAGGGTGTGCTGGTCACTGTGACGCGGCGGCTGTCAGCTCAGGTCGGTGGTGCGGTGCCGCGTCGCCTCATGTGGTCTTCTCTGCTACCAGCGTCGACGTGCACAACGAGAATACGAGACGCCACCGCAGCGGACGTGGTTGACCGTCGCCCCGGTGTGGAACCCGTGTGGAACTCGGCCGTCGGCACGGGTCACGCGGAGCGGCTCAGCTCGTCCGCGCCGGCCGGACGTCATTGGCCGGGACGACGAGTTGGGCCGCGATGTCCCCAGGACGTCCGGTCGGGAGGTCCGTCGCCAGCCGCGAGAAGAGAATGCTGTCTCGCCAGGCTCCGTTGGTGAACACGTGATCTCTCAGACGGCCCTCGCGTTGGAATCCGTTGCGCTCCAGGACTCGGTGTGATGGCAGGTTCTCAGGCCCCGCGGCGGCCGTGACTCGATGCAGATCCAGCTCTTCGAAACCGAATCGGACGAAGCGGTCGACGACTGCCGAGGCGATTCCCCTGCCGTGGTGGTCGTATCGGACGGCGAACCCGAGTTTCGCGGCCCTCACCCCGCCCAGCGCGAGCCGGGCCAGGCCCACGATCTCGGAATCGTCCTCCGGCAACGTCACACCGACGTAGAACTCGGTGCGCGACTCGGCAGCGGCGGCGACCCGGGCGGACTCGATCATCCGAGTCGTCTGCTCGCGGCTCCTCGAGTCGAATGACAGCCATTGCGTCACTCGGTCGTCACCGACGACGCCGAGCAGACCGTCGACGTCCGTCGGGCGGAAGTCGCGCAGGATCGCCTTCGGTGTCACCAGCCTCAAGCCCTGGTCCATGTCAGAGCGCGACACTCTCGGCAGTCACGCGCGTGAAGTCCTCCACGTCGACGCGTAGCTGTCTCACCGCGGGGGTGTCGGGAACGTTCTTCAGCTCGCCGTAGACCCGGCCGACGCTCTTGACGACGCCCTCGATCCTCTGATCCGCCGGCAGTTCGAGCACGGAGGCCAGCTGGTCGGCGGCGGCGGGAACGTCGTGATCGCGAACGTGGACGAGTGCCAGGGCGGCCGAGCTGCCGGCGGCGTCACCGAAGGCCCACTCGTCCGCTTCCCTGTCGCGGTACGCCTCCACGGCCGCCTCCGCTCGCATGCCCGCTTCCCGCACCTGTCCGGGGAGTGCGGCCAGGGCATCAGCCGCGTAGTAGATCTGGCGGGCGGGTGAGAAGACGCAGAGACCACCGAGATCGTCGATCTCGTTCCCGATCAGGTCGGCGCGAGCCTCGTCCGCTGCCGTGAGGGCGGCACGAGTCGCGGGGACGTCGCCGACCGCTGCGGCCGCGCGCGCATCGCTGGCGGCGAGCCACACGGACGCCGTGCTCCGGGCCTGGAGGGCCTGGCCGCGGGCCGCGTAGTCACGCGCCTCTGCGTATCGACCCTCCCAGTACGCCATGACGGACTGTAGCCCTCGAATCCACGCCTTCAGTTGAGGATGGTCCGCGTGGTCAGCGCTGACGTAGGCCGCCCGGATGTGAGTCTGCGCACTTCGCTGGTGGCCGAGGTCGAGAGCCACTTTCGCGAGTATTCCTCCGGTGATGGCCGACACCGTCAGAAGCTGTCTGGTGACCGTGATCGATGCCGGTCTCTCCAGGAGATCGAAGCACGTGTTCTGGATCTCGACGAGCCGTGACGCGTACACATGGGGTGGCTGGCGTTGGTAGTCGCTGGCCAGCTGTGCTGTCTCGGTCCAGAGATGGTCCATGCTCTCTCCGTCCACTACCTTGTAGAAGGCCTGCATCAAGAAACAGTGGGCGCGGTGGCCGGCGGCGTCGATCAGATCTCCGACGTCAGGCGCCGTGGTGGAGGTCGTGAGGTCCACAAGTGACGTCGCCGTGGAGGTGGCGACCTCAACCGCTCGGATGGGCCGGTCGGCGCCCTCGGCCAGCAGCGCATGAAACAGATCGAGCGCTTCCGGCGTCGCCTGGGCCAGTGTCGTGTCGAGTATCGCCTGATACTCCGGCAGCGGCGTGCGCCCCGTACCCAGCTCTTCCCACTTCGAGACCGTTCGCGGGCTTATCCCCAACTTGGCAGCGAAAGCGCGCACACTCATCCGTGTGGCCTTGCGCAGTAAGCGGGCCTCGCGTCCCGTCCACTCGGTCACCCCCACGTCGACCTCCAGCCCTGTCGGGGGTCCTGCCCTTGGAACGTGGTTCGTGTTCATCGAGGACAAGGATTCTACCGCAGGCAGCATCCTGCCGTTGAAGATCATGTGAAGCACCGGTTGGAGGACCTCCATTCCACGTAGGTGCGACATCAATTCCACTATTGACGGTCTCGCGCGCCATCCATTCGCACGTACGGTCCCGGAGATCGTTCACTGCATGCAGGATCGAGGGACGGATGACGGCCGTGAGGAACGAGCGAGCACTACCCGACGACACGCGAGACGCCCCGATGACGAGAGCGCGAGAAGGAGTCCGCGCATGAGCGCGACGTGGGCGGGGACAGATGACGCGCGCGTCAGCGGGCGATCGTTGCTGCTGTTCCCCCTCAGTCGACGTCGTCACCAGGTCGCGAACGAGGACCTGGCCACGACCCTGGCCAGCCTCGCTCGTCTCGCACAGGACCTCGCCGACCAGGTGGGACTGCTCGACGTGATGGTGGCCGAGGTCGGTGACGCCCCGGCCGAGGAGGCCCGCGCGGCGACGCTCCGGGCAACGGCGGAGTTGCACGCCGCCGCCGGGGCCCTGCACGCGGTGGCTGGGCAGGTCCGCCCGTGACCGCGGCGACGTCGGTGGGGACTGTGTCGGGGAGCCCGCCGGTGGTGGTGGTGCCGCGGGTGGAGGTGTTGGGTCGGGTCCGGGTGGTCGGCGCCCGGGGGACGGTGCCGGGGTCGGGGCGTGGCAGGGGGTGTGAGTTCGCGGCGTTGTTGGCCCTGTACCGCGACCTCGGTCCGGACCTGCTGCCGCAGGGGATGCGCCGGGATGCCCTGCCCCCGCGGGGGGCTGGGGTCGACTTCCACACGGTCGACATGGCCATGTTCGGACGCGACGTCCGCGGCCGAGACGTCGACCTCGGGGTGAGCCGGGCCCGGGTCGCCCGCCTGGCGGGGGCGTTGCGGTCGTG
>JBHJOJ010000132.1:0-8106 GCA_050329835.1 Kineosporiaceae bacterium | reverse complement strand
CCGAGATCGAGAACAGCGACTCCGACTACGACCGCGAGAAGCTGCAGGAGCGCCTGGCGCGCCTGGCCGGCGGCGTCGCGGTCATCAAGGCGGGCGCGGCCACCGAGGTCGAGCTCAAGGAGCGCAAGCACCGCATCGAGGACGCGGTCCGCAACGCCAAGGCCGCGGTCGAGGAGGGCATCGTCTCCGGAGGCGGCGTCGCCCTGCTCAACGCCGGACTCAAGGCGTTCGCGAGCCTCACGCTCGAGGGTGACGAGGCGACCGGCGCCAACATCGTCAGGGTCGCACTCGAGGCCCCGCTCAAGCAGATCGCGATCAACGCGGGTCTCGAGGGTGGGGTCGTGGCCGAGAAGGTCAAGGGCCTGCCCGCGGGCGAGGGGCTCAATGCGGCCACCGGCGAGTACGTCGACATGATGGCGGCGGGCATCGTCGAACCGGCCAAGGTGACCCGCTCGGCGCTGCAGAACGCCGCGTCGATCGCCGCCCTCTTCCTCACGACCGAGGCCGTCGTGGCCGACCGGCCGGAGAAGGAGAAGGCCGGCGCCGGCGCCGGTGGCGGCGGCATGGGCGACATGGACTTCTGATCGGTCCGCCGATCTGAGGTCCGGCGCCACGCCTGACGCGAGGCCCCCGCACCCACCCGGGTGCGGGGGCCTTCGCGTCGTCCGCCGGCCTGCGGCGCCACGACCGGCGTCGCGCCGGGCGTCCTGACACCTCCGCCACGCGACGGGGCCGTCACCGACTGGGCGGGTGCGTACGAGGTGGACGGATGGATCATCACCCCGGCCGCGGCGCCGTGAGGTGGGTCCGCGGCCCCCGCGAGCCGGCGCGCTCGGGCCTCGGGTCACGAGGGCGGCGTCAGGGGTCGGGGACGAACGTGACGTCGACCGCGTAGTCGCTCGCCCGGTAGACGTCGCTGGGGAAGCCGCCGCCGTACCGGAAGACCCCGGCTTGGGCGGGTGCGGCGAGCGGTCCCCGCACCACCGGTCCGACGAAGCCGTTCTCCGTGGCGTGGTAGAGGCCGTCGGGGGTGAGGTAGGAGGCGACGTACTCGGTGCCGGCGGTCACCGGGACCGCAGTCGCGAAGGTGCCCGTGGTCCAGCCCGGTCCGGGGGTGGCGGGTGCGGCGGCCGTCGCCAGCCGGTTGCCGGAGGTGTCCCACAGGCTGACGGTGTCGCCGGGGTGGGCCGCCGGGGCGTAGTACCGCACGCCGGTGATCGCACCGTCCCGTTCGGCGACCAGGCGGAGCCCGAGCTCGACCGGGGTCGATTCGTGTTCCCCCGGCCCGCCCGGGACGTAGGAGTCGCCGAACAGACCGCACGGGCACCCCGTGACGGGTGGCACGACGGTGACGAACACGTGCCGCGGGCCGTCGGTGTGGTCGGCGGACACCTGCACGTAGTGGTGGCGTCCCGGGTCCGTGGCGGTGAACGTGCAGAGGAACGGAGGGCCGCCTCCCGGGCTGCATGCGGCGCCGCCCGGCTGCACCGAGGCGGTGTATCCGGTGAGCGGGGAGGAGGCAGGACGCAGCGGGGTGTCCCACCGGACGGTGAGGTCCTGCGCGCTGAAGCCGACCACGACCTCGGAGGGTGGCGAGGAGAAGCCGAGGTAGGCCAGCTGGTTCTCCGCGAGGCTCCGCCGTTCCCCCTCGCTCACCGCCCGCGGCAGCAGGACGACCTCGGTCACGACGCCGCTGAGGTTCGCGACCCCGTCGGCCGGGTTGGTGTTCTGCCCGATGCCGACGGTCCCCGTGGCGGCCAGCGCGGTACCGGGAGCGCCTGCCCACCGCAGGTCGTTGGCATGGAGGTGAGCGGTGTCGGCGTCGGCGACCAGCGCGTACGCGGCCGACCGATCCAGCGCGGAGCCGTCCCCCCGCTGGGCGCCGCCGCCGCCCGGCACCTCCGCCCCCAGGTACGCCAGCAGCTGCGCCGACCCCGCCGAGTTCCAGTCGTCGGCCTCCCCGGTCGCGGTGAAGCTGACGATGCGGTCGTTCCACGCGCCTGCACGGGCGACGGCGGTGGCGGTGACGGCGGTGGTCCCGAGGGGGACGGTGGGGGCGAGCAGGCCCTGGTTGTCGTCGTGGCGCAGGGTCGGTCGGCCGCCGAGGTCGGTCTCGAGGGTGCCGTTGGTGACGAGCCAGGGTTGACGGCTGTCGGTGGGCTGGGTGGCGTGGTGGGCGGCGCCGTCGGCCTGGTCGTACCAGGTGGTGACGCGGCAGGTGGTGCTCGCGCAGAAGGTCATGAGGGCGGTGGTGTCGAGGATGCCGTCGGGCGAGGGACCGATGTCGGTCCAGGTGCCGTCGCTGGTGCGGCGGACGCGGACGAGGGGCCCGGTGTAGTCGCTGTCGAGCAGGCGCAGGCCGTAGGCGAGGACTGGGGCGGCTCCGGTCAGGGTGTCGAGCGGTGGGGCCACCGGGACGGTGACGCCGACCGGCGGTGAGGACGGGGGGCTGGTGCCGGCGGAGTTCGTGGCGGTGACGGTGACGGTGTAGGTGACTCCGGGGATGACGTCCGCGACGGTGCAGGCGACGGTGGCGGCAGGCGCGGCGCAGTGCTGTCCGCCGGGGTCGGCGGTGGCGGTGTAGGACGTGACCGGGGAGCCGTTGGCGGCCCCGGGGGTCCAGGCGACGGCGAGGTCGTCACCGCCGGTGACCGTGGCCGTGACACCGGACGGCGCGTCGGGTGCGGAGGCCGATGCCGCGACGGTGACGTCGAGGGGGGCGGTGGGTGGGCCGGTGCCCACGGCGTTCGCCGCGCTCACGGTGACCGTGTACGTGGCGGGAGGCAGTCCGGTGAGGCCGCAGCCGGTGGCGGGGGGCGTCGCGGTGCACGTCCGGGCGGGTCCCCCGGGGGTGGTGGCGGTCGCGGTCCAGGAGGTCACGGGAGAGCCCCCGTCGGGTCCCGGGGTCCACGTCACCGCGATGCCGTCCCCGCCGCTCAGGGTGGCGCCGGCCGGATCCGGGGCGGCGGGCACGGTGGGAACCGGGCAGCCGGCGACCCTCACGGCGGCGTCCGCGGACGTCCACGCCCCCGCGGTCGTGGTCACCGCGAAGGTCAGATCCCCGGCCGCCGCCGGTACCGGCGACGACTGCCAGGTCACCGGGTCGGTGCCGATGCCGACCACGGCGCTCTGGCCGTGCCCGCTCACGGTGTACCCGCCCGCTCCCGGCACGGCGGGCCACGACAACCGCACCGTCGAGTCGCCGGTGGACCCGCACGTCACGATGGCGGCCGTCGGTACCGGCGCCGCCAGCACCTGCGCGGCGAACGACGACGCCGCAGCCGTGTCCGCGGTGAACGATCCCTCCGCCCCCATGGCGGCCAGCGCCCCGGCTGCGGTCAGCGCCGCGGCGCCGACCGCAGCCGCTCCGCGAGCGCTCACCCCGCACTCATCGGTACCGAGCCGGCCATGCCCATATCGCCCGATCGTGTGGCGATCCGGCTGCGCCGGCGAGCGGCGGCCCCGGGCCTCCCGGCCCCTGGTGCGGGTGGCGGCGGCACGGGTGACATGGAGTCCTGCTGCCGGCCGGGGCGGATGAACCGTCCGGGCACGGCGGACGTATCGGGGGCGTCCCCTCGGAACGTCCCGGAAGGATCCGCCATGCGCCCCTCGGCCCCCGCTCGTCCTCGTACCGCCCCGCCCGTGCTGGCCGCCGCCGTGCTCACCGGCGCGCTGTCCCTCGCCGCCACCGCCCTCGCGGGCTGCGGCGGGTACGACGGCGGGTACGGCGACGACGGCTCCACCGCCCCGGCCGCCGCTGCGCCGGCCGCCTCCGCGTCCGACACCGAGCCCGGCAGCGAGCCCGGCAGCGGCTCCTCGACCGCGCCCACGCTCGCGATCGGCGAGGCCGCGGACGTCGGCCAGGTGACGGTGGACGGCGCCGGCTTCACGCTCTACCGCTTCGACTCCGACACCGCCGACCCGCCCGGCAGCGCCTGCGACGGGGACTGCGCACAGGCCTGGCCGCCGGTCACCGTCGACGACGCCTCGGCGCTCGTCGCCTCCGGCATCGACGCCGACCTGCTGGGCACCCTCACCCGCGACGACGGCAGCGTCCAGGTCACCCTCGCGGGGTGGCCGCTGTACCGGTACGCCGAGGACTCCGCTCCGGGGGACGCCCTCGGCCACGGGGTCGGCGGCACGTGGTTCGCCGCCACCCCGACGGGTGAGCGGGCGGGTGCCGCCGCGGGTGCCGGGGACCAGGCCCCCGAGGACGACGCTCCCGCCTCCGACGGATACGGCAGCGACTACTGAGGCCGCGGTCTGGTCGCCGGACCCCCCCACCCCTAGCCTCGTGTCCGCCGTCGCCGTCCGGGAGGTCGCCACGATGCCACTCGTCGCGTCGTGGCGACCCCGTCGCCGCCGTGACCCGTCCGGGAGGGCGGCCGCGCCGCCCGACCCCGGCGAGCAGCTGGTGGCCCAGCTGTACCGGGAGCACGGGGGAGCGCTCGTGGGCTACGCCACCCGCCTCACCGGTGACCGTCACCTCGCCGAGGACGTGGTGCAGGAGGCACTGGTCCGGGCGTGGCGGCACCGCCACGACCTGTCCGAGGACCGCGGGTCCGTCCGCAGCTGGCTCTTCACCGTCGTCCGCAACATCACGGTGGACCGGGCGCGGGCCGCAGCCCGGCGTCCCGCGGAGGCCGGCACCGACGCCCTCGAGGGGGCCGAGCGCGCCCGGCCGGCGGCGGCGGACGAGGCCCAGCGGGTCGTCGACCAGGTCGTGCTCCGCCAGGCGCTCGCCCGCCTCACGCCCGAGCACCGGGAGGTGCTGGCGCTCGTCCAGCTCGCCGGCCTCTCGGTCGCCGAGGCCGCGGGCCGGCTCGGGGTGCCGCCGGGCACCGTGAAGTCCCGGACCTACTACGCCCTGAAGGCGCTGCGCCTGGCCTACGAGGAGATGGGGGGAACCCGGTGAGCGGGAACGGCCACCCCCGCGGCGACCTCGCCGCCCTCGCGCTCGGGCTGCTGGACGGCGCCGAGGCCGAACGCCTGCGGACCCACCTCGCGGGCTGCCCCGACTGCCGGGGGGAGCTCGTCGAGCTCCGGGACTCGGCGCTGCTGGCGGCGGCTCTCGACCCCGCCGACCTGGCGGCCGACCTGCCGGCCGACCCTGCGCCCGACCCGATCGGGCGTTCGGCGGCGGCCCCGGCCGGCGAGCTCCTCCTGGCCCGCACGCTGCGCGAGATCCGGGCCGAGCGGGCCTCGGCGCGCCGTCGCACCCGGGCGTCGCTGGTCGCGGTCGCGGCCGCGGCCGTGCTGCTGGGAGGAGCCGGCGCCGCCGGCCTCGGCCTCGCGACCGGGCAGGACGCGCCCGCCCCGCCCGTCGCACAGCCCTCGTCCGGCCCGGCCGCCGTCCAGCTGGCGGGCACCTCCGCCTCCGGCGCCGCGGCCGAGGTCAGTGTCGAGCCCGCCCGGGACTGGGTCCGTCTCGCCGTGCGTGTCACCGGGGTCCCGGCCGGCGAGCGCTGCCGCGTGGTCGTGGTGACCGCCGCCGGGGAGCGCGTGATCGCGGGGAGCTGGACGGTGGGGGAGCCGCCGGAGCCGGGGACCACGCGCCCGCCGGTCCTCATGTCCGCTGCCGTCCCCCTCGAGGAGGTGGTCTCCGTCGACGTCGAGACGCTGGCGGGGGAGCCGGTCGTCAGCGCCCCGGCGTGACCCGGCCGCGCCGTGCTCTCGAGATCCAACTCATGCGAGGGCAGGTTCCCGGGACGACCAGCCCGCGCTCGCATGAGTTGGATCACGAGCGACCGTCGAGAGCTCAGCCGTCCGGGACGGGGTCGTGAGCTGCCGTCCGGACCCGCTCCCGGCGGGCGAGCCAGACCAGGGCGGTGCCGCCGGCGGCGAGGGCGGCGACGGCGCCTACCCCGATCGTCCAGCGGGGCCCGGAGAGTTCGCCGATCCAGCCCACCAGCGGGGAGCCCAGCGGCGTCCCGCCCAGGAAGATCGCCAGGTACAGGGCCATCACCCGGCCGCGCAGCTCCGGCGGCGTCGTCGTCTGCACGGTGGCGTTCGCCGTCGTCATGAGGGTGAGGGCGGTGAGCCCCACCGGCACCAGGGACGCCGCGTACAGCCAGAACGTGGGCATGAGGGCCGACGCGGTGCTCGCCGCTCCGAAGGCCAGTGCGGCGAGCACGACGGTGCGCAGCCGCGGCCGTTCCCGCCGCGCCGCCACCAGGGCCCCCGCGACGGCCCCGACGGCGGCCAGCGACCCGAGGAACCCGAAGTCGTCGGGTCCCCGGCCGAACTCCACCCGGGCCATGACGGCCGAGGTGAGCTGCATGTTGAGACCGAGCATGCCGATGACCGCGACCAGGGCCAGCACCATGACGAGGTCCGGGCGGGACCGGACGTAGGCGAGGCCGTCCCGCAGGCCGCCCGCGCGGGGCAGGCGCTCCTGGGGGCGCCGGCGCAGCGCGACGAGGGCGAGCAGGGTGGCGGCGAAGGTGGCGGCGTTGACCAGGAACACCCACCCCGTCCCGACCCCGGCGATCAGCAGCCCAGCCGCCGCCGGCCCCAGCAGCCGCCCGGTGTGGAACGTCGCCGAGTTGAGGCTGACCGCGTTGGGCAGGTCGGGTGCGGGCACCAGGGCCGAGACGAACGTCTGCCGGGCCGGGGCGTCGAGCGCGGTGGCGACCCCCAGGCCCGCTGCCAGCAGCAGGACGTGCCAGAGCTCGACGGCCCCCGTGACGACCAGCAGGCCGAGCGCCAGCGCGAGGATCCCCTGGGCCGCCTGGGTCACCAGCAGCACCCGGCGCCGGTCGAAGCGGTCGGCCACCAGGCCGGTCCAGGGCGCCAGCAGCAGCATCGGGGCGAACTGGAGACCGGTGACGACGCCCAGGGCGAGCGCGGAGTCGGCGGTCAGCTCGGTCAGCACCAGCCAGTCCTGGGCGACCCGTTGCATCCAGGTGCCGGTGTTGGAGACCAGGGCCGCCACCGCCCACAGCCGGTACGCGGGGTGCGCGAGGGCACGGAACGTCCGGGTCCCCGCTCGTCTCGTCACCTCTCTGGTCAATGCCCGGGCGGCGCCGGGGATTCCCGGCGCGCACCCGGGCCCGCCACCCGGCACCACGGCGCCGGTGAGCGAGCCCGTGCCCGACCCCCTGCGCGACCCCGTGGTCGACCCGGTCGTCGTCGAGGCCGTCGTCGAGATCCGCAACCGCTTCGGGGTGGGCGGCCTGCGCGACCTCGCCCGGCTCGCCGGGGCCGAGGCCGTGGCCGCCGAGCGGGCGATGGCGGAGCTCGACCCCGGGTCCTGGGCGTCGCCGGGGCCGGGCGGCGGGGGTACCGTCCGGGAATGAGCGGCGAGGCGGCGGGGACGTCCGGCCGGGTGGTGCGGGCGGCGGTCGGGACCGGCGTCGTGTCCGGCGAGCACCTGGCCGCCCTCGTGGCGTCGCCGGCCGCCGGCGCGGTGGTGACCTTCGTGGGAGCCGTCCGCGACCACGACACGCCGGGTCGCGGAACGGTGGCCCGGCTCGAGTACGAGGCCCACCCGGCGGCGGTCGAGGTGATGGCGCGGGTGTGCCAGGAGATCGCCGCGGAACACCCCCGGTGCCGGATCGCGGCCGAGCACCGCGTCGGCCGCCTGGTCGTCGGGGACGTGGCGCTCGCGGTCGCGGCGGCCGCCGCCCACCGCCGGGAGGCGTTCGCAGCGGCGGAGGCCGTCGTGGAGCGGGTCAAGGCCCGGCTGCCGGTGTGGAAGCATCAGGTGTTCGCCGACGGCAGCGACGAATGGGTGGGCCTGGGCGAGGCTGTCCCGATTCCCGGGTAGACCCGTTCCGGGGCCGTGGGTCCCTAGCGTGGCGAGCGTGCTGGACCTGCGGGAACCTGTTGCGCCGAGGCCCGCGAGCGCGCGGCCCCCGGTGCCCGCGCCGTCGCCCGCGACGGGTGATCCGGCCTCGCGCCTGCTCGGCGCCGCCGCCCACGACGACCTCTCGTCGTACCTGCGGAGCCTGCGCACGGCGGGCCGGGTCGCGCGCAGCCGCACCGGTTGGGTGACCGCCCGCCACGAGGTCGCCGCGGGTGCGCTGGCGGCCCCCGGGCTGGTCGTCGCCGACCCGGGGACGGCCGGGGCCGCGGCGGGCGGCCTCCCGAGCGGTCCGCTGTCCC
>JBHJOJ010000131.1:0-6242 GCA_050329835.1 Kineosporiaceae bacterium | reverse complement strand
GCGTTCGCGACCGGGCTCGCCGTGGCGCGCCCCGACCTCAACGTGTGGGTGGTCACCGGTGACGGCGACGCGCTGAGCATCGGCGCCGGACACCTCCTCCACACTCTGCGGCGCAACGTCAACCTCACGATCCTGCTGTTCAACAACCGGATCTACGGGCTGACGAAGGGGCAGTACTCCCCCACCTCGGAGCCCGGCAAGGTGACGAAGTCGACCCCGGTGGGCTCCGTCGACGCGCCGTTCAACCCGGTGTCCCTGGCGCTCGGCGCCGAGGCGACGTTCGTGGCCCGCACCCTGGACTCCGACCGCGCCCACCTGACCGAGGTGCTGCGGGCGGCCGCCGAGCACCGGGGGACGTCGCTGGTCGAGATCTACCAGAACTGCCCGATCTTCAACGACGGGGCCTTCGACGTCCTCAAGGACCGGGACGAGTCCCGGGCTCGCCTGGTCCGGCTGCGGGCCGGGGAGCCGGTGACGTTCGGCGGGGCCGAGGGGCGGGACCGGGTGGTCGTCGCCCGCCGGGACGGGGGCGGCGTCGAGGTGCTGCCGGCGGCGCAAGCCGACCTGGAGGGCCGGGTCCCGGTGGTGCACGACCCCGCGGCCGACGACCCGGCGGCGGCGTTCGCGCTGAGCCGGCTCGACGACGTCACCCTCAGCCACGTGCCGATCGGGATCTTCCGCAGCGTGATCCGGCCCACCTACGACGACCTGGTCCGCGACCAGGTCGAGGCCGCGGTCGAGGGCGCCGGCGGTCCGGCGACGGACGACGACCTCGCCGCGCTCGTCGCCGGACCCGACACCTGGACCGTGGACTGAGGCTCAAGGCCCGAGGCTTCCGGATGTGATGCACCGGAAGCGATGACCTCGGTGGAGCAGCGAGCGCGGTGGACGGGTCTCGGCCGGTGCCTGGGCTCAGCATCGACGACCTGCGCGATGGAGCCGGTCTCAGAGTCTAGGTCGACGGAGCGGGACAGGACATCGGAGTGGTGACGATCCCGAATCCATTGATCTCTTCCGGTGACATGTGATAAATTCTCTCGAACGGCGACCGATCTACGGTGAACCAGTAGAATTCTTCGGCACGGATCCCTCCCAGCTCTTCGTAGTACTCGATGTACTGGGCATGTTCGGGGTGCTCGGGATCCCTCGGGAAGTCGCGTGCCGTCCTGCCGTCGGCCTTGGCCCACGAGTGCACGCCGAACGCCGCCCCACAGTCGATGGTGCGCTCGGTACCGGCCAGGAACAGGTCCGTCGCACCGGAGTAGGCCCGGGAGCCGGACACGAGGTGCGTGTCGAGGCCTCGGGCGCGTACGAGACGCGCGATCTCCAGATTCGTGTCGTCGTCGACGGATCCGTACATGAGGCCGAACTCGAGCGTCGTCACGTCCGGGTGATCGGCGAGAACGTCCTCGACGGTCGCGAGCGACTCGCTACCCACCACCCCGTTGAGGACCACAGTCGTGCCGGTGACCTCGGCTGTCAGGTCACCGGCGTCGTCCGGACCAGATCTGGCCCACATCGTGACGATCACGGCGAGGACGATGAGGAGGACGAGCGTCGAGAGGCCGACGAGGAGGCGCCGACGCCCGAGCACGCCCCTGGGCCGGATCTTGAACAACCGATGCATGTCGACTCCTCGCCCGTCGGTGCGGTCCACGTCGTCGGCCGCGGTCATGCGCCGCCCATGCCGTCCCTTGACATCCGGACCATGTCGACCGAGCTTGTGACGGTGCAACCCCGGACCGTCAGTAGGGACTCCCGGCCGCTCCGGGTCGTCGATCCGGTCGCCGCGCGCCTGCTGGTGGACCGCGGTCAGGTCCGCTACCTGGCGCCCTTCCTGGGGAGAGCCGTCTCCGCCTCGCAGGCGGCCGCCGAGCTCGACGTCCCACTGCACGTCGTGCTCCGGCGGGTGTCCGCGTTCCGCCGGGCCGGTCTCGTCGAGGTCGCCGACGTGCGCCCCCGTGCCGGACGAGCGATGTCGTTGTACCGGAGCGCGGCGGAGGAGTTCTTCGTCCCGATCGATCTCGTGTCGGTCGACCTGTTCATGGTGAGCGAGCGTTTCTGGCACGACGCCTTCACCGTCTCGCTGACGGACGTCCTGTTGCAGCAGGTTCGCCGACTACCGGACGGTGGGGTGCGTGTGCACCGCACCGAAGAGGGTTCCGTCCTGATCGAGGCGGCCGCGGAACCGGGCGTGACGTGGCGCGGCGCCCCAGACGTCGCGATCGCCTTCGAGTGGAGCGCCCTCTCCCTCTCGGACCGCGACGCGGATGATCTGCGGCACGCCCTGTTGGCGGTTCACCGTGAGTTCGCCGGGCGGCAAGCGCCCCAGGGCGGGCGCTTCGTGGTCGGGACGTGCCTGAGCCCACTCAGCGAGCGACGGGAGACCCGGGGCCTGTGACGAGAGGGCTCCGGCCGGGCAACGGCGGAGACGCCCCGACGACCGGAGACAGCCGCAGCTCCGATCAGGCGGCCGCCGGGACACCGACCACCCAGAGGACGGCCCCGGTGGGGTCGCTCAGGGCGGCCATCCGGCCGTAGGGGGTGTCGACCGCGGGGGCGAGCGCCCGCCCGCCGTGGGACTCCGCGACCGCGACGGCGGAGTCCGCGTCGGGGACGCCGAAGTAGACCAGCCAGTGCGACGGCAGACCCTCCGCGCCGTCCGTCATCCCGCCGATGCCGCCCAGCGGGTCGCCGCCCGGCAGGGCGAACATCCGGTAGTCGTCCGGCGCCCCGTCGGCCGCCTCCTCCCGGAAGCCGAAGACCCCGGCGTAGAAGGCGCGCGCCGCGTCCGGGTCGGTCGAGCGCAGGTCCTCCCAGGTGAGGGCGCCCGGCTCGTTGACCCGCTGGGCGCCGATGTGGCGCCGGGCCTGCCAGACCCCGAAGGCGCCGCCGCTCGGGTCCGCCGCGATGATCATCCGCCCCAGGTCGCCGACGTCCATGGGCGGCACGACCACCGACCCGCCGGCAGGCGTCACCGCCGCCGCCGTGGCGTCGGCGTCGTCGCTCGCCAGGTAGAGGGTCCAGGCGTTGGGCGAGCCGTCCTGCTGCGGCCCGATCCCCGCCACGGACGACCCCGCGACGTCCGCCATGAGGTACCCGCCGTACTCCTCGCCGCTCTCCGTGAACGACCAGCCGAGGACGGCGCCGTAGAAGTCCCGGGCCGCCCCGACGTCCGGGGAGGCCAGGTCGGCCCTGCACGGCGTCCCGGCCGGCCAGGCGGTGTCTCGCGTGCTCATGACCGCGATCACACGCCCGGCCGGCCCCGGACGTCCAGTGCCGGTCGGCGTGTCCGGCGCGATGTCAGCCCGACGTCAGCGTGGGACCCAGTCGAACGTGTCCGGATTCGGACCGATCCGGCCCTCCTCGCCGCGGTCCAGGGAGTCGATCGCCGCCATGTCGTCGGCGGTCAGCTCGATGTCGAGGATGTCGATGTTCTGCCGGATGCGCTCCGGGGTGACGGACTTCGGGAAGATGACGTGGCCCTTCTGCAGGTGCCACCGCAACGTCACCTGGGCCGGCGTCCGGCCGAGACGCTCGGCGATCCCCTTGACGACCGGCTCGTCGACGATCCGCCCCTGGGCCAGCGGCGACCACGCCTCCGTCACGATCCCGTGGTCGGCCCCGTAGGCGGCGACGGCCCGGTTCTGGAAGTAGGGGTGCAGCTCGATCTGGTTGACCGACGGCGTGAGCGAGGTCTCGGCCGCCAGCCGCTCGAGGTGGGCGACCTGGAAGTTCGACACCCCGACGGACCGCGCCCGGCCGTCGGCGGCGAACTCCGCCAGCGTCCGCCAGGTCGACACGTAGTCACCGTCGTAGCGGGTGGGCAGCGGCCAGTGGACGAGGAACAGGTCGACGTAGTCGAACCCGAGGTCCGCCAGCGTGGCGTCGAAGGCGCGCCGGGCGTCGTCGGGGCGGTGATGGCCGTTGTTGAGCTTGGAGGTGACGAAGACCTCCTCGCGGGGCAGGCCGGAGGCCCGCACAGCCTCGCCGACCTGCTTCTCGTTGCCGTACATCTGGGCCGTGTCGATGTGCCGGTAGCCGGCCTCGAGAGCGGTCGTGACGGCCCCGACGGCGTCGGCCGGGTCGACCTGCCACGTGCCGAAACCGATCTGGGGGATGGTCGTGCCGTCGTTGAGCGTGAGGGACGGGATCGCAGTCATCGGGGGCCATTCTGCGCCGCCGCCGCGGCGGCCGCGCCCCGGCGTCGGCGCAGCCGCACGAACCACCAGGCGAGCAGCAGCAGCAGGACCACGGCCACGACCGGGACCAGGATCGCCGCCAGCGTGAGCGCCACGGCGACGACGTCCTCGGCCGTGCTGAGCACCGGTGCGGCGAAGCCGGCGGTGGCCGTGTTGGCGACCGCGCGGACGCTCGCCTTCGCGAGGTGCACGGCGAGCGCCACCAGCGCCCCCGTGACCAGCGGCACCCAGCCGCCGTCGCGCAGGAAGCCCGCGGGGTCGGTGACGGTGGCCTCGCCGCCCCAGCCCGCGGCGCCGACGACGATTCCCCCGGACGTCGGCCGGACGACGGTCTGCAGCACGTCGTTGACCGTGTCGACGGCCGGGATCTTGTCGGCGACGACCTCGACGGCCAGCAGGGCCACCAGGACGCCGAGCACCCAGGGATCGGACAGCCACGCCCACGCCGCCGGCAGCGGGACGGCGTCGGTGAACCGGCCCAGCAGGCCGACGAGCAGGAGCGGGACGTAGGCGTTCAACCCGCTCGACACCGACAGGCCGAGTGCCGTCACCAGTTCCATGCCGCCTCCCTGACCCGCAGGGTCGCACGCCGGAGGCGGTCCCGGAGGCGGTCCCGGAGGCCGGGCGGTGGCCGGCCCCGCCGTCGGTCACAATGGTCGGCCGTGAAGGCACTCCTGGTCGAGAACGTCCACCCGCTCGCCGTGCACATCCTCACCGACGGCGGGTACGACGTGACGACCCGTTCCGGTGCGCTGTCCCCGGCCGAGCTGGAGGACGCCCTGCGCGGGGTCCACCTGCTCGGCATCCGCTCCACCACCCACGTGCCGGCCGAGGCGTTCGAGGCGGCCGGGGACCTGCTGGCGGTCGGGGCGTTCTGCATCGGGACCAACCAGGTCGACCTCGCCGCGGCGGGCGAGCGTGGGGTCGCGGTCTTCAACGCGCCCTACTCCAACACCCGCAGCGTCGTCGAGATCGTCGTCGCCGAGGTCATCGCCCTCTACCGGCGGCTCACGGAACGCAACGCGGCGCTGCACGCCGGGGTCTGGGACAAGTCCTCGGCCGGGGCGCACGAGGTGCGCGGCCGGACGCTGGGCATCGTCGGCTACGGCAACATCGGCAGCCAGCTGTCGGTGATCGCCGAGGCGATCGGGATGCGAGTGATCTTCCACGACACCGCCGAGAAGCTCGCGCTGGGCAACGCCCGGGCCTGCCGCACCCTCGACGAACTGCTCGACGAGGCCGACGTCGTCACGCTGCACGTGGACGGCCGCCCCGGCAACGCCGGCATGTTCGGGGCCCGCCAGTTCGCCGCCATGCGCCCGGGCAGCCTGTTCCTCAACCTGTCGCGGGGGTTCGTCGTCGACTACGCGGCCCTCGCCGAGCAGGTCCGCGACGGCCACATCGCCGGCGCGGCGGTCGACGTCTTCCCCGACGAGCCGCGCGGGCGCGGCGAGGCGTTCTCGTCCGTGCTGCAGGGCCTGCCCAACGTCATCCTCACCCCTCACGTCGGAGGGTCCACCGAGGAGGCGCAGGCCGACATCGGGCGCTTCGTCGCGGGCAAGCTGCGCGACTACGTGGCGACCGGCCAGACCGGCCTGTCGGTCAACCTGCCCGCGCTGGCGGCCGAGTCGCGCCCGGGCACCTGCCGCATCACCCACATCCACCACAACACCCCCGGCGTCATGGCGGCCGCCAACCAGATCATGGCGGACCACAAGGTCAACATCGACGCCCAGCACCTCAGCACCCGCGGCCAGCTCGGGTACGCCATCACCGACCTCGGGTGCGACCCCGGGAGCGAGACCTCGCGCGAGCTCGCCGCCGAGCTGCGGGCCATGTCCGAGACCGTCCGCGTCCGCGTCCTGCCCTCGTGACGTCCGCCGCGCCGGGGCCGGACCCGGGCGCGGCGGCGCACCGGGACTCGGCGGCGCACCGGGACTCGGCGGCGCACCGGGACTCGGCGGCGCACCGGGGCGCGGCGGCGCACCGGGACTCGGCGGCGCACCGGGCGACCGGGCCCGGGTCACCCGGTCCCGGCCC